>JBKKCR010000097.1:0-2594 GCA_046712825.1 Actinomycetota bacterium | reverse complement strand
CTCCTTGAGGTCGCGGATGGCCAGCTCGATCACCGCGTGGCGGCGATGGTCGAGGTCGAGCGCCAGCGCGTCCCCGTCGCGGTCGGTGACGAAGGCGTGGTGGCGCCAGTCGGGAACCAGCTCGCCCTGGTCGGCCTCATGGCGCACCCGGCGCACGACAAGGCGCTCGCCCTCGTGGCGGGTCTCGGCCACCTGGGCGATGCCCGGGGCCGGGTAGTCGATGGGCACCCAGGCATCCTCGGCGATGGCGGCGATGGTCCGCTTGACCGGGCCGGTCTGGCGCACCGTGATGGAGAAGCGGATCCGGTGACGGCGCAGGGCGGTGATGATCTTGGCCGACCAAAAGCCGGAGTCCGCCCGGACCGTCAGCGCTCCAGCCGCTCCCGCGCGACGGACTCGGCCGGCCAGCTCCTGGCAGAAGCGCACCGCGCCCCGGGCGCTGTGGGCCCGCCCGGTGCGAAGGCGCGCGTTCAGCACCTCGCCGGTCTCGGCCCGCGTGGCCAGGAGCGGGTGGTAGCCGAGCGCCCGGGTGTGGCCGTAGCTGGCGCCGCCCTTCCGGTGGCCGTGCACCTCGCAGATGGTCGAGTCGAGGTCGATCGTCATCGGCTCCTCGCCCGGCCCGGCGCCGGCGGCCCAGGCGCGCGCGAGGGCGGCCTCGGCCAGCCGGTCGAGCTGGCGCACGTGGCCGAAGGTGAAGCCGCGAAGGAACGTCCCGAGCGTCGAGGGCGCCATCACCCGGTGACCGAGGACCTGCCTGGTCGAGCCGGTGCGCAGCACGTCGGCGTCGTCGATCGCGTCCCCGCCGACGACCATCGAGTGCACCAGGGTCATGACCTTGCGGCCCGGCCAGGCGGCGCCCGGGCGCGTGCCCAGGTCGATCGTCTGGTCGGCCAGGCGCTCGATGCCCAGGCGCTCGGCGAGCGTCGCGGGCAACAGCAGCCCCGCATTGGCCACCGCACGGTCGTCGTCGAAGGCCAGCTCCAGGCCGTCGAGTCGTCCCCCGGCGCGCTTCCCGTCGCCCGTTCGGGTCGTCACCATACGGGTGACCTCCTGAGCGCAGGACCCGCGGCTGCCCATACAGCCCGTCTTGCCTGCTCAGGAGGTCATTCTCACGTCAGGTTCGGACGTCACCTCGCGCTGCCAACGGTGGATCCAGGCTAAGCCTGGAAAGCGGCCCCCTCGGCGTGGAGGCCGTCGATCTCCACGTCCGAGCGGCCGAGCTCGCGAAGCACCTCGCGCGTGTCGGCGCCGAGGTGGCGTCCCGTGAAGCGGATGCGCCCCGGCGTGTCGGACAGCCGCACGACCGGGGCGGTCATGGTCATCGGCCCGAGCTCGTCGTCGTCGATGCGCTCGAGGAGCCCCTGCGCCCAGGCCTGCTCGTCGTCGAAGAGCTCGTCCCGCTCGCGCACCGGGGCGGCCGGCACGCCGGCGGCGGCCATCGCCTCGTCCCAGTCGGCCGTCGTGCGCGTGGCGATGACCGGCGCGAACAGCGCGACCAGCTCCGCCTCGCGCGTCACCCGCGCCGCCCGGTCGTTCCAGGGCGGCTCGTCGAGGAGCCCCGCAAGCCCGAGGAGCGCGCAGAGGCGCCCGGCCAGCCGCTCGGCGTATGCGGCGACGGCGATCCAGCCATCGCGGGTGCGGTAGGCGCGGTAGAACGCCCGCGAGAAGGTGGGCACGCCGTGGCCCGGCAGGCTCTCGACGCGCACCAGCGAGTGGGCGTTGAGCGCGACGGCGGCGCCCAGGATCGAGGCGTCGACGCGCTGGCCGCGTCCGGTGCGCCCGCGCTCGATGAGGGCGGCCATGATCGCGGTGCAGGCCAGGAGCGGCAGCGCGGTGTCGTTGATGGTGATGGGGGACGATGCCGGCGGGCGGTCGTCGGTGGCCTGGCTCGGCGGCATGAAGCCCGCGAGCGCCTCGCCCAGCAGGTCGTAGCCCGGTCGTCCGCCGCGCGGCCCCTCGGTGCCGAACGCCGACAGCGCGCAGTAGACGAGGCCGGGGTTCAGCGCGCGCGCCTCCTGCCAGCCGAACCCGAGCCGCTCGGGCACCCCGGGGCGCATGTTGGTGACGAGGACGTCGGCCCGGCCGATCAGCTCACGCAGGACCTCCCGGGCGGAGGGCATCGTCAGGTCGAGGCAGACGGCCCGCTTGTTGCGGTTCGCCTGCATGTGGTGGCGGCTGCGGTCGGGCTGCCCGGGCATGCGCTCGTGGCGCCGCCATTCGTCGCCGCTCGGGCGCTCGACCTTGATCACGTCGGCGCCCAGGTCGCCCAGGTGCATCGCCGTGAGCGGCCCGGCCAGGTTGTGCGAGAGGTCCAGGACCCGGAGGCCCGTGAGAGGGGGCTGCGCCACGGCCCGATGCTATCCTCGCCGGGTCCTCGAGACGCGGGCAAGGAGCCTTGGGATGGGCCTGATGGGGCGGTTCACCACGATCGTCAAGGCGAAGGCCAACAAGGCCCTCGACCGGCCCCGTCAGCATCTGCGGCGCGGTGAGCGTGGCGCGCGTCTCGGCGGCGAGCGAGTCGAGCAGCTCGGTCGGCGGCGTCGTGTGCGCCTCGGCCTAGGCCTCGACCCGCTCGTCGACCACGAAGCTCACCG
>JBKKCR010000096.1:0-64797 GCA_046712825.1 Actinomycetota bacterium | reverse complement strand
CACGGTGCGCAGATCGAAGTCGGCCGGCTGCTCCAGCTGTTCGTAGGAGCACGAGCGCGGGTCCCGATCGGGACGCCACCGTCGGAAGTGCGTCACGTGACGGAACCGTTGTCCCTCCATGTAGTCGTAGGCGACCTCGACGACGCGCTCGGGCCGCAGCGGCTCCCACGATTGGTCCTTGCCCTGGCTCCAGCGTGACGCCTCGCCGGGCATGCGCTCGAACACGCCTTCCGGAGCCCACGGGTGAGTGTCGCCCTTCGCCAATCGGTACGGCTCAAGCTCCTCGACGAGCTTCTTGCGGAACGTCGCCGCGAACGACGCCGCGACGCCCACCGGCCACAGGTTGTCGCCATCGTAGAGCCCGAGGAGGAGCGAGCCGATCCCATCGCCACTCTTGTAAGGGCGGCAGCCCGCGACGACGCAGTCCGCGGTTCGCTCGTGTTTGATCTTGAACATCACGCGCTTGTCTGGCACGTACTTTATCGAGGGAGGCTTGGCGATGATCCCGTCGACGCCGGCGCCTTCGAACCGGTCGAACCAATCGCGTCCCTCCTCGATGGACGACGTCGCCGGGGTCACGTACACGGGCGGCTCGGCGCCGGCGAGCGCCTCCTCGAGCGCGCGCCGCCGGTCGGCGAACGGCCGTTCGGTCATGGATTCGTCCCCCAACGCGAGGAGGTCGAAAGCGATGAACGATGCGGGTGTATCGCGGGCGAGCATCGCGACGCGGGAAGCCGCTGGATGGATGCGCTGCTGCAACGCCTCGAAGTCCAGACGCCCGTCGGCCATGAGCACGATCTCGCCGTCGAGCACGCATCGCGGTGGCGCCTCGCGCTTCAGCGCGTCGATCACGTCCGGGAAGTACCGGTTCAACGGCCGCTCGTTCCGGCTGCCGAGCTCAATATCGTCGCCGTCCCGGAACACGACGCACCGGAAGCCGTCGAACTTGGGCTCGTAGAAGGCACCCTCGGGGATCTCGGTCACAAGCTTCGCGAGCATCGGCTTCACGGGCGGCATCACCGGCAGCTTCATATGGCCTTCCTCTTCGACTTCGTCGTCCCTGCGGACGCCTTCTTCATCGAAGCCTTCTTGACCGGAGCCTTCTTCTCGGCGCCAACCTCCGCAGCCTGATTGTTTCGCATATCTTTCGCTCGCGACGGCGCGACCCGCCTGGGTTCCCCTTCAGCCTTGGGGAACTGCGGTGGCCAGGGGGCGTCCTCGGCACCGGCGCTCTCCTGACGGTCCGCCAGCTCGAGCAGAGCATCCAGCCAGTATGCGTGGTCGTCGATGCCGGCGAGGGGATCGCCGATCGAGGCGAATCGTTCGGGGACGGTGCGGATCGTGAACGCCGCCGGATCGACGTCCGACAGCTCACGCCGTGGACGTCGGTTCGTCGCTGGATCCGGCCTAGGCGGGAGCCGGCGCTGTGGGCCGCCCCAGCAGAAGACGCTCCGCGATCCCCGCCTCGTGCAGGATGGCTCTCACCTGTTGGCTGGGCTCCAAGCTGAAGCCGATCCCTTCTTCGTTGCACCGGTGAGCACACCGGATCAGCGCGGTGATCCCAGCGCTATCGATGAAGGACACATCGCGAGCGTCTATGTGGATGGATCGGGGGCGCATCTGCTCGCAGAGGTCGAACGCCTCCTCGAGTCGCATCGCGGTCGCGAGATCGAGCTCGCCGCCGCAGACAAGGGTCCAAGCAAGATCGTCGTGCTCGAGCTTCGTGTGGAACGCGCCGTCCACGAGGTCCTCCCCCGGCCGAAGAACGATTCCGGATACCTACCGCGATCCGGTCACGATCAAACGCGCAGAGTGCGAACGCTTGGGAAAAGCCCCGGCTGGGAAAGGAACCCGAGCCTCATCCCGGAGAAGCGACCATGACGAAGAAGACGAATCGTACTCAAAGGACCGTGCGCGCGCCGGTCGAGGATCCGGCCGTCGAAGCCGCACACGATGCCGGGCTGATCTACGTCGTCGACGAGGCCCCGGGGATCCGTCGGAAACGCTCCGGCCGCGGCTTCTCCTACATCGGCCCCGACGGGAAGCCCATCCGCGACAAGGCGGACCTTCACCGCATCAAGGCGCTGGCCGTGCCGCCCGCGTGGATCGACATCTGGATCTGCCCTTCGCCCCGCGGACACATCCAGGCGACGGGCCGGGACGCGCGCGGCCGCAAGCAATACCGCTACCACCGGGCTTGGCGACAGACCCGCGATCAGACGAAGTACAACCGCCTAGCGGCATTCGGTGAAGCCTTGCCGGCGATCCGCAAGCACGTCCGTGAGGACATGAGCTTGCCGGGGCTCCCGCGCGAAAAGGTTCTTGCGACCGTCGTGCGCCTGATCGACCTCACGTATATCCGTGTCGGCAACACGCGCTATGCCAAGGACAACGGGTCGTTCGGGTTGACGACGATGCGAGGCCGCCACGTGGACGTGTCGGGCTCGACGATCCGGTTCGAGTTCCGCGGCAAGAGCGGCAAGATGCACACGGTCGACCTCCGCGATCAACGAGTCGCGCGCATCGTCAAGCGGTGTCAGGAGATCCCCGGCCAGCACCTTTTCCAGTACCTCGACGAGTCGGGCGAGAGGAAGCCGATCGACTCCGAGGACGTGAATGCCTACCTGCGGGCGTCGACCGACGAGGACTTCACTGCGAAAGACTTCCGCACCTGGGCCGGAACGGTGCTCGCGTTGCGGGCGCTGCGAGACGCGGCGCCGGCGACGTCGGACCGCGAGACCAAGAGCAATATCCTTGCCGCCATCGAGACGGTCGCGTCGACCCTCGGGAACACGGTCGCGGTGTGCCGCGCGTGCTACGTGCATCCCGCGATCGTCGACGCCTACCTCGACGGCTCACTCGTTACGTTGCCTCGCCGACGGGCGAGGAAGAACGGCTCGGAGCCAGACGACCGGCTTCGCCCGGACGAGGCGACCCTTCTTGCGTTCTTGAAGGGCCTCCCGGAATCCATGCCTTCCGTCGGGGATGCGCTTCACAGGAGCTTGAAGGCGGCCAAGCGGAAGTCGCGCCGGCGCGCAGCCTAGTCCCGAAACGCGGCAAGATCTCTTCCTCGTAGAACTCGAAGAATCCGCGCTGATCCGGCCCGATCTGATGGACGTAGACGTGGTCGTACCCCGCCTCGGTGTAGGTGCGGATGGCTTCGTGGTGGCGGTCGGGATCCGGCCCGCACGTGAGCTCCTTGCATACATCGTCCTCGGACAGAAGCTCCGAGGCTTGCTCGAAATGGCGTGGAAGCGGCAGTTCGACCGAGAGCTCGCCGGGTACGTTCCTTTGGGACCGTCACAGACCGGCACCGGAGCGTCTGGCCCGGTGCCGGTCTGAGCGGCTTAGTGGTGATGGTGCACGGCGCGGGGCTCGTGCACGTCTTCGGTGATGATGGTCTCGTCGCGACGCCGGTACCACGGCGACCAGCTGCTCAACAGCATCATTGAGATCAAAAGCCCGATCGCTCCGACGACCATGAGAATGACTCCAACCGCGTTGAGGTCGATCCCTCGCGTGTTCGCCTCAACAGCGAACGCCAGGATCGCACCGACGGCAAACAAGAAGATGCTGGCTCCGATGCCCACGGCTCGCCTCCTTTCGTCCGCCATTCCTTACCCTCGCGGGGTGATCCGCTAACCGCAGGTCGTTCTCGCGACTCACGAAGGGACGCGTGGGGCTCGGTCCGCCAGAAAAAAGAGAGGCATGCGTTTCCTGGCGCTCATCTGCGAACCGCGGCGGCCGCCAGCACCGTCGACGCGACGTGAACGTCGTCAGCGCGAGGACCGGCGAGAAGAGAGCCGAGGCGGCCCGGCTCGTCCGGATCCCTCGAGGCCTTGCCATGGAGCCGTCCGAGTCTATGTCGCGATCAGCTTCCCGAACATATTGGGGTGTATCGAGCAGTAAAAGTCGTAGGTTCCCGCCTCGAGCGGGCCGGTAAACGTGACCTGGGCCGTCTGACCGGTCCCGATGAGCGGGCTGTCGAACAGCTTCGGCTGGCCGGCCGCAGGCTTGTGATCCACGTCGTGCTGTGCGATATCGAGGTTCAGGAACGACAGCGACGGAGCGTCGGCCTGCACGAGCGAAACGGGCGTGAGATACGTCGCGGCTGCTGCGCCGGGGCCGGCGACGACCGGGACCCCGCCGCCGATGCCGGGCAGCGAAGGCAGGCCGGGAAGACTGGGGCCGCCGCCTTCACCGCCGACCTTGTAGGCGACGACGAACTCGCTCGCCGCCGCGTACACCGTGTTGCGAGCCACGGAAACGCCCGCGCTGCTCCCCGCATCCGTCGCGATCTCCCCCTCGGCGTCGAGCGTAAGCGGCCGCTTGAGGAGCGGCACGCCGGTGCGGGCGTCGACCGCGTTGAGCGAGCCGAGGTTGTCCATGACGTAGACGACACCGTTCGCGACGGTCACCGACTGATAGTGGATGAGGTCGAGGATCGGCGTCACCCACTTGTACGGAGCCGCGCCACCTTCGCGATCGAGACCGACGAGCTGGCTCGGGGGTGTGCCCACCGTGTAGATGCCCTCGCCGTCGAACGCCCCCGACGTCCCGTTACAGCTGAAGCACGGCACGCCGACGATCGCTTTCCACGCGGCGGTCATATCGTCCGCGTAGGCGGCGTGGTACACACCCGACTTCTGCAGATCGCCGATCACCAGGCGACCCGCCGCGTTGCGGAACAGGTTCGGCGACCCCCCGAAGTCGAGGTCGAGCATGAAGCACCCGAGGCTCCACACGACCACGGTCGTCTCGTCGCGGAAGTTCTCGCATACCGGCTGCTTATCGATGCCCGGGTAGTACTGATCGACGTTGCCCTTGTAGTGGTCGACGATCGTCCCGAAGGTCGGCCGGTTCCGATCGAGGTCGATCTTGAACAAAGAGTTCGCGTGCGGAGCCTCCATGCCCTCGCTGTGCGGGTTCCCGCCGCAGCCGAAGGCGTAGCGGGATTCGACGTCGAGCGACGGCGTGCACCAGAACGAAGCGCCCCGGAACCCCTCAGCGTAGAGGTCGTCGGGGATCGTGTGCTGATGGGCGAGGACCCGACCGCCGAGCGCGCCGGCGATCGAGTCGGTGCAGACGGTGACCGAACTCGATTCGCACTCGCGCCCGGCATCGACGACGGCGAACCCGCCGCGCGAGACCTCCGTGTTCCCTTCGAAGCCCGCGAAGCCCTGAAGGATCATGCCGTCGAAGTACAACGGTCCGGCGTTGATGAACGAGCTCGGCTGGCCGGTCTCGACGACGGTGGTCCAAAGGACTTCCCCCGTCGCCTGGTCTAGCGCGGCGACGTAGGGGGCGCCGGGCTGACTCACGCCCAAGAACACGAGCCCGTTGACGACGGTCGGCGAGCCAACGATGACACCACCAACGAGCGTCTGCCCTTCGCCCGTGAGCTTCGTGCTCCAAAGCAGCTCGCCCGTGTCGGCGTTGAGCGAGAAGACCCAGCCGGTGTTCGAAGCCAGGTAGACGCATCCGTCGGCGACGACCGGCGTGTTGCTGAACCCGCCGCCGTCGGCGACGGCGTTGGACGTGGAGAAGACCCAGGCGGGACCGAGATCACGGACGTTGTCCGCTCCGATCACGGTCTCCTCGGGCTGACTCCGTGAGTTCGAGTAATCGTGGCCATACCATCGCCACTCACCGCCGGGCCATGGGTCGCCCGTCGAGGTCGTCGTGGGAGCACAGGTCGCGGCCGCAACTCCGGCACCAGGCGCAACGACGACGGCCGCTAGAGCGACGGCGAGAAGCGCCGCACGGAAGACCATGCGCCTCGTCATCGCGCTACGGTGCCCAGGGCTTCGAGGCCAGGTCGCGGAACAGCTCGCGACGGCTCCGGTAGCCGTAGACGACGTTCGAACGCATCGGAGCCGATTCCTGCATCGTGCCGACGTCGACTATGTAGTCGTCCCGAGTGCGATGAAGGTCATCACAGTTGATCGCGTTGCGCTGTGCGTCCGGGTCGATCCCATACGGCACCGCGGCGTTGCGCCCGAGGATCGCGTTGCGGATCGTCCGTTCCGGGGTCGGAGCCTTGACCGTCGGGTCCTCGACGTCGCCTTCCAGCGCCCACGGCATCCCGTAGCTGTTGAAGATCTCGAGCGCCTGTGTCTCGTTGGCGCGCGGGAACTCGCGGAGACGGGCGATCATGCCTTGAGGCGATCCGCCCCAGATGCTGTCGGTTCCCCATACGACGCGCTTCGGGCCGACGTACTTGATGAGCTTGCCGAGCAGATGCGCAGCCTCGAACTGATCCGACATCACGCCCGACCACACCGAGCCGAGCTCGGCATAGACGTTCGGGACGTTGCCGAAGGTCTTGCCGGCCGGAACGTAGACGGCCGCGTCGTGCCCCGCGTCGATGAGGCTCTTGATCAGCGAATCGATGCCGCGTCCCTGCCGCGTCACGAAGTTCGGCGTCGGATACGGGCCTTGCGAGTCCCCGATGTCGTAGCCCGAGTGGTACACGATGAAAGCGATATCGGGATTCTGCTTCGCGGCCGGACCGATGTCGCGGGGAGAGGCGGCGCGCTGGTCGAAGCCCGGAAGCGCGAACCCCTTGTGCGTCGCGATGACCTTGGGTGCGCCGAGCGTGTCGCCGACGTGACGAACCTGCGCGATGAACGCCTCGCCGACCCGGTCGTCGAACATCCATCCGGTCGCGTTCGGAACGTCGCCCCACGGGCAGTACGTCTTCCAGCCGCGGAGGATGTTCGAGCCGCCGGGCCCGTAGAGGCCGGCGATCTCCTCCATCGCGTCGAACTCCTCCTGCATGTACAGCGGCTTCGGACCGACGGGAGCCTGATTGGTGCCGTACGCGCCGCGGTTGGGCATCACGAACGCGTGCATGACGGCGCGCTGGGTGCCGCCGGCCATCTCGTTGACCATCGCCACGGTCTCCGCGGCTTCCATGATCGGCAACGGCTGATTCTCAGGCGAAGACGGCACGGCCGAGAGCACGCACATGTTCGTCGCGCTGTCGAGGTACATCTCCTTGACGTAGTGGTAGCGGGACAGATTGGCGATCGGGTCGAGCTCCCCGGCGCCGAACCCGCGGATCGTCCCGTCCGGACGAACGCCCGGCCAGCCGCCGGTCGGGCCGGCCTGCGACCACGCGGCCGCGAAGAACACCTCGAACGCCGGGTTCTTCACCCGCCAGAGGCCGTTGGCGTCGATGTGGTGACTTTGGATGTCGAAGATGAACTCGCCGGGCATGTTGCCGAGCGTTGCGACGCCGCTCGCGCCCTCCCACTCGAGGTCGCACGGAGCGGTCGTCTCGGTGTTGTCGGCGCCGGCGTCGCTTCCGAACCGCAATCCGACCTGATTGATCGCCCATAGGCCCACGGTGTACGCAGCGGCGGTGCGCACGAACTGGCGACGGGACATCCCCATCTTGCGGCGCAGCCGCTCGGACTCTTCGTTCGCGAGCCGCATGATGAGCTTCTGCTTCTCGGTCGGCGGCGGTGGGATGAACTCACCGTTCGAATACGGCGTTACATCCAACGGCAGATCCTCGGACAGTTCCGGCCAGGAGCGTTTCCAGTTGAGCATGACTCGTCCTCGCGTCGAGACGTCAGATGACCCGGAGCGTGCCTTTCATGATCGGGTGGAGCGAGCAGTAGAACTTGTAGGAACCCTTCGCCAGGTTCTGGACGCCATTGACCGCCGTCTTCTTGCCGATGGTGATCAAGGCAGAGAAGAACAGGCCGCTCGTCGAGCGAACATCGTGAGGCGCGATATCGAGGTTGACGAAGTTGAGCGGCTGACCCTTCTGCAGAACGACGAACGGCGTGTAGTAGACGGGCGAGGCGGCGTTGCCGGGCCCGGCGACCACGAACGACGGTGCGGCGCTCGCCGGCGTCAGCATCGCCAGCACGGCGACCACCGCGACGAGCGCGATCAACACGGAACCACGACGCTTGTCGGTGCGAGATCTCATCGACGATCCTCCTTACTCCACGACTTGGAACACGCCGCGCATGAACGGATGGATCCGGCAGAACAGCGAGAACGTGCCGGTCTGGGATGGCGTGAAGTCCCAGAAGAGCCCATCCTGCAGCGCCTCGCCCGTCGACTTGTTCGGGCCGCCCAGCTGGCCGCTCGCCGGAGAAAAGAACAGGCCGTAGCCGATCTCGGTCGAATCGAAGTCCATCGTGTCGCTCAGCCCGGTTCCGCCGTTCGCGAGCGGATACGAGATCCCCGTACCGCCGGTGCACGGTTCCTTGCAGCGGGTCCAGGTGTGCCAGATATCGAGCGGCGAATCGAGGTTCCAGAAACGCGCCGACTTCCCGAGCTTCAGCTGCGGGACGCCCATGGTTCCCGCGAGACCGAGGTCCGCCTGCCCGTACGTGAACCCGACTGAAACGAGCTGGTCGACCATCGGCCCGGGCGCCTCCGGGAGGGCCGGTCCTGCGGCGCCGCCATGGTGGCTGGCCTCCTCCATGTGCCCGTGCGTCACCTGACCGCGCAGGCAGAGCCGCTTCGTCGCGCTCACCGCGTCGGGCGCGCACGACGGCGTCGGCCATCCTGGAGCCTCCGTCGCCATCACCGGCAGTCCCTGATCCAGGATCACGTTGTCGTCGAAGACGTCGACGCCTGGTCCGTTGTGAAGCGCATCTTCCCGCTCCGTCTCCGCGGGGGCGACCATCGCGACGACGATCCCCATGTTCTCGTACCACGAGGCGTTCTGGGAGTCGTAGATCGCGTTGAGCCGGAGGACGTCGCCTTCCTTGATCTTGACCTTCCATCCCAGCGTCGAGCCGGTCACCGTCATCGAGAAGTCCCACGAGTCCAGCTCGTCGTAGACGCCTGCGTCGATCTTCCCGTTGCCGTTGATGTCGTTGTGCTCCCACGGGACGGCCTCAGAGAAGAAGATCGGTTTCTCGACGCCGTTCCGGACGAGGCTCACCTCGTCGCGGATCCCACCGGGATGCAGGTGCCCGCCGATCCCGATCAACGTGCCTTCGAAGCCTTCCCCCACCGTCCAGTCGGCACCGGGGACCGTGATCGGCACGCCTTGTTGCGGCGTCACATTGCCGTAGACGTCATGGCGCGCGCAGTTCTGTTCGGGCCACGAGCACACGTTCCGTCCGGTACCCGCACCGATGGCCGGATCGCCGAAGAGCGCCGAGTCGGTGGCGCCGAACCCGCGCTGAACGTTGAACACCGGGTTGCCGCCCGTATCCGTCGCACCGGGGGCGATCGGCTTCTGCTGCACGTCCAGCCAGACCGGCTTCACCGGAACGATTCCGAGCGCCTCGGCGTCCTCCTCGGCAACGAAGTCGACGTCGTAGGTGATCCAGACCGGCCGCGGCGACTGGATCGCGTTGTGCACCATGTAGAGCAGCAGCCACGTGTCGGTCGCGCCGACGTGCATGCCGTAGCCCGGCGGGAAGGTGGCGATCGTCTTCTCCTCACCGGCGGCGAAGAAGGGGCCGCTGCCGTATTGCGGATAGACGTTCAGCCAAGTGGCATGGTGGAGGTGGATCTCCTCGATCGGCGGGGGCTGCCCGGTCACGTCCACCAGGTCGGGCCGGAACCGCACGATGTATCCGTCGTAGGCCGGCTTCTGGATGGTGACCGGCTCGATGAGGACGTCGTTCTGGCCGGGCTTCGCGATGATCGGGCCGAAGACGAAGTGGAGCCGCTTGCACTTGTCCCCGTAGCCGGACCATAGCTTGGACTCGTACTCGTTCGTGGACGTGCACTCGCCTGCCGGGACGGGCTCGAGAAAGCCGGGCTCGGGAAGGGGGTGCGGGAGCGGGTGGACGGGCGATGGCGCCGCCGCTGCGACGCCGAGACCCGCCGCGACGATGCTGCCGACAAGGAGCACGACCCGGATACGCCCATGCATGAGTTGGCTCCCTCCCCAGGGTGTTTCACGTCGCGTCCGACGCGGTCCGATCTTCATGCTCCAGAAAAATTCCGACCGGACAGTAGCATTCCGTTTGGTTCGTCGTGCCCTGGGTGGTTTCCTGCCCATTCGGAAGGTCGGTGAATCTGCCCCGTGACATGCCGGACCAGGGCCTCTATCCTGCTGCGCCGCTACGCTCGCACCCGCCGAGAACGCTGAAGGGAGCCACGTGAGTCTGGTCGTCAACGGCCGCTTCTTGCGGGGGGCGGCTACCGGCATCCACCGGGTCGGGAGGGGCCTGGTGGACGGTGGCCGGGCTGCGGGGCTCCGACTCGAGGTTATCGCCCCAGCGGGCGCCGACGACCCCCGAGTGGATCGAGCGGTTTGGGCGCCTCCCGGGCGGTTCGGCGAGCACGTCTGGGAGCAGGTCCTGCTGCCGCGGGCGGCCGGGCGACGCCCGATCATCTCGTTGGCCAACACCGCACCTCTCGCAGTGCGACGAAGCATCGTGATGATCCACGACCTCGGCTGGGAGATCGACCCCACGTGGTTCAGCCGGATCGGCCGCCTCTACGGCCGGCTGGCCGGGGCGTCCGCGAAACGGGCTCGCGGGATCCTCACGCCGAGCGAGCAGGTCCGGCGGGAGCTCATCGCCGGTGGCTACTCCCCCGACCGCGTCTTCGCGGTACGGAACGCGCTCGATGACGGGTACGGACCCGCCACACCCGATGCCGTCGCGGCAGCAAAGGGGCGTCTGGGACTCACCGAGCCGTATCTCTTGTGCGTCGGCTGGGCCGACCCGCGCAAGGACGTTGCAACCGCGGTCGCGGCACATCTCTCCATCGTCGCTGAGACCCCGCACCGCCTGGTCGTCGTCGGCCGTCCGCACTCCAACTTCGGGCCCGTTCACATCCCGGACGCCCCGACCGTCCAGGTCATCGGATACCTGCCGAACGAGGACCTGCGCTCGTTGCTCACGGGCGCGGCCGCGCTGGTGTTCCCGTCGCGCTACGAAGGCTTCGGACTCCCCCCCGTCGAGGCGCTCGCGTGCGGCGTGCCGGCGTTGGTGTCTGACATCCCGGTGCTGCACGAGAGCACGGGAGACGCCGCGAGGTTCGTGCGTCCGGGGGACGTCGAAGCGTGGGCTTCCGCGATGCGAGATGCGCTCCGCGGCGAGGTCGCCTTCGGCCCACCGCCCGCGTGGCGCTGGTCCGACGCCGCCGAGCAGCTACGGGCCGCGTTGTCCTCGCTCGGGTTCCTGTAGCGCCACCGCCTCCATCACGTCGTCCAGTCGGTTTACGAATCTCCCCCAGGTGAATTGCTCGGCGCGGGCCCGTGCAGCCTCGCGAACGCCGGGGATGGGCCCTTCACCGGAGGTCGCTCGCGCGATCGCCTCGGCGAACGCCTCCGGCGTTGGCGGCACGAGCCAGCCCGTCTTCCCCGGCACGACGGTCTCACGTGGGCCGCCGGAGTCGACGGCCACGACGGGGGCTCCGCACGCCATAGCCTCGAGCGGCACCATGCCGAAGTCCTCGTTGAGCGTCGGAAGGACGAGAGCCGCGCAGCGGCGGTAGAGCTCCCGCAGCCGCTCCTGTGTGGGCTCGGTCTCGAACGTCACCGGCAGGCCGCTGGCCTGCGCGCGCAGACGGTCCAGATACTCCCCGTCGAGTGGATCGACGCCGCCGGCGATCACCATCGGCGCGGTCGAGCCGCGGCGATGCGCTTCGGCGAGCCCGGAGATCGCGAGCTCGATGTTCTTCCACCACTTCACGCGACCCGCGACGAGCAGGAACCGCTCTCGCGGGTTCCCGTCGTCGCTGAACCACTCGAGATCGACGCCGGGCGGAAGGATCTCGACCGGACCCGACGGACGCAGACCGGCGCGCTCGGCGCGGCCCCTGATCTCCTCACTGCTGACGAACACGTGCCGGAAGCGCCGCCACATGCGCCGGTCGGCGACGTTGAAAGCCGGGCCGAGCAAGGACAAGGCGAGTGCCTTGCGCGGATCGCGGCGCTTGAGCGCCTGGTTCGTGGCGGGGTCGTGGAAGATCTTGAGCGGCGTGTGGCAGTAGCAGACGGCCGGCAGGCGGTTGCGGGCGACGATGAAGTCACCCAGCCCCTCCGAAGACACCAGAAGCGCCTTGTTGCCTTGCTCGGGAAGGCGAGCCCTCCCCATCGTCCACGCAGCGTGGGCAAGGGGGCCCAGCGATCGCTTCACCGACACTCTCGGTGACAGCTCGACGACCGGATTACTCGAAAGCTCCGGGAACGTTCCTTCCGACTCGAATCGGTGGGTATAGAGAGTCCAGGAGTGTCTGCTTCGACGGAAGAGCTCGACGAGGATCCGCTCGATCCCGCCTTGCAGGTATGTCCAGGGGTGGTAAACGGCCAAGCGCATCGAGGGCCGAGTGTAGCCCGTCGCCTGGCCGCCGCCCCTCCACTAACCAGTTCGACTCACTCGGAGTCTCGACCGGATCACCCATAGTCGCCCGAACTTACCGCTTAGAGAGGATTCCTTGGCTCGCCGTCGAATCGAGTGGCAGGGGGATTCGTTATCCGCGTGTAAGGCCCAGACGTAACCTGCGTACATGTACAGGGGACACGCGTGACAACTGACATGGCAACCGGCACCGTAGAGGAACGCCTCGCCCCACCTCGACCTGCTAAGCCGCAGGTCAAGACGCATGTCTCCGTTAAGGCGGGCGGCCGGTTCCCGCGCTGGCTCCGGGCCCTCGACACGGTTCACCGGGCGGACGGACCGCGGGTCCTGCCGATCGACGCTCTTGCGATAGGGGGAGCGGCCGCGCTGGCCGGCGTACCGTTGAAGGCGCTTGTACCGCTCACGGCCGCCCTCGTCACCGTCCTCTACGTCTCCAACTGGTACCGATTCCGGACGACCCTGGAAACACAGGGCGTCCTCTGGGCGATCTCGCTGATCGGGATGCCGACGGCCCTCACGGTTCTCGTCGCGTTCGCGATCGCGCCGGACGTCGCCTTTTGGGTGCGCAAGGACGTCGTCCGTTTCGGGATCGTCGCGGCCTCGGCGCTGATCGGGATGCGGCTCATCACCTGGCTGACGCTCGTCGAGTCACGCCGCCGCGGCGTCGGCCTGCGGCGCACGCTGATCGTCGGCGACAGCAAGCACGGGCGCCTGCTCTCCCACAAGCTCATGAGCTTCCCCGAGGTCGGACTCCTTCCCGTCGCGATGCTGCCGACGGGTAACGGTCACGGCTACACGCGGTTCGTCCCTTCGTTCCCCGCCGCGCAGGAGCTTTCGCGCGCGATCGCCGACGCCGACATCGAGCACGTGGTGCTCGCGCCTGACGGCAGCGACGAGGCGATCCTCGAATGCGTCAAGGGTTCCGAAGGGGACGTGTCCTTCTCGATGTTGCCGCCGATGTCCGAGTTCTTCCTCCACCCGGGACTCGTCACTCAGGCCGGCGGACTGCCGCTGATCCCGCTCGGCAAGATCGCGCAACACCACCGCGCGCTCCCGGGCAAGCGCCTGTTCGACATCGTCGTCGGCTCGCTGATCATGTTCGTGATCGCGCCGATCCTCGCGGCGGTCGCGCTGGGCATCAAGGTGCTCGACCGCGGGCCGATCCTGTACCGGCAGCGCCGTGTCGGGCGCGACGGCAAGGTGTTCCACATGCTCAAGTTCCGCTCGATGGTCGTCGGCGCCGAGCGACTGATCATCGATCTCCGCGATCACAACGTCAGCAACGGGCTGCTGTTCAAGGTGTACGACGACCCGCGTATCACGAAGGTCGGACGACTGATCCGCCGCCTGTCGATCGACGAGCTGCCGCAGCTTTGGAACGTCATCCGCGGCGACATGTCGCTCGTCGGCCCCCGGCCGCTCGCCGTCGAGCCGCAGGATTTCGGCCCGGTCGACAATCAGCGTCACGCCGTGCGCCCCGGCATCACCGGCTATTGGCAGGTCTCGGGATCGAACGAGCTGACCTACGAAGAGATGATCAAGCTCGACTTCGCGTACATCGAGAACTGGTCGCTGTGGCTCGACATGCGGCTTCTGGTCCGCACGATCCCGGCGCTCCTCCACCGCCGCGGCCCCAACTAGGCTCGGGCCGCACGCTCAAGCCCTCCTAGGTCCGCGCAGGCGCGACGCAGTACCTGACCCGCTGGGCGTATCCGTCGTGATACGTGTTCGCCTCGTCGAGGACCGTAGCACCTCGACCATCGAAGAACCTTCGAACCGCTCGGCCAGTCATCCAGTAGGCGTGCATCGACGGCCGTCTCATGAGCTGGTTCCTGATGTGGCCCGCGAAGGCTCGAGCCCTTCGGTAGCGACTGTCCGGAGGGCGAAGCAGCTCGAACACGATCAATCCTTCGGGCCGCGTGACCCGCAAGAACTCCTCAAGGTAGCGGCAGCCGTAGCGCGGGGGCATGTGCTGGAGCGTGATGTTGGAGTAAACCAGGTCGAAGGAGTCGGTCGGAAGCATGCGGAGCTCATCCGACTCGTTGAGGACGTACGTGCACCGGCCGTCGACGGAGCTCATCTTGTTGGCAAGCTCGATCATGGACGGCGCGATGTCGACCCCCACGACTTCCGCGAAATGATCGGCGAGCGCCCGCGAGAGCCTGCCGACCCCGCAGCCGAAATCGAGCGCTCGCGCCCTCCCGACCGGCACACCCAGCCCGTCGATCACTTGCATGACTTGGCTGATCTCGGTCCGTCCGGTCTCGAAGAACGCGTCCGCATCCCACTTGCCACCGCGCGTACCCTCGGCGGTGATCACGGCCCACAACGGATCGGTCTTCCCGAACTCGTTCCAGTCCTTCTGGATCCTGCGCAGGGAAACCATAGAGGGTTCAGCGTATTCGACCGAGACGGCGGAGGACCCTTCGGGACGGTTAGCCGCAGCATCGAGGCAAGCCCGGCTCGGGTGACGGCCCTGGTAGGTTGACCGTGCGGCCCTGCCGCAGACGATGCGCATCCTCTTCGTGAACGACCTCCCGCTCGGCGCCGGCTGGGGCGCCGAGATCTATGCCGGCCGCTTGCTCGACGGGTTGCGGAGCGCAGGCGACGAGGTCGTGGTTTTCGCCGGCGAAGTGGAGCATCGAGGCATCGGCCGCCTCCTCGACGCGTGGGATCCGTTCGCCCGTCGCGCGCTCACCCGGGTTGCCGCTCACTTCAAGCCCGACGTCGTCCACCATCACAACGTCCTTCGCGAGCTCTCCGCCTCGGTCTTGGGCGTCCCGGCGGGCACCGCGAACGTTCTGACCGTCCATGACTTTCGGTTGTTCGGTGTGCCCGACGACCGTGCCCGCGGCCTCCGCTCGGCCGCAGGGCGCCTCAAAGGGGCTCTCGACACCCGCGTGGCGCGCCGCCGCATCCACGTCGCGACCGCGGTCTCCGAACAGATCGCGCACCGCCTGCGCGCAGCCGGGTTCCCAGACGTCGAGCACGTTCCCGTCTTCGCTCCGAACCCGACGGAGGAGCCTGCGCCGGTCGGGACCGCGACGGACGTCGTCTTCGTCGGACGGCTCAGCCGCGACAAGGGCGCGCACATCGCCGTCGCTGCGTTCGGACGGATCGCCGGCAGGCACCCCTCTGCGCGGCTCCTTATCGCCGGGGATGGTTCCGAGTCGGCTGCTTTGGCCGCACTCGCCGCTCCGCTCGGCGACCGCGTCAAGATGCTCGGGAGGCTCGACGAGGATGCCGTGCGCGCGCTCATGGCAGGTGCGCGCACGCTCGTCGCTCCGGCCATCCCGCGCTTACGCCCCGAAGGCGCCGGCATCACGGTGATCGAAGCCGCGTTGCTCGGGCGGCCGGTCGTGGTGAGCGACGACCGTGCGCTCCGGGAGTTCGTCGACCGCAGCGACGGTGGGCTGGTCGTACCGCCGGAGTCGGCCGAGGCGCTCGCGACCGCGATAGACCGGCTCCTAGACGACGACAAGCTCGCCGGGAGGCTGGGCGAGGCCGGCCGTCGGTACGCGCTTGCGCACCACACGACGGAAGCCGTGGTCCCGCGCATCCGTGCGATCTACGCCCGCGCGATCGAGCGTGCCGGTTCCGCGACGGCCGCGCACCGGACCGCATGACCGCCCAGCCGCTGCTGAGCGTCGTCCTTCCGACGCACGATCGCGCCGATCGGCTGCCGGCCGCCGTTCGCAGCGCGAGCGCGCAGACGTTCCGCAACATCGAGATCCTCGTGGTCGATGATGGGTCGTCCGATTCGACACCCGAGGTCGTGGAAGCGCTGGCCGCCGAAGACCGCCGGATCCGCTACCTACGGATACCGCAGGCGTCCGGCGCCGCGAACGCTCGAAACCACGGGATAGCGCACGCCGGCGGCGAGTTCATCGGTTTCCTCGATGACGACGACGCGTGGCATCCCTCCAAGGTCGAGCGGCAGGTTGAGTACATGACCGAGCATCCGGATGTGGGCGCCGTTTCGTGTCATTACCGGATCGTCTTCGAGGGCAAACCGCGAACCTACGTCTGGAAAGGTCCGACGCGGCTATCCGCGCGCGGGCTCCTGTGGAACGACTTCGCAGGGGGCGCGTCGTTCGTGGCGCTTCGCCGCAGCGCGTTCGACGAGAGCCTTGTGAGATTCGACGAAGGTTTGCCGCCGTGCGAGGACTGGGATCTCTGGTATCGCCTGGCCGAGAAGCGACGCTTCGACGTCGTGCCGGAGCCCCTCTGCACCTACGTTTACCACGGGGCTCAAGCGCTGACCGGGACCCGAGACAAGCTGCGCGACGGACACGTGCGGTTCATCTCCAAGCACCGCGCCGAGATGTCCGAAGCGTGTCTCGCCTACCATCAGGCGAAGCTGAAGCTGATCGGAGCAGAGAGCCAGCGCGACCGCCTGGCTCTTCACCGGCGCTTCCTGTTCGAGCTTCCTCGCGAGATCCGCTCGATCGTCGCCGCCGAGTCGCTGGCGGCCCGGGTCGGATGGGTGATCGGCGATCCTGCGATCGGCGCGCGGACCTTGTGGCGGATGATCGAAAGTCGCGAACGCACGGCCTAGCGATGCGGTCGCGCGAACAGCCCGGACTCGAGCCGCCTCCTCGAGGCTCGGATCGACCCGACCACCACGCCGAACGCCTTCATCGCGGCGCCGGCGGCCCCCGACTCGTAGCCCGTCACGAGATGGCGCGCCGCAAGCGCGAACCCGTCGCCCCACAGCCGACGTCGGAATAGCCGCCAAGCCCCCGGGTCATCGTTGCGGATCAGCTTCACCGCCAGGGCGCCCGCTCCGACTCCGTAGGCGTACTCGCGTGCCACGGCACCCCCTCGGGTTCGCCAGAGCCGGTGCGTTACGACGATCGCCGGGTCGTAGAGACCGATCCTCGCCGCCCTCAGCGCCCTCCAGAAGGCATCCTGATCTTCCGCCGCACGAAAGGGGGTTCCCGGACCCATCCCCTCGTCGAAGCCGGCGATCGCCACGAGCGCGTCTCTGCGGAAAGCCATGTTCGCTCCCGAACCGAACCCGGCCGGATCCGACGGCCCGTCGAACCGTTTCGGTGTCTCGCCGACGACGGCGGCCGATGCGATCGACGCTTCACGATCGCCGAGCACCCTTCCGGTGACGAAGCCGACCTCCGGGTCGTCGAGCGCCGCTTCGATCTTCAGGAGCCAATCCGATGGGACCTCGCAGTCGTCGTCGGTGAAGGCCACGATGGGCGAGCGAGCGGCCATCCACCCCGCGTTGCGGGCCCGCGACGTGCCGGGGATCTCGAGGCGGATCACCCGTGCCCCCGCAGCACGGCCGATCCGTGAGGTCGCAGGATCTCGTGAGGCCGAGTCGACCACGATCAGCTCGTCGGAGGTGCGGAGACTCTCGACGATCGATGCGACGGCGCCTTCGAGGAGCGCCGGCCGGTCGCGCGTCGCGAGCACGACCGTCACGCCGGAGGCCGGCCCCTCCGTCACGACGGCTCCGGCACGTGCGGCTCCGGCAGCGCCACGCGCGTCGAGGGAAGGGTGCGCGCGGATCGATGGAGCCGTATCCCAAGAGCCATCGGCCGCAGAGTTCGATAGCGGACGCAGCCCGCCAATGTGCCGCTGCCGACCGCAAGCGAATCGAGCGCGAACGCGGCAACGAACCGCACAGGATCGAGGCGGGGTCTGCGGCGGAACCACTCCACGATCGCCGGAAGGATGACGCACGCTCCCGCAAGGCCGAGACCGATGAGCCATCCGGGCCACACCACGGCCAGAGCGACGGAGCTAAGTGCGATGGGGATCGCGTAGGTGCGACCGGCGAACGACAACGCGCGGTAAGCGCTCGACGCGTATCCACCGATGACCGCACGGGCTCCGTCCGCGACGGATCGGGAGCCGGTCGCGCCCACGATAGCCGCGGTACCCTCCGCCAGCGGCGGCATCAGCCCAACGGCGATGAAGGCCGGATGGAACATCGCCAGGCCCACCCCCGCAGCGACGCCCAACACCAGACCGACGGGAACGTCGAGGCGTCGGCGGTTGGCGGGGAATCTGGAAAGGAAGACCGCCTGCGCCGTCGTGTAGCTGATCCGGTTCGATAGGAAAGAGCCGAGACGGCCGCGGCTATCGTGCCACACGACGGCGGCCGGCAGGTATCTGACTTCGCCACGCTCACACAGCCGCCAAATGAGATCGACGTCCTCGCCGAAGCGGAGTGACGCATCGAATCCTCCCGCTTCGAGGAAAACCTGCTTGCGCACCACGATATTGCACGAAGGAAGGAACTCCACCCCGGAGCCGGGCATGACCCGCGCTGGGGTCTCCCCCATGTGCAACGGGGAGGCGGAGGCCTCGTAGCGCTTCAGCCACCCGTGCGGGCTCGCCTCGCGTACGCTGCCCCCCGTCGCGACCACGTGTCGATCATCGAGATCCCGAACGAGGGTCCGTAACCAAGCCGCGTCGGCGATGCAATCGCTGTCGATGAAGGCGACCAACTCGCCCGTCCCCTCCCGAGCGCCGACGTTCCGGCATTCGGACTGCCCTCGATGCTGCTTCTGCGCGAGGAGTCGCACCGAGCCCCGGCTGTAGGAAGCGACGGCCGACGGCGTCTCGTCGGTCGAGGCGTCGTCGACCACGATGATCTCGAGGCACGCGTGCGGGTAATCGAGGGCGACGAGACTGTCGAGGCATGCGCGGATCCCGTCCGGACGGTTGCGCACCGGGATGACGACGGAAACCCTGGGCAGTTTCTCGCCGGGGGACTCTTCCATACTGCGCAGGATACGAGGCTACGCAGGCAGCGGTGTCGCGACCGGCCCGCGCACGCGGGATCGGCGGCGGACGGGCGGCAGCGGAGGTACGAGAACCGCCAGGGCCCCGCCGGCGATCCCCATCCACACCGGGGCGGTCCGGACCCACGTCGGACGAACGCTGTAGTCGGCCTCCAGCAGATAGAAGCGAGGACTCCCGAGAAGGCGACGCACCACCGTTGCCGCGGAGAGCGTAACCCGGGTGAGTGACGCGGCATCCGGCGCCTCGATACGAACGTCTCCTATCCCCAATCCGCTCTGCAGGTCGTAGCACGTCACCTTGTGGCCGGCCGTCGCCACTCGGGTCTCGAAGATCTCGCACGTCGTATTGACGAGCATGGTCCCGATGAACGGCGCAGGTCCCAGGGAGGCGGCTTCGAAGGTCGGCGACCGGGTCGTGAACCTGATCACCTGCGACGACCTCGGAGCGGTGTTCGCGATGAGGAGGAACCCGGCGGCCACGGCCACCGCCGGCATCCATGCCCGCGTGAGGAGATGCCTCCCTTGCGCGATCGGCCATCGAACACCGGCTCGCTCGGCCACGACGACGCCGAGCGCAGCCATCGCCCAGAACACCCGCGCAGATCCCGAAACGTTGAACGTGTCGAGGAACGCTCCTGACGCGATCCCGAGAAGCACCCCACAGAATGCGGCCGCTCCTAAGAGCCGGTCGGGTGAGGGTGCGCGCATGGCAGGGGCGACGAAGCAAACCGTGGCCAGCATCAACAACACGAGCCCGGTGATCCCGACGACACCCATCTCCGCGTACACGAGCAAGAACGTGGAATCCGTCACAAGGATCCCTTGCTCGACGGCCGACGAGAGACCGCGGCCCACATAGGGGCGCTCCGCAGCCGACGAGAGAACGAGCGGGAACCGCTCTTCCCGGACCTCGGTCGACCCAGAGACCTCGGGTGACGAGAACGTGCGGTTCAGCACCGGAGTGACCGAGATCGCGAGTCCGACGACGGCTACTCCCGCTATGACCATGCCGGCGATCCTGCGATCGAAGCCGGACGTCAAAAGCAGGAGCAGGCCGGCGGCTGCGACACCGATGTACGCGCTGCGGGTGTACGTCCAAGCCACCGCAAGGACGGCGAGAGCCGGGGCGAAACGCGCTATCCAGTGGCGGGCCCGAGAAGCGACGACGACGACCAAAGGCAGCGTTGCCGTAGCCGCCCAGGCGTAGGCGAGCGGAAATTCGAACCCCGCCTGGGCGCGGACCTCGCCACCACGGCTCCCGAGCGCGGGGACCCCGAGGTACCCGGGCCCACGGATGAGCCTCGACAACCACCGGGCGACCGACACTCCGAAGTAATGTTCGTACACGGCGATGCCGGCCGAAAGAACTATCAGCCCGGCGAGCACCCGGGCGAACCACCACACGTCGTCAATCGCGCGGAGCGCCGCGACCACGAAGTAGAAGAACACGCCGTAGTCCACGACGAAGACCCACAGGTACGTCGAGAAGCTGACCGAGATCGTCGGATCGGCAAGAGCCACGCCGATGGAGAACGAGAGTACGACCCAGCCAGCGAGCGCGATCGTGAGACGGTTGGGCGAAAGGACGGACAGGGGGATCTGTCTCAACGCGACCTTCCTGATGATGTTGAGCACGAAGATCCCGAGCACGATCCGGTGGAATGTGGTGTAGCCCGATGAAGACCCGGGGACGAGTACCTTCCCGGTGAGAAGAAGGGTTGTCGCCAGCAGAGCGACGAGCGCAACCTTTATCGAAGCCCGCACGAGATAGCGGGCGAGGAGAAGCGCTATCGCGACGCCGACCAGGATCGAGATCAACGTCTTCTGCGCATGGCTCCGAAGGTTTCGACCAAAGCTATCGTGCCCGCAAAGGCGAGGACGCCCCAGAGAGCTCCGACCATCATCGCTCGATCACGGGTTGGCAGGATCTTGACGCCGGGCTGAGCCGGGGCTGCGATCGTCAATAGGATCCGAGACTCCGGAGCGATGGCCGGCTTGGCGGCGTCCTGCTCGGCTTTCACCAACGCGACCAGCTGCTCGGCCGTCGCATCAGCCACGACCCGCGAGATGGGCGGCTGTCCGGTTTTTGCCTCCACCACCATGATCAGCGACGGGCCCGGTAAGGACACGTTGATCGCGCCGGCGATGAGACCCGGGGGCAAGCCGGTCTTATCGGCGACGGGCTTGGTTACTTGCACGGTCCTGGCCAAAAGCGCGTACTTCGTTCGAAGCTGGTTGAGCTTCACGAGAACGCCCTCGCTCAAGCTCCTCGCGATGAGCCCCGGCTGGTCGATGACGAGCACTGCGCGGCTCGAATAGCGGGCCGGCTGGCGAAGAACCGAGGCGGCCGCGATGCCCGCGGCGATCACACCGATGAGAGCCGCCGCGATGAGCAGGCGCAGGGATGGGGCACGGAACTGCAGCCGCGGCGGTCGGGGTGTAGGCGCTGGGGCTGGGGCTGGGGCCGGCGTCGGCGGCGCTACCGGCTCGGCCGGAGGCGGCGATTCGGCCGCAGGAGCTTGTCCTCCGCCGGCTTCTTTGGGTTCGGTGGATTGCTTACGCGTTCGGATCTGATACCTGCCTGAGTCGAAGAACGGCCATTTACAGGCAAGGGTATCGCATGGCGGACCGAGGCTCGCTCAGGCCCGCGGACGATCGAACGCGCTACTTGCCCGGGCCGAATTTCAGCGGGAGGTTGATGGGCAAGAAGCCACCCTGGCTCTCCCCCTGGCCCCAAGGCTGCGGGTTGTGGAAAGCATCGCTCCACGCCGCCGTCTGGTTGAGTGCCCTCGATCCGAACTTCTCGCTCGGGGTGATGTGCGTCGCTTCGAACCATTCGTTCCACGAAGTGACGAGCATCCATTCGGGCTCCGAGGTGAGGGCCGCACTCCAGGTCTGGTCGTAGCGCTCCCCGTCTTTACGGTCCTGATGCTGCGGGAACAGCGGCGACGTGTACGACAGGTTCTGGCCGGGGGACACCGGTGCCGCCCACAGGCGCTGCTTGACGAGCGGGTTCACCTGCGCGTCGTAACGCAGCTGACGCTTGATCTGGCTGAACTTCGAGACGATGCCGTCGTACGTCATGCCGTTCGGGGTGTAGTAGTACGTGCCGTCCAATCCCCACTCCGTCGACATGGGTTCGCCTATGAAGAAGGGGTTGTATCCGGCGGAGACCACCGCGGCGCGGATCGCAGTCCAGGTCGGAACGTCCATCTCCCACATCCCGAAGGTCCACAGCACGGGCCGCGAGCCGACCTTCAAGAACGCGGGGTTGGAAGAGCGCTGGAGCGCCTTCTTCATCGTGTCGATGATCTTCGGCACGTCGAAAGCTCCCGAGGACGTCTTGAACATGAGCAGCTCGATCACCGGGGAGACGTACATCGAACGGGTCGCGAGCTCATTCATCGCGAGGTCGAACGCGGCGGTGTGATCTCCGACGTCGTCCCAGGACACGACGAAGCCGTCGACGCCCGCGTAGTGGGCTTGGGCCACGATCTTGGAGACCTCGCTGGGTTTCTTGGTGTCGTAGGGTCCCGTCGGAGTGTCGTACCAGGGTCCCTTGTCGAACGAGCCTTCACCGAACCAGGGGTAGTAGAAAGAGAGAACCAGACGCCGAGGGTCCATACGCGGCATGGTGTACCCGTTGGCTACCAGCGTCGCCCGCGAGACGGTGGCGGAAACCGTCGCATCGCCGCTGGTCTCGTAGTTGTTCAAGCTCAGGATCTGTACGGGCGTGGAGTCGTTGAGCCGGTAGAGCTTCATATGGGCTTCGCCGATCTTGCCTTTAACCAGCGATACGTTGAACGAGTTCGCGTTGTACGTCTCCACGACCATGCTGATCGTCGCCGAAACGTTCTGGTATCCCGGACCGGCGATGAGCATGGTGTTCGGGCCACGGCTTACCGTCGTGCCCGAAGCGAGGACGTCTGGGTGGTAGCTGGCGATCCCGCTGTCGGAGATACGGAGGTATTGCCAGTCGCTGGTTCCCGACAGCTCGACCCGGAGCCGTGTCACATATGGACTGCCACTCGCCGTCGCCGATGGAATGCCCATGGCGGTGACAAGCAAAGCAAGTACGGCGACGACTGCCCCGATCCGATATCGCACGCGCATCCCCCCCGGACGTCAGCGAAGACAACTTTTTCCCTAGGACAACACCTGATTCGGCATGATTCCGGAAGTTCCTGCCGCTTCGCCACTAGGTTTTTCCCGAATCAGAAGGAACTTTCCGCCCCCTCCGGCCAGATAACCAGTCAACGATCAGGTGTCACATGGCGACGACCTTCCTCCCCCTGTGCTACCCCGCGTCCGACTCGAGCGGTTCGACCGGCGTCGCCTCGGCCTCCGTGAGGGCCGACGACCCTCCTTCAACCGTGAACGCCGCCTCGAGATCGGCGAGGCCTTTCACCAACGGACGCCCCGACACGAAGAAGGTGACGTAGCGCGCGGCGCGGTCGACCTCTTCGCCGACCTTCCATCGAACCGCGCAGCGCGCTTTGTATGTGCCGGTCGGAAGGGTAGCTCGGATCCTCGCCTCGAACCGTGCCCGTTCTCCCGCCTGGTATGAGCGCTGGAACTCCGCGTTGTGCGCGTCGTCGGAGTAGACGATCTGGCCTTTCTCGTTGGCGAGGACGAACGAGAAGGCCGGGCGAGGCACGGCGGCCAGGAATTCCGCTTCGAGCACGAAGGCCACGTCCTCACCGAACTTCACATGGTTGGTCGCCAGCCCGTTCTCCCCCACCATGGCGAACGATTCGATCCGGACGGGAGCCGCCTGGTTGCCCGGCTCGGACGGCTCCTCGACGGGGACCGCGAGTAGTTCGTGGTACAGGGAGATCGCCGCATCGGTGTCGCCGAGGAACTTCATCTCGCCGTTGTGCAGAACGAGGGTCCTTTTACACAGCAGCCGGACGGCGTTCAGGTTGTGGCTGACGACGAGCACGCTCGTCCCCTGACTGCGGATCTCCTCCATGCGGTCGAAGCACTTGGCCTGGAAGGCGACGTCGCCGACGGCGAGCACCTCGTCGATCAGGAGCACGTCCGGCCGCGCAGCGACCGCGACGGCGAAGCCGAGTCGCACGAACATCCCCGACGAGTAGAACTTGACGGGGGTGTCGATGAAATTCTCGATCTCGGAGAACTCGAGGATCGAATCGAAGAGCTGGTCGATCTCTTTACGCCGCATGCCGAGCACCGTCGCGTTGACGTACACGTTCTCGCGTCCGGTCAGCTCGGGGTGGAAACCCACGCCGACGGAGATGAGCGGCGCGACGCGCCCGTGAACGGTCACGACCCCCTCCGTCGGGGCCGTTACCCCGGCGAGCATCCGCAACATCGTGGATTTTCCCGAGCCGTTGCGTCCGATGACGCCGACGGTCTCCCCAGGCTCTACCATCAGGTTTACATGCCGGACCGCCCAGAGATGGGTTTTCTTGTGCCCCGCGCGGAAACGCAACGCGCGGGTGAGCAGAAGAGGGACGTCGTCGTACTTGACGTACCGCTTTCCGGCATCGTCGAGATGGACGCGGCCGCGCTGCGTCATGCGCGCGAGCCCTTCGGTCTCCTCGTCACAGGAGATCCACGCATACTCGGTCCCAGCGCCGGTACAGAACGGCCGCGAGGACGAACAACGCAACGACCCAGCCGATCGACCAAAAGACGCTCGTCTCCCAGCCGGCGGGGGCGGAGCCGATCGCGGCTCGGAAAAGCGAGATCATCCCGACCGCAGGATTGATCGCTATCAGGCGGCGGAAGTCCTCACTCAGGACCGATTGGGGGTAGAAGACGCCGGAGGCCCAGAACCACGGCAGCGTGATCGCCGCTATCACGTGCTTGATGTCGCGGAAGTAGACCTGGAGCGCTCCCAGGATCAGAGCGAATCCGGAAGCGAGCAGTACGAGCAGCGCCATCGCCGGCACCAGGAGGAGCAGCGGAAGGCCGAGCGGCGCGCCGAATGCGCCGGCCATCGCGACCATGACCACGATGCCGATAATCAGTCCGTAGAAACCCGAGAAGACCGTTACGAGCGGCAAGACAGCCCTCGGGAAGTAGATCTTCGTCGCAAGCGCCGACCCGTCGATGATCGAGGTGGTACCCATCGTCACCGCGTTGTTGAAGAAGCTCCACGGAAGGACGCCCGAGAAAACGAAGACCGCGAAGGGGATGGGTGTCTCGAACCGAGCGAACTGACTCAGGACGAAGGCGAAGACGGACGCCTGGACGAGTGGAAGGCCGATGGCCCAGATGATTCCGAGCGACGCGCGGCGGTAGCGGACGAAGAAGTCCTTGCGCGCCAGCATGATGACGAGCTCGCGAGAGCGCCACAGGTCGCGAACGAGCGTGGACAAGCGGCTGCGCTCTCCGCGCAGCTCGAACCCTTGTTCGACCGGAACTGAGGCCATCTGGTGTCCCACCTAACAACGGTAGCGGGGCGCACAGGGTATCGCCCTGCCGTCACGACCGATAGCGTTCCCGCGTAGCGGGGACTCCGGACCCGGTTTCGGGTCTCGGCAGGTGGCGACCGGGCCGGTACCATGGGGACCCCCTCCCGGCCAGGTATGACCGACCCGGGCCCGGGGCCGAAACCCGACGACAGACCGGAGGACACCCGTGAGCGCCCAAGACCATCTCATCCCGCCCCACGGCGGCAGCCTCGTCGACCTCATGACCGACGAGAACCGCTCGGCACAGCTCAAGGTCGCCTCCCGCGAATGGCCGTCCTGGGACCTGACCCCCCGCCAGATCTGCGACCTGGAACTCTTGCTCACCGGCGGCTTCTCTCCGCTTGAGGGGTTCATGGGGGAGGCGGACCATCGGGAGGTCTGCGAGCGCATGCGCTTGGCGGACGGCACGCTGTGGCCCATCCCCGTCGTGCTCGACGTCACCGAGGACGTCGCGAAGGGCCTCGGGTCGGGCGCTGCGCTCGCGCTGCGGGATCCCGAAGGCGTCATGCTCGCCGTCCTCCACATCACCGACGTGTGGAAGCCGGATCGGATGGCCGAGGCAGAGCAGGTGTACGGAAACACCGACACCTCTCATCCCGGCGTCGGGCACCTGGCCGACCGCACGCACGCGTGGTTCGTTGGCGGCAAGATCGAGGGGCTCCAACTGCCGATCCATTACGACTACACGGGACTTCGCCTCGGGCCACGGCAGCTCCGAGAGGAGTTCTCGCGACTGGGGTGGCGGCAGATCGTCGCGTTCCAGACGCGGAACCCGATGCACCGCGCGCATTTCGAGCTGACGCTGCGCGCCTCCAAGGAGCTCGAGGCGAACCTACTCGTGCACCCGGTGGTCGGGATGACCAAGCCCGGCGACGTCGACCACTACACACGCGTCCGCTGTTATGAGGCGCTCATGCATCGCTATCCGTCGTACTCGGCGAAGCTGGCGTTGCTGCCGCTGGCGATGCGCATGGCCGGACCGCGTGAGGCCGTCTGGCACGCGATCATCCGCAAGAACCACGGCTGCACCCATTTCATCGTGGGACGCGACCACGCCGGACCGGGCAAGGATCCCGAGGGAACGCCCTACTACGGCCCCTACGACGCGCAGGACCTGCTCCGGAAGTACGAGGAGGAACTGGGCGTCGGGATGGTGCCGTTCCGCCAGATGCTCTACGTGCCCGACCGGGACACGTACTTCCCCGAGGACGAGGTGCCCGAAGGCGAGCGCGTGCTCGATATCTCGGGAACCGAGCTGCGCGAACGGCTCGGGGACGGTCGCGATATCCCGAGCTGGTTCTCGTTCCCCGAGGTCGTCACCGAGCTACGCAAGACGCATCCGGCGCGGCACAAGCAGGGACTCACAGTCTTCTTCACCGGGCTGTCGGGATCGGGGAAGTCGACGATCGCGAACGCGCTGTTCGTGAAGTTCCTCGAGATGGGCGGGCGGCCGGTCACGATGCTCGATGGGGATCTGGTTCGCAAGAACCTGTCTTCGGAGCTCGGCTTCTCCCGCGAGCATCGCGACATCAACATCCGTCGCATCGGCTATGTGGCGTCCGAGATCACCAAGAACGGCGGCATAGCGATCTGTGCCCCGATCGCGCCCTACGACAGCATCCGCAAAGAGGTGCGCGGGATGATCGAGCCGATGGGCGGGTTCGTGCTGATCCACGTCGCGACGCCGCTCGAGATCTGCGAGGAGCGCGACCGGAAGGGGCTCTACGCCAAGGCCCGCGCCGGGATCCTCAAGGAGTTTACCGGGATCTCGGATCCATACGAGGAGCCCGTGGACGCCGACATCACGATCGATACCACCGAGCTCACGCCTGAGGAAGCCGCCCAGCAGATCGTGTTGCACCTCGAGCGTGAGGGCTACATCGGATCCGGGGAGCCCAGCGCAGCATCGGCATGATCGCTCGGGCTCCGCGGGGCGGACGGGCCGTGAGATGAATACGGTGCTCCACACGATGCAGCGGTATCTGCCGCTGTCGGAGCAGTTCGTGCACACGCTCCTCACGCGCACGAGGCACAAGGTCGTGGTGGTTTCTCGCGACGCCATCGAGAACCGCGAGACGTTCCCGATCAAGCCGCTCTACAGCCTCGCGCGCCTGGCGAAACGGCACGACCCGCCCACGATCGCCGAGCGACGGATCCTGACGGCTGCGATCGTGTCGATCGGGACGGCTCATCGCGCGAAGCTCGTCCATCACCACCACGCGTACCGTCTTTCGGATGTGCTCGGTGCCGTGCGCCGCATGAAGCTGCCCCTGGTCGTGTCGGTCCACGGGCAAGACGTTACGGCGTACGCGCGGCAGTGGCCGGGGGTCGTCGACCCGCTGCGGGTAGCCGATGCCGTGGTCGTCCCGTCGCGATTCATCATCGGCGCGGTCGAGGAGGCCGGAGTTCCAGGCGACCGCATACACGTCATCCCGTCGGGGGTCGAGACGTCGTTCTTCACACCGACGCCGCTTCCCGACGGTGTCCCGGAGGCCCTGTTCGTCGGACGCTTCGTCGAGAAGAAGGGCCTCGACGTCCTGTTGAAAGCGTGGGAGGAGGTCCGGCGTCGCGTGCCCGGAGCTCGGTTGGTCCTTCTCGGCTTCGGTCCGCTCGAGAACCTCGCGCACTCGGGCGGCGAGGGCGTCGTCGTGGAGCCGGCCGATCCGTCACGGCGAGGTACGCAGGTGCGCGACGCCATCAGGCGAGCCCGCGTGATCGTGACGCCGAGCCGCACGGCAGCCGACGGTGACGTCGAGACGTTGCTCCTCGTCAACCTCGAGGCGATGGCGAGCGGCCGGCCGGTCGTCACGACCCGTCACGGCGGGATCCCCGAGTTCGTGGATGAGGGCCGCACCGCGCTGGTCGTCCCCGAGAACGACCCTGCCGGGCTGGCGGACGCACTCGAGCGCGTGCTCTCCGACGAACCGCTCGCGCGGCGCATGGGCGCCGCCGGTCCGGAATGGGTGAAGCGCTTCGACTGGGCGGAGACTGCCCGAGCGATGGACGGCCTCTACGAGACCATGATCGGATGACGGGAGCGCCGCGCGTCAGCGTGATCATGCCGGTGCTGAACGAGGCCCGGCGCGTTACCGCGTGTCTCGATGCGCTCGCGGCGCAAGAAGGCGCGCCGCCGTTCGAGGTGATCGTGGTCGACAACGGATCGCGCGACGCGACGCCGGACCTGGTGCGGACCCACAGGATCGGCGCTCGACTCGAGATGGAGCCCGCTCGCGGCCCGTACGCGGCCCGGAACACCGGCATCGCCGCCGCTCGAGGAGAGATCCTCGCGTTCACCGACGCCGACTGTCTTCCCGATCCGCGGTGGCTCGCCGAAGGCGTCGCCGCCCTCGACGGCGGTGCCGACCTCGTCGGAGGGCGGATCGTGCAGATGGCGAGCCCGGACCCGTCGGTTTGGGAGCGCTACGACCGCGCGACCTACCTCGATCAGGATCTGTACATCCGGGTCGAGCACTTCGCCGCGACCGCCAACCTGTTCGTGCGAGCGAAGGTGTTCGCCGACCTCGGAGGGTTCGTGCCGCAGCTCACCGCCTCGGGAGATCAGGAGCTTTGTCGGCGGGCGTCGCGCGCCGGTTACCGGCTCGTGTACGCGGCCGAGGCGCAGGTGAAGCACCACCCGCGCGCGACGCTGCGCGACACCTGGGCGCTGCATCGCAAGCTCGGGATGGGATTCTCCGAGCTGGCTCGCTACGGGATCCGGCCGAAGCCCTGGCGGGACGGCGCCATGCTCCTCCGCCTCGGCACCGCCATCGATCAGGTTGCCGCCGACGGGCCGGCGCTCCGGCGACGGCACCTCGGTCCCGTCCACGCGGTGGTGCTCGCCGCTCGATGGACCGGCAGGATCACGCGCCGAGGCTGAGGCGAGCCGGTCGCTACGACGCGGCTGCCCCGGCGCGGCGGACCACGTATCGCTTTCCCGTCCAGCCCGGGCCTGCCGAGTAGTCGTCCTGCTCGGCCTCGATCCGCCCGCCGGAGCGGCGCACCAGTCTCGCTACTCGTTCCGGGGAGGTCCAGAACATCTGCATCCGAGCCTCCGCTCCCCGCTTGTGCCGGAAACGTCGCCACCTCGTCCGAAGAACCGACGGCACCAAGCGCTTCAGCCGGCTGCGCAAGGTGCGAGGTGGCCGCGCGGGGAGCTGGAACACGAGGACGCCGGCAGGGGTCAACAGTCGGATGAACTCCGCGACGTAGGTCATCATCAGCGGCCGCGGCATGTGCTGCAGGGTGATGCTCGAGTAGATGAAGTCGAACGTTCCGTCGGGGAAGATCCCGAGATCGTCGCGGTCGTTCAGCACGTACCGGCAGCGCTCCCCGTGCTTGTTGATGCTCTTCGCCCGCTCGATCATCGAGGGAGCGATGTCGACGCCGGTGGCCTCTTCGAAGCGGCCCGCGAGTGGCTGCGTGAGCCGGCCGACGCCGCAGCCGAAGTCGAGCGCCCTGCCGAGCACCGGTCCGAGCCCGAGCGCTCGCACCCTGGCGAGCACCTCATCGATCTCGCGGACGCCGGTTGCGAGGAACTCATCGAGCTCCCAGCGTCCCCCGCGCTTGTCGGGCAAGGACAAGACCGCCCAGAGCGGATCGGTGCGGCCGAGCTCATCCCAGGTACGCTGCAAACCCGGTATGTCCATTGGGCCAACTATACGGTTCGAGGCCTGAGCCGTGACCCTCCCCATCTCTGAGCCTGCTCCGTCCATCGACGCCGTGCGTGCCCTCTTCCGGGTCACGGTCGGGATCGGAGTGGTCGCGGTCGGTGGCGCCGGTCCGTTCGTCGCCGGTCGCGAGGCGGCGGCGGCCGCGATGAAGGACCTCGGCACGACACAGCCGGACGTTCCTCGTGGACCAGACGGCGAGCCCGTGTGGCCCTCAGGACTGACCGGCTCCATAGCCCACACGAACGATGTCGCGATCGCGGTGACCGCCTCCACCGGTGAACTGGAGAGCCTGGGCATCGACGTCGAGGCCCAAGGGCGCCACATCAACACGCGAACCGCGCGGCGTATCTGCACCCCCGAAGAGCTGTCGCGATTTGCCGAGCCCCATGTACTGCTCGCTCTGTTCTGCGTCAAGGAAGCGACGTACAAGGCCCTCGCGCCGCTCGGCGCGAGGCGACTTGGGTTCCAGGACGTCGCGTACATCGAAGCAAGTCCCGGGATGCTCGAGGGACGGATCGTGAGCCACGCGATCGATGCCCGGGTTCCGCCGACCTTCACGGCTCGCTACGCGACGGCGGATGGTTTCGTGGTCGCCGCCGTGCAGATCGATCGGCGGAGCTAGTCGGTCGGCTCGGCCGGCTTCGGCGGCTTGCGCGCGGCGGGACGGCGCTTCGCCGGCTTGCGAGGTTCCGTCGCGCCCACCAGCGTTGGGGCCGACTGTCTCCACGGCAGCTCCAGCTCGCGAACGACCTGCGCGGGGACGCCCGACGCGAGGTGCCCCGAGGGGACCTCGCCGCTCACGATCGAGTTGCCCGCGATGATGCAGTGATCGCCGATCTTCGCGTTGCGCGCCAGCGTCGCCTTGGAGCAGATCCACGTGTTCTTGCCGACTTCGATCGGGCCGGTTTTGGTGTTGTGGTAGAAGAACTCGTCGGGCGTGGTGAAGTAGTGGCTCGAGTCGACGATCGTGACCCACTCGTTGGTGGACGTCATCCTGCCGAGCCGGATCGACGACGCGCAATGGATCACGTTGCCCCACGACAGGATGTTGTCGCCTGCGAGCTCGAGCGAGCCCCCCCACATCATGAACGTGCTGTCCCTGCGCACTTCGACGTTGTCGCCGAGGTCGATGCGTCCGTCGTTCAGGATGAAGAGCACGCGGTCGCCGATGCGCGAACCCGCTCCGATGCGGATGCTGTTGCGCGAGCCCGGCCAGACCGTGATCGCGATGTCCTTGCCGAATCGGACGTCGGGAGCGACCTCGACGTCGACCTGGGCCCCTTGCCACGCGGCCTGGACCTTCATCCGCGCGATGAACGCGGCGCGGCGTGCGCCGTAGATCGCTCGTGCTCCCTCGGCTTCGTGACGCTTCGCCCACGCGAGCGCCTTGTGGGCGACCACTTTCGCACCCGCGAGCCCGGAACGATCGCTTCGATCCACTCGATCCTCCATCAAGAAGCCGAACCGCAACAGCCTACCCTGCAGGTCGAAACCCGCCGGTAGAATGCCTCGGACGGGTCACCCCGTGCCTGTAGCGAGAGCCTGGAGACCGATGGATCCCTCCGAAGCCGCGCCCGAACGCCCGCGCCCCCCCGAGGGCGCGCGGAACCTCGTCGTCGTCATCTTCGACTCTTGCCGCTACGACTCGTGGGTCGCCGCTTCCCCCAAGACCCTGAGCCTCCTCGGAAAGCCCGAACGGCGGTGGAGCTATGCGTCGTGGACCGCGCCGTCGCATTACAACTTGCTGATGGGTCTCCTCCCTCATACGAGCCCTCCTCGTGTGTACGCGTCCGAGTACTACAAGCAAGACTTCACCCGGTACAGCGAACGGATCGGCGTCCAAGGCATCGAGTTCAAGCGGCTCCTTCCGTCGATCTTCATGCCGACCTTCCTTCGCAAGGAGCTCGGCTACGCGACGCATGCGATGGTGTCGATGCCGGTTCTGAACCGGCATACGCCAATCAACCGCGACTTCGACTCATACGAGCTGATGCCGAAGCACAACGACATGGCGGCCATGCTCGACCAGATGACGTTCTCGGAAGAGCGGCCTTCCTTCTACCTGTTGAACACCGGCGAGACGCACTACCCCTACGCGCTTCCCGATGAGGACCCCTCGACCTGGCCGCGGATATCGGGCGTGCACGGCGTCTTCAAACGACTCGACGACCAGCCGGGCGCCGAAGGCGAACCGGAGTTCTTCGACGACGCGAAGCTCGCCGAGCTGCGCGACCGTCAGATCAACGCCGTCCGCTATTTAGACGGCGTCGTCGAGCGGCTCTTCGACCTCGTCCCGAGCAACACCTGGGTCGTTGTGACGTCCGACCACGGTGAGCTCTTCGGTGAGGACGGATACTTCGGCCACGGCCCCGTCGCCCACGACAAGGTCTTCGAGGTGCCGTTCGTCGAGGGACGCGTCCCATGAGGCGGGCAACGAGATGACCGCGCCGCTGCCGAACTTCCTCATCATCGGTGCGATGAAAGCCGGAACCACCTCGCTCGCGGCATGGTTGCGCGAACACCCCGAGGTCTTCATCCCCTCGGAGAAGGAACTTCACTTCTTCGACAACCCTCATCGCTACGAGGCGGGAGAAGAGTGGTACCGAGCGCAGTTCGCTGCCGGTGCCGGCAAACCCGCCATCGGTGAGGCGACCCCCGGGTACATGGCCCATCCGGACGTTCCGGACCGGATGGCGAAGCTACTGCCCGACGTCCGCATGATCGCGATCCTGCGGCATCCCGCGGAGCGGATCTACTCGCAGTTCCTCCACCTCCGTGCGATCGGCCGCGAAAAGCGTCCGCTCGCTCAAGTCGTGGACGAGGAGCTTGCGGGGACGGCGCCACCGTTCGGCTTCTACCTCGCTCGAGGCAGATACCTGGAACAGATCCGGAAACTCCACGGCCTCTTTCCGCCCTCGGCGTTGATGGTGATGCTATTCGAGGATCTGGCGTCGGACGCTTCGGGCGTGTATGGCGACGCCTGCCGATTCCTCGGCGTCGACGACGGGTACCGGCCCGACAACCTGGGCAAGACCTACAATCCGCGGATGCGCGTCCGCTCCGTGCGTCTGAGAGAGGCGGTGTTGAAGGCCCGCCTGAAGCGTCGCATCCCGCGCTCGTGGGCTTGGCGTATCAACGCGATGAACGTGCGTCCGGACCGCAGCACGTACGAGCCGATGGATCCCGAGCTTCGCCGCCGCCTCGTCCAGGCATACGCGGACCAGATCGCCGGCCTCGAACAGCTTCTCGGGAGGGACTTGTCGTCATGGCGCGCCTGAAGCGCGGCAGCGCGAACGGCGATGCCCCGCGCGTCTCGGTCGTGATCGCAACCTACAATCGCGCCGAGCTCCTCCCGCGGCTCATCGGCGCGCTCGAGGCCCAGACGCTTCCACCGAGCTCCTTCGAGGTGATCTTCGTCGACGACGGCTCCACCGACGGAACCGTGGAGCTGCTCGCCGGCCTGGCGCGACGCAGCACGTTGTCCATCGAGATCCTCGGAGACGGCCGCAACCGGCGGCAGGCGGCCGCGCGCAACATCGGCTGGGGCCGTGCCCGTGCACCGGTCGTCGCGTTCACCGACGACGATTGCGTCCCGACGCCGTCGTGGCTCGAGCGAGGTCTGGAAGCTCTGGGGGCGGGTCCCCGGATCGTCGTCGGCCGCACGCTCCCCGACCCGGCCCAGCAGCACCTTGAAGGCCCGTTCTCACGGACGATCACGGTCAGGGACGCCACCTACTTCGAGACGTGCAACATCTTCTATCGCCGGAGCGACCTCGAGGCAGCAGGCGGCTTCGACGAGGCCTTCAGCCGTCACGGAGGTGAAGACACCGACCTCGGCTGGCGCATCCGTCGCCGCGGCGTGGAAGCCATCTTCGCGCCCGAGGCGCTCGTGCATCACGACGTGAAGCCGAGCGACCTGCGCGCGGCAACCCGGGACGCGCTCAAATGGACGGGTATCCCCCGCGTCGTCAAGTTGCACCCGGAAGGGCGCGGCTATCTGTACGGAGGGCTCTTCTGGAAGCCGTCTCATCCGACCGCGCTGGCCGCCATGGCCGGTTTGCTCCTGGCGCCGCGCAAGCGCGCAGCGCTGCTGCTTGCGATCCCTTGGATCTGGTATCGGGTGCGGACGGCGCCGCTCGCTCAGGGACGGCGACAGCGCTGGCTCGTGCTTCCCGGCGCGCTTCTCGTGGATCTCGCCGAGGTTACGGCGATGGTGCGCGGATCGATCAGTTCACGAACGATCGTCTTGTAGATGCTTCCGACCTTCTTGGTCATCGGCGCGATGAAGGCGGGGACCACCAGCCTCTGGCACCACCTGCGAGCCCACCCGCAGATCTTCACTCCGGCCGAAAAGGAGCTCGCTTATTTCATCGCGGAGAAGAACTGGGGGCGCGGGCAGAACTGGTACCTGGACCAATTCGCCGGCGCTGGGGACGCCACGGCAATCGGAGAAGCCTCGCCGGAGTACACACTCGCCCATGCATATCCGGGAGTGCCGGGTCGGATCGCGGACCTGATCCCGGACGCGAAGCTCATCTACCTGTTACGCGACCCGATGAAGCGTCTACGCTCCCACTACCTGGAGCGCTTGCGCGCCGGAAGCGAGTCGCGGTCGCCGGAGCGGGCCTTGCGTGAGCATCCCGGGTACGTGCGCGCGAGTCAGTACGCGTGGCAACTGGAGCACTATCTGAGTCACTTCCCGCGCGAGCAGATCCTCCTCATCACGACCGAAGGCTTGCGTGGTTCGTATGTGGAGACAATGCGCTCGGTCTACTCCTTCCTCGATGTCGATCCGGGCTGGACGCCGCCTGAGGTGTCGAGCCGGACGAACACGACCGGGGAGGTCTACCTCCGCAAGGAGTCGATCGAAAAGATACGCGACAACCGTCTGTACCGCGCGGCCGCCAGGCTCACTCCGGCTCCCCTCCGCCGCCTGCATTTCCGGGTGACCACGAAGACGCTGACGACGTCCACGCTAGAGCTCCCCGCGGAGCTCGAGGAGCGGATCCGCGCGCAGATCCGCCCCGACATCATGAAGCTGCGCGCCTACATGGGGCCCGGATTCGACGGCTGGGGTATCGCCTAGTTGTGGTTCCCAGCGCCGTTCTTTACAAAGAGAGAGCCTCCCTGCACGGTTTGGGCTGTCGAGGTGCGAACCGAGAGGAGGCTCTCGTGGCTCATCGTAACGCGCGGCTCACCCCGTTCGGTCGGCGTGTCGTCGTCGATCGGATCGTCGTCGAGGGACGCCGGCAGCGATGGCTGGAGCTTCCCGGCGCGCTGATCGTCGATCTCGCGGAGGTCACCGCGATGGTGCGCGGGTCGATCAGCTCACGGACGATCGTGCTGTAGTCTCGGCCCCCAGCCGCCCCCAACCCGGTGTTATCGTGCGAGCTCAGATGCTTCCGACCTTCCTGGTTATCGGCGCGATGAAGGCGGGCACGACGAGCCTCCACGCGTACCTTCAAGCGCACCCAGACGTGTTCATGGCCGAGCCGAAGGAGCTCGAATTCTTCGTCGAAGGCAAGAATTGGGAACGCGGCGTCGACTGGTACGAGAGCTGCTTCGCATCGGGCGGTGCCGCTGCCGCTCGAGGCGAGGCTTCGACCTCCTACACGAAACATCCGTTCTTTCCGGGGGTTCCCGAGCGCATCAAGCGGGTGCTGCCCGAAGCGCGCATGGTGTACGTCGTTCGTCATCCCATCCGGCGCATGGTTTCGCAGTACCTCCACCATGTTGCGGAGTACGGCGAACGTGGGCCGGCATCGGAAGTCCTCTTGACGAACCCGATGCTGTTCGCGTTGAGCGACTACGCGACCCAGATCGAGCGATACCTCGGGTCCTTCCCTCGTGAGCAGCTGCTGATCGTGACGAGCGAAGAGCTCGATGATCGTCGCGCCGATACCCTGCGAACGATCTATGGCTTCATCGGGGTGGACGACCGCCGGACACCGCCGAACCTGGACGAGAGGCTTCACCGGACCGAGGACAAGCCTGCGCCGACGCTCCTTGGCGATCGCATCCCGGCCCTGCGGCGTCTCGCCGAACGGCCCTCCACGCCCCGACCGATCGCGCGGAGGCTGCGGCGCCTCACAACGCGGCACACTGCTCCCGACTCGGTTGCGGTTCCCGCCACGGTCGAGTCGGAACTTCGGGAGCGGCTGCAGCCGACGGTCGAGCGGCTGCGCGCCTACATGCCGCCCGGCTTCGACGGCTGGGGCATCGGCTAGCTCCGGTAGTTCAGACGCTCCACTCGGAGAGGTCGCGCCCTAACCAATCGGCCAACTCGCGGTTGGGTTCCGCGAAACGATCGAGGAGTCGCGCGTGCTGCGCCTCGGTGATCGGCGGATACGTCGCCTCGCGCTGCATCGCACGCCACAGCCGTCCCGCGATCGGGCGCGGAAGGCGTCCCCAGAGCCGATACCGGTGCATCAGCTTCCAAGCCCATTCCGGATGATAGGTGCGGTACGCGTTCGACTCCTCCGGGCCCGGCGGGGCGGCCAAAGAGCCGTCGATGCCGAGGAAGCGACCGAGTTCGGAGTAGGTTTCCACGGGCACCCGCAGGAGATCCTCGAAGAGCAGCACGAGCAGCCGCTCCCTCGGCGCGAACCCGACCACGCGCCGGAGCTGCTCCAGGTAGAGGCCGCGGTCCACGTAGGCGAAGGGGCACAGGCCGTCCGCGTAGTCGCGCAGCCGGCGCGGCTCCGCGTCGAGGGCGTCGCCGAAGGAAAGCGTCTCTTGTTTGATCCGCCGCTCGTGCCAGTAGTGCGAATATGCGCGGTGACCCGGATGCCGAAGGATCGCGACCAGCCGGGCATCCGGCAAGACCTCGGTGAGCCTCCGGATCGCATCCGGGTGATACATGTAGGAAGGCGACTTCTCGCCGACCACCGCCGCAGCCCCGGCGTCCCGGAAGCGTTCGCGGTACCACGGCACCCCTCGCTCGAAGTTCTGGTCGAAGAAGTGCGGCTCTTGAGCGCAGTACGCGTCGGGGTGGGCATTGAGATAGGCCCCGAGCGTGGTCGTCCCCGATTTCATGGCGCCGATGATGACGAACGTGGGCAGCCTCGGTTGCGGCGTTTCCACGGGTTGCATGCGGGTCATGGTACCGGCTGCGTCCCGGCGGGCGACCCGCGTCCTCCCCGGTCGAGGTGTAAGATTCGGCTCCCTTCAGGGCCGAAACCATGAACACTTCTCATCACTCAGCCTCACGACGGCGCGGCGGCTTCCTCATTCGCGGGGGCGTGCTGGCCCTCGCGATCGTTCTTTCGGCATGCGGCGGCGACAAGGAGCCGGGCGCGCAGCCGACGGCCCTTGGGACCACAAATACCGTCGGGACCTCCACGCCGACGACGCCCGCCACGTCGTCGCCTCCCGTCGCTTTCGGCACACCGACGAATATCCCCAAGACCACGAAGCCGTCGCCCTCGGCAACCGCGACCGGAGGATCGACCGGTCGGCTGGATCTCACGTGCGCGCGTGCCGGCGTCGACACCCAGGGCATCACGGTCCAAACGGCCCCCGGAGGTCCCGCCGGGTTCAACACCCTCTACTCGGACGGCAGCTCCAGCGTGGATGGGAAGTCGGACTACAAGACGGGCTACGACGCAAAGTTCGCCGACAGCAGCGGCGTTTTCCGCAGCGTCTGGATACCTCCCGCCAACGCTCCGTCGGGCCCGGCTTTGGTGCGAGTCATCACCCAGGAGGGGCAGTTCGATCTGGTCTACACGCTCGCGGCAGGGAACGGGTCGTGCCCGTAAAGGGCTGAGGACGCCGGTATCGAACCATATCGGATGGGCTCCATCGAAGGACCACTGCGCGACCGGATGATCTTCCTAGTCGGCGCACGCCGCAGCGGCACCAACTGGGTACAGCGCATCCTCGGCGCTCACCCCGAGGTGGCCTTGGTGCCCTCGGAAACCTATCTCTTCTCGCGAGGCATAAAGCCGCTCCGGGAGCGCTTCCACCACGGCGTGCTGGGGTCGCCGGGAACGGCTTTCGTGTACATGGACCCAAGCGAGATGACCCGCGCGCTGCGCAACCTATGCGACGGGGTCTTCTTGCCCTTCCTCAAGACCGTCCCCGGCGCCACGCGCCTGGCCGAGCGAACCCCGGAGCACGTGACGTGTCTCGAGCTGATCGGCGAGATCTATCCCGATGCGTGGATCCTGAACATCGTCCGTGATGGACGCGACGTCGCACGGTCTCTCATGACCCAGCCGTGGAAGAACGCTCCGCGCACGTTCGAGGAAGCGGCGATGGAGTGGCGTAGCTCGGTCGAGGCCGCAGAAACCGCGAGCGCGGGCCTGGAGCGATTTCGGACCGTCCGCTACGAGGAGATGCTCGTAGATCCACAGGCTCACGTCGCGGAGCTCTTCGCATGGTTCGGACTCCCGGCGACACCGGTGATGGTCGAGGAGGCGCTCCGCGAGGCGAAGGTCGCCTTCAACCAGGACCCGACGACCGGACGGGTGGGTGCCGGGAAGTGGCGCGAAAAGATCTCGGAGACAGACCTGAGCGCACTTATGAAAGTCGCCGGCGGAACCCTCGAGCGCTTGGGATACCTCGAGCCGGAGTTCGCCGCGAAGTCGGCAAGCGGTGCCGCGGCTCCGCTTCCCGAACCGCCGCTGCGGCGTTTGCGTGGACGGCTGCGTGACCGGGAGCGCGGGCATCGCGCGCGCAGCGACGTCTCACAGATCACGGATATCCAAAGGACCGTGGACCGCATCGCCGCCGCGGTCGTCGGCCGGCGCGCGAACGAGCTGAACGAATCGCTCCTTGGGTCGGTCTTGGTGCGGGTCGTCGCGCCGAGCGGCGATTGGAAGGGCCGCGGCGCCGCCGCGTGGGACCGACTGGCCGAGGAGACCCGGAACGACCCCGCGCTCGACGGCCGTCAGGTGGCCGGCGATCTGCATCCGGGGGTCCCGACGTCCACGGCCGTGATGAAGTTCGCTGCCCCGGATGGGTCTCTGCATCTCCGGATCTTGGCCGTCACCCTCGAGGACGGAAGGGTTGCCCGCCTCACGTATTACCGGTTCGCCCTCGGGAACGACGCGGAACGTTAGGGCGAGAACCGGCGCAAAGTTCGGGGGCCTGCCGCGAGCGGCAGGCCCCCAAGGTTCTGTCTTCCGGTTAAAACACGCCCGGCAGGAACACGAGGGTGAACTGAGCCACCGTCGGTCCGTTGCACTGCAGGAAGATGTGGTTGAAGAAGTTCCCGGCACCTGCCAGATCACCGGACGCGTTCTCCGTGATCAGGAACGGTGTCGCGAGTGGGTACGTGGTAACCGGAGCAACCCAATCGTGATTGAAGAACTTCGGGACGCCCGTCTGCGCGTTCGTCAGCGAGCCGAGCACGTTGATGTTGAGGTTCTGCACGAGCAGCGTCTGGTCGCAGAGCCCAACCGTGTCCGAGGTGCCTGCGCCGACGAAGTCGAGGAAGTAGGTCCCCCCGAGGTCGCCCTGACACGAGCCGCGGCCCTGAACCGACCACGAGTCGATGTTCCCTTGGACAACGACAACCGTTCCCGCCGCCGTGCAAACGATGGGCAGGGGCGCGGCACTTGCCGGACCAGCCGCCGCCGGCACGAGCAATCCTGTCAACGCGAGCGCCGCAAGAATCCGGCGTACGTAAGCCTTTTTTTGCATTGTCGCCCCCTCCCTGTGGGTGGCTTGTAACAGAACCGTGCGAAGGTATTGCTGCGATCCCCTGGAGCCGTGCCTCACCTCCCCTAGCCGGAAGGCACCAGTCCCCTAGCCGGAAGGCACCAGTCGAGAAGATTCGACTCGATTAAGCGAACCTCCTTCCTCCCCTCGAAACAATACGTCGGAGATGTGAGCTTTCTCACGACAAGGGAGGAAGGACCCGGTCTGGCGCCCGTTTTGTGTGGGTTGAGGTAGCTCGTCGGGCGGCGAGGCGTGGTCGTTTAGACTCGTCCACCGAATGGCCACTGAACGCGAGCCCGTGGACGTCGGCGTGGTCACCTGGAACACAGCCGAGCTCACCGCGACCGCCCTGCGCAAACTGCTCGATACGGATCAGGGGTGCGACATCCGGCTCCTCGTTCGCGACAACGCGTCCTCCGATGGAAGCGCCGAAGTGATCGCACGGTCTGTACCGGAAGCCGAGATCGAGGCCGGCACGGAAAATCTCGGATTCGCCGCGGGGATGAACCGTTTGATCGCGAGGTCCGAAGCGCCGTGGTTCCTCGCGCTGAACCCGGACGCCTGGCCCGAGCCGGGAGCGATAGGCCGCCTCATCGAGACCGCCAGGGCGCACCCCGAAGCCGCGGCGATCGCCCCCCTGCTGCTTCGTCCCGACGGCGAGCTCGAGCACTCCACGCTCCCGTTCCCGTCACTGCGGGTGGCGGCGGCGACCGCGCGCGGCCCGAACCGGATCTCCGATGAGGATGCGGACCGGATGATGCTGGTCGGACGCTGGCGGCACGATCGTGCGCGCGACGTGGACTGGGCGGTAGGCGCCGCGCTACTGATCCCTCGCGTGGCTCTGGAGGATGTCGGACCCTTCAGCGAGCGGTTCTTCATGTACGTCGAGGACCTCGAGTGGTGCTGGCGGGCGAGCAAGCGCGGGTGGACGATCCGCTTCGAGCCGGCCGCGCGAGTGATACACGTCGGCAACGTTTCGGGAGCGCAAGCCTACGGGGATCGACGGACGAAGGCGTACATGAGAAATACGTACCGCTTCTACCGGGCCGAATACGGCCTCGCGTCGGAGGCTGCGTTCCGGGCGCTCAACATCGTTGGTTCGGCTCGTGGATACCTTCGAGCGCGGCGGAGCGGCAACCCCGGCGCGGTGGCCTACTGGCGGCGCGAGCTGGGCGCCCACCTGCCCGCACGACGACGTTGAAGCCCCTGCACGTCGCGCTCGTTCACCCCTTTTCGTGGCCGGAGGTGCGCCGCGGCGGTGAGCGGTACCTCGCCGACCTCACGTGGTACCTCGAGCGCGCCGGACATCGGGTCGAGATCATCACCGGCACCTCCGGGCGGCCGGGTCGTTCGGCGGCCGGCGGCACGACGATCCGGAGGCTCAAACAACTGCCCCCCGGACCGCTTGCGCGGCGCGGGTACGGCGAGGCCGAGACGTTCGGGGCGCGTGCGTTCCCCACCCTGCTCCGCGTCCGCGGCTTCGAGATCGTGCACGCGTTCACTCCGACCGCGGCCATCGCGGCCCGGCTGGCGGGTCACCGCACGCTGTACACGGTGCTCGGGCACCCGTCGCGCGAGCTGGTCGAAGCCCTTCCGCGCGAGAGCCGGCTCCTCGGGCGGGCCGTTCGCACGGCGTCGATGGTCGCAGCCCTGAGTTCCGCGTCCGCCCGCGCGACCGAGGAAGCGTTCGGCCGTCCGACGGAAGTGCTTCCGCCCGGCGTGATCATCGATCGGTTCCCGCTGCGACCGGAGCCACGCACCGGCCCGCCGCGCGTCCTGTTCCCCGCCTTCGCAACCAACCCCGAGAAGGGGCTCGGCACGCTGGTCGAGGCCTTCGACCTCCTGCTCGATCGGGTTCCGGAGGCGCGCCTGGTTCTCGCCGGGCCGGGCGACCACGGGTGGGCCTTCGAGCGGCTCGGCCCGCGGGCCGAGCGGGTGCGCGCGGCGACCGACCTGCCGGGCGTCGGCAACATCGAGGACCTCCCCGCTCGGTACGCCGAGGCGACCGTCACGGCGCTGCCTTCCACCAACGAGGCTTTCGGGCTCATCCTGGTCGAGTCGCTCGCCTGCGGCACGCCGGCCGTTTGCGGCGCCGACGGCGGCATGCCCGAGATCATCGACCGCCCCGAGGTCGGCCGAACGGCCCCCTTCGGCGACGCGGCCGCCCTTGCCCGAGCCCTCGAGGAGACGATCGCCCTCGCCGGCCGGCCGGGGACCCCGGCGCGCTGCCGGGAGCACGCCACGCGGTGGGGATGGGAAGAGCGGGTGGGCCCGCTCCACGAGGAGATCTACGCGAGGCTCGCCGGCCACGGATCATCCGGCGGCTGAAACGCCCGAAACGAGCCGAAGAGGCAGCCGACGGCGCCGGAGAGTCGGGGAACGAGCGGCTATGCTTTCCGGCCGATGCGACCCACCGTGCGGATGTTCGTCGAAGATGCGGTCGAGGCCCTTCCGATCGCCGACCCGGTCGTCGAGATCGGATCCCGGCCGGCCGAGGGACAGGAGCGCGAGGCCAACCTTCGCTCCCTCTTCGCCGGCCACACATACATCGGGTGCGACTTCCAGGAGGGGGCCAACGTCGACCAGGTCGAAGACATCCACGCGCTGTCCTTCGCCGATAACAGCGTCGGTACGATCGTCTGCGTCGAGACCCTCGAGCACGTCGCCGATCCGCTCCGCGGCGTTCGGGAGATCCATCGCGTGCTCAAGCCGGGCGGCGTGGCGATACTGACCTCGGTGATGTTCATGCCGATCCACGCTCACCCCTGGGACTTCTGGCGATTCACCCCGGAAGGATTCCAGCTGCTGCTCGAGCCATTCGAGAGCTCACTCGCGTTCGGGTACGGGTTCGACCTATTGCCCGAAGGCGTGCACGGGGTCGGGGTGAAAGGGCCTTTCGAGGAACTCAGACGAGAACGGTTCACCCGCACGGACGCCGCGTGCAAGCGTTGGGGCCAAGGCCATCCCGTGGACCTCGGCCCGATCCGGATGACGATCCCGCAATTGTGGAAGTTCGCGGCTCGTAACACCGTCGACGCGCTGCGCCGCAAGGCCGGACGGGACGGCCGTCGATGACGCCGCCCACCGTGGGTTGATGCGCAACCTGATCCTCATCGTCTTCGACACCGCGCGCGCGGACGGGTTCGAGCCGTGGGGCGCGCCGCCCGGAGCGACACCGGTCGCCGCTCAGCTGGCGCGAGGAGGTTCGGCGCCTCGGCACGTCGTCGCGCCGTCGAACTGGACCCTCCCCTCGCATGCTTCGATGTTCACTGGGATGCTTCCCGGCGCCCTGGGGCTCACGAGCGGGATCAAGAAAGGATCGAAGGTCGGGGTGAACTCGCGCGCGTTGCTCGAGGAACGGAGCGACCGTGTGCTCGCGGAGTTCTTGCGACGGAAGGGCTACGCGACCGGCGGGATCAGCGCCAACCCCTGGATCCACGAGGTCAACGGCTTCGCGACGGGCTTCGACCTCTTCCACAGCATCCGGGGCGTAGAGCGCAAGGCGCCGGGCCGGAGCCTGCGGACGCGGCTCGAGTGGGCGCTCGACGCGTGGCGCGCACGCGCGGACGACGGCGCGACCACCGCAGGGCACATCCTGCGCAAGTGGATGGACGAGCGGAAGGCCGACGCGCCGTTCTTCTGGTTCGTGAACCTGATGGAGTGCCACGGGCCGTACCTCCCTCCGCGCCCGTTCAACGACCTCTCAGGGCTGCAGCGGATAGGCGCCGCGCTCGACGCCGCGCGATACCAGACGCCGGAGGGCTCGTACCGCGTGACCGTCGGCGAGCTGCGGATGCCGGAGGACACGATCCGGCGCACCCGGCATCTGTACGCGCGCGCGATCTTCCAGATGGACGCGTGGCTGGGTGGGATCGCGGAGGAGCTGGACCGCCGTGGGATGCTCGAGGAGACGCTCATCGTGCTCACGTCCGATCACGGCGAGAACCTCGGCGAGGACGGCATGGTCGGGCACCTGCTCTCGATGTCCGAACGATTGCTTCGGGTGCCGCTGGTTTTTTCCACGCCGGTCGAGCCGGGGCACGATGGCCCGGTGAGCCTGGCCGAGCTTCCGGCGATGATCGCCGGCGCGCTCGGGATCGAGGATCATCCGTGGAGCGATGAAGTCCGGCCGGGCGGCGCCGCCGTCTCACAGGTCGCGGGACAGATCATGCTCCCCGAAAAGGAGGCGCTCGCTCGCGCGTGGGGGATCCCCGACGAGGCCATCCGACGTATGGCGAGCTCGATGACATCGGCGACGGACGGCCGCTTCAAGCTGATCCGCGACGAGAGCGGCGAGCGCTTGTACGACCTCGGTTCCGACCCGGCGGAATCTCGTCCGCTGGATGCCGCGGCCGAACCCTCCGCGCCGGCCCTTCGCGCAGCGATCGACGAAGTCGAGTCGTACGCGCCGGCGGAGGACGCGTCGGAGACGCCTGCGGCCATCGACGGCGATGAAGCCGCCGAGCTCGAAGAGCGGCTCCGGCAGCTCGGCTATATCTGAGTCGTCGTGACCCGGATCCTCGTCGTCTCGAACATGTACCCGCCGCATCATCTGGGCGGATACGAACTCGCCTGCCGCGATGTGATGGACCGGCTCCGCGGCCGCGGCCACGAGATCGAGATCCTCACGACCACGATGCGCTTGCCCGACGTTCGCGAACCCGCCGACGAGCGCGTGCGGGGGATCCATCGCGACCTCGAGTTCTACTGGGACGACCACCGTCTGGTCTCCCCTCCGCTCGCACGCCGGCTCGCGATAGAGCGTGGGAACCAGCGCGCCATCGCTGCCGCGATCGCGCGCACCAAGCCCGACGTGGTCTCGGCGTGGAACATGGGAGCCATGTCGCTCGGCCTCCTCACGACGGTCGTGGAACGGCGCATCCCGCTCGTGCTGATGCTCCTCGACGAGTGGCCGTGGTACGCGCCCAACATCGACCCCTGGATGCGGACGTTCGACGGTCGCGGATTGCTCGGACGCGTCGTGCGTCCGTTCGCCGGCGTGCCCACCGTGCTCCCGGATCTAGGCGAGCACGCAGCCTTCTGCTACATCAGCGACATGATCCGCCGCAGCGTCGAACGGAAATCGCGCTGGGCCGCGCCGAAGATGGCCGGCGTCGTCTATTGCGGGATCAACACCGAGGAGTTCCCGCTGCCGGCCGAGCCGCCCCCGCCCCGCCCCTGGCAGTGGAAGCTCCTCCACGTCGGTCGCCTCGACGAACGCAAGGGCATCCACGTGCTGATCGACGCGCTCGCGCTGCTGCCCCAAGAAGCGACCCTCGACATCATCGGTCGCGGCGACGAGCGCTATGCCGAGCAGCTTCGAGCGCAGGTTGCGCGGCTCGGGCTCACCGAGCGCGTGACCTTCGGTGTGGCCGACCGGATCGAACTCCGTGAGCGATACGCGGCGGCCGACGTCTTCGTCTTCCCAGTCATCTGGGAGGAACCGCTCGGGCTCGTGCCGCTCGAAGCGATGGCCTGCGGGACCCCGGTGGTCGGGACCGGTACGGGAGGGTCGGGCGAGTACCTTCTCGACGGCGTGAACTCGCTGATCGTCCCCACGGAAGACGCCGAGGCGACCGCCGCCGCCGTGCGCCGCCTCGCCGACGATGCGTCGCTGCGCAAGCGCCTCGTGGCCGGAGGGCTCCGCGCCGCGGCCGAGCTCAGCCTCGACCGGTACGCCGACGTCGTCGAGGAATGGCACGTCGCCGCGGCCGGGCGCTTCGCAACGGGCCATCCGCCCGACCGCCGGCTCGAGCTGCGGTGAACCGATGACCGAACGCGTCGAAAGCCCTTCTTGGAGCACCGCAGGCACGCCGTCGACCTCGGTCATCGTTCCGACGCACGACCGCGCCACTTTCCTGCCCGAGCTGATCGCGTCGCTCGAAGCGCAAACCCTCGCCCCAGCGCTCTTCGAGGTGGTCGTCGTGGACGATGCGTCGACCGACGACACGTGGGAGGTATTGCGACGGCTCGTATCCTCGACGCCGCTGCGCATGCTCGCCGCACGCGCGGAGGGAAATCGCGGCCCGGCCGTCGCGCGGAACCTCGCCGCCTCGCTCGCACGCGCGCCGGCGTTCGCGTTCACCGACGACGACTGTCTTCCGACGCCGGGCTGGCTCGACGCCATCACGCGCGGGTTGGGCGACGCGGACGTCGTCCAGGGGCGGACGCTCCCGCCGCCGTCGGAACAGGCCGCCGCCGGGCCCTGGGCGCGCACCGTCTGGATCACCGCCGCAACGCAGCTCTACGAGACCTGCAACATCGGCTGGCGTCGCGGGACCTTCGAGCGGCTCGGCGGATTCGCCGCCGGAAGGCCCGACGCTCCAACCGGCACGCGCGCGCATTTCGGTGAGGACGCGGAGCTCGGCTGGAGACTGATAGCCGACGGCGGCACGACGGTTTATCGTCCGGCGGCCCTCGTCCATCACCGTGTCCATCCGGCCACGTTCGCGGACTGGCTCGCCGAGCGTCGCCGGCTCCGCCTGTTCCCCGACCTCGTCCGACGCGCCCCCGGCTTGCGTCGCGCGATGCGGCTGGGCGTCTTCTTGTCGTGGGATACCGCGCTGTTCGACCTGGCGCTCGCCGGAGGGCTCGCCGGGCTGATGAGCCGCAAGCCATGGCCGGCCCTCGCGGCGCTCCCCTGGCTCGCGGCTCGCTGGCGGCAGGCCGGACGGAAGCCGGGGCGGCCGCGTCTTGCCCGCCTGGGCCAGCTCGCCGCCGGGGACGCCGTCGGCCTGGTTTCCCTCGTTTCCGGCAGCCTCCGCAGCCGCCGGGCCGTGCTCTAAGACTTCTCTTCGCAAGCAGGAGTCCGCCCGGAAATAGCGAATCATCCCTATAGCCTGCGAGGGATGCTCCAACGCGGCTCCCGGGAAACCGGGGGCCGCCGTCTTTTCCCGGCGGAGTCTAGTCCCCGCCCGAGAAGGGTCCCGGCCACACGCCCGGAGGCGGCGTTGGCGACACGGGGTCGGACACCTTTCGCGCGCGCATGAACACGTGACAGCCGAGCCGCCAAACGAGGGGCGTGCGTTGCGCCGCCCACTCGATCGCGTCCACGGCTTTGCGTCCCGGCGCCCCGCGCTTATCGAGCCACTGCGCGGACGCTGCTTGCGGCGGCGGGAACTCGAACGTCGACCACTCGAACGTGTCGAGCCCGGCGGCACCGAACATCGCGCGGGTCTCGCCCATGATGTGGTGCGTGTGCGGCAGGTAGACGTCCGGGGATCCCTCCGGTAGCAGATCCCGGTCGACCGGCCACGGCCAGACCCACGGTCGCAGCGAGATGAGCTTCGGGTGCTCGGCCCCGAAAGCCTTCTCGAGCCAAGCGAACAGGTGCGACAGCGGAGAGCGCAGCGGCACCTCGGATGCGTTGTTCGTCGTCATCACGAGCACGCCGCCCGGTTTGAGGACCCGGGCGATCTCCCACACGGCCAGCTCCGGCTGAAGGAGATGCTCGATGACTTCGCTGAATACCACGACATCCGCGCTCGCATCGGTGAACGGCATCTTTTGCGCGTCGCCGCGGGCGAACACGGTTCCGAGCTTGCGGTCGGTGATATCCGCGTATTTCTTCGCCGCGTACTCGATGTGGTGCCCGCCGAAATCGAAGCCCACATAGGTCGCGTCCATGTCGCGGATCCGGTCGGCGACCAGCGCGCTTCCACACCCGACGTCGAGCACCCGGCCGCCGGGCGGAAGGTACTTGCGTACCTCGTCGGCGACGAGGTCGTAGCGCATCTCGTGGCGATGCTGGTGATACGCGCCCCACATCTCGAACTCTTCCTCGATCGTGGGCACGCGTTCGTTGTAGTGCCGCCAGAACGCTTCCCAGGAGACGCCCTTGAGCAGCTCGCGTTCATGGTGAGTTTGCGCGACGCCGCCCTTGCGGTAGCGCGCGTAGATGACGCTCCAGAAGCCGAGCAGGGCAGCGAGGGCGCCGGCACGCTGCAGACGCGACGCGCGGGGCCGCAGCGCCGTGGCGACGAGCGCGAGCGGGACGCCGTTGCGCACCGCGGACTTCGCGAGCTCGCGCTTCCTCATCGCTTCACCGCCCACGCCCAGGCGTATAGCGTGTCGAGGCCCATGGTGTCGCGCAGATCCATCCCCCCGGCGGTCAGCGCGGCGCGCATGCGATCGAGCGGAACTCGGCTGCCGAGGAACTCCGGAGCGTTGCGCTTGTAGCGCTCCGATCGCAAGCCGGTCCGCTGCAGGAACCCCAGCAAACTCCGCTTGAACGCCCACCGTCGCGCGCCGGGCGTGTTGTTCCACTGGAACACGAACACGCCGCCGGGCTTCAAGACGCGCCCCGCCTCGTGCACGTATCCCTCGATGACACCGACGTCGGGGATGTGCTGGAACACGGTGAACGTCAGCACGAGATCTGCCGCCGCGTCGGGAACCGAACGCAGATCCGTTCCGCTGGAGACCTCGAATGCGATGCGCGGCTCGGGCACGAACTCCTTCGCCCGGCGCACCATCTCTTCGGAGATGTCGAGGCCGATCACACGATCGAACCGTTCCGACAGCGCACGGCAGATGCGCCCCAGTCCCGAGCCGATCTCGACGGCGAGGGCGCGGCCCGCCGGAACGACGTTCGCCTCGTCCAGCGCGGCGGCAACGACCGTTCGGCCCGTCTCGAAGAACCGGTCGAGGTCCGGAGAGTCGAAGCTGAGGCTGGTATCGACGTACCAGGCCGCGTTGGTCCTGGCGGCCTCGTCCCAATACGTCCGCATCGATTCTCTGGCGTTTCCGCTCATGCCGCCCTCGTCTCGGGCCCCGGAGAGGACGCTATTCTGGCCGGGCAGGGAGAAGGGGTCAACCGTTTGGGCCCTATTCGGCGAAACGCGCGGCCTGTTCCGCGGTTTGACGGAGCGCAAGGTCCCCGTGGCCGATGCTCGGCTCGATGGCCGTGCCCTCGAACCACTCGTTCCATGAGGTGATCATCACCCAGTCCGGCTGGGCTGCGAGAGCGGCATCCCATGAGGCGATGTACCGCTCGCCCGCCTCACCGCGCGCGACGACCGGAGCCGTGCGCGCGGGGTCGGGGATCTTCGAATCGTCGTAGCCGGGAGAGACGGTCGCGACGTACACATGCGGTGCCGTCGCGTCGGACGTCGCCAACAACCTCGTGTCGAGCATCACGTCGCGGTTGTGCCGCGCCAGATCGGCGGGCGACATGAAGTTCGGGTTGTACTCCTGCACGCCCCACTGCACCGCTCCGTAGGAGTTGTCGGCGTCGCCGACGAGCCGCACATCCTTCCCTTGTTTGGCGAGCTCGCCGAGCACGTTCAGCCAGCCGAGACGGCTCAGGTTGCCCATCTGCCAGACGAAGACCACCGGGATGCCACCCGATCGCAAGAACGCCGGGTTGTCGGCCCTCCCCAGCACCGCGCTCAGCCACTCGAGAACGACGAGCGGGTTGGCTTTGCCGCTCGTGTCGCCGGGAGCACGCGCGCGCAGCATCTCGAGGTATGGAGAGACAACGCCGCCGGTTTGACGCGCGGCCGTAAGCGCAAGGTCGAAGCTCTTGCCCGAGTAACCCTCGCCTTCCCACGAGACGATGAAGCCGTCGACCCCCACCTGCCGGGCTTGCTGCGTCATCGAAAGCACCCCGGCCCATGTCGCGGTGCTGCGGCCATCCACGGGACGGTCTGCGAACTGCGGGTTGGCGTACCTGCCTTCCGTCCCCGGGTACCACGGGTAGTACGCGGCAAGGACGAGACGCTGCGGATCGACCGGAAGCATCGCAGTGGGGTTGGCCGAGCCGAGAAGCTGCGCGCGCGTTCGGGTGAGCACCACGGTGAGTCCGTCGCTCGACTTGGCTCCGGTGGCGGACCGCGGAAGATCGTTCACGACCCGCGCAGCGGCGAACGAAGCGCCGGACACGTTACGGATATCCACGTCCGTCCTGCCCGCGAAACCTTTCCGCACGGCGACCTGGATCTTCGACGCGCGAGCGGTTTCCTCGAAAACGGCGCGCATCACAACGGTGCGAAGCTGGCCCCCAGGTGTGTTGAGCACCCATCCGGCGGGCAGTTGCGTGACCTTGACGTCGTCGGGCACTGAGATTGCACGCTGAGCGGCGATCCGGCCCGGTCTCAGGATCACCTGCGTCATCGGCGAAGTCGTGGTGATCCGAACCTCGAGCCGTGCGACGGTGACCGGGGATGCGGACTGCACCGAGGAAGCGATCGGTGCAACACCGACGAACAACGCAAGGAGGAAGCTGACTATCTGCTGGGGGATAACGCTCTTTCTAGGAGCAGAGACCTCATCCATATGGGTTCGGACGAGCAAGCTCTTCGCCCTCATGACGCTCTAGACGGTCACGAGACGCTTGGCCGAATCGTCGACCGTGCGATCGCCGATGCGGAACGGAACCGGTGCCGGGCGAGCGGACGGAAGCAGCAGGATCCGTTCCATACCCGGCGGCACCGAGAACACGACTTCCACGACCTCCGAGGCCGCGCGGCGGATGTCGAGTCGCGTTGCGATGACGCGCATCGGACCGTCGGTTCCGATCACGAGGGCCTCACGCCCCACGAGCTCGACGTTCGTCGCCCACCCCGGAAGGTAAACGGCGACGAAAGCTCGGTAGACGTTCTTCGGAACGATGGCGCCATTCCCGGCGACGTAGGGAGGCTCGCCGGGCGGGGTCAAGTTCTCGATCTTTATTTTGGCGCGAACGCGCCGGAAACGTCCTTCCGGACGCTCGACCGCCAAATCGACCGAGGCCCGCACGTACCAATCCAGCTTGTTCCCGCCGTGGTTCTGAACCGTCGCCATGAAGCCGTCGCGCTCGAGTCTCCCGTCCATACCCAGCCGCTCCCAGGCGCGCTGCTCGTCCGGGCGCGCCGACCATGCGAGCAGGTGCCTGCCCGCGGCCGCGCGGCTCACCGCCTTGGCGAGCTTTCCGAGATCGGAGCTGCGTTCGGTCAGCACACGGAATGCCTCTGCCGCCAGGCGCGAGAACTCGTGTCGACGCTCGAACTGCTCGTCGCCGTATGCGACGTAGAGGTCGTGCATCATGAGCTTCTCGACGTTGGAAGGATCGTACCGCCGTCCGTCGACCTCGATCGGCCCGATCACCTCGAGCAAGGCGCGAACGCCGAGCACGTCGATCTGGAGTACGCCGTCCACGCGGGACAGACCGCTCTTCTGAGCCATCGAGGCGTAGACGGGCGCGATCCCCGGAAAGTTGGGAGAGGTGCCGAGGTTCCTCCATTCGGTGTCGGGATCGAGCCAGCCGTACAGCGACTCCAGTTCCGGCGGCAACGGCGCCGGATCGCGGAGCACAGCTTCACCCGTCGATCGGAATCCGCCCGCGAGGACCCGCCCCCCGGATGCCTGAAGGACGCCGACCTGGAGCACCATCCCCCCGGAGCGCATCTCCGCGTTGTTCGCGGCGAGCACCACGTAGGTGCTCGGTCCGGCGAGGAACGCACGAAGTCCTTTAGTGGTCACCGTTCCGGCGACGAGCGCTCGCCGTAGCCGGGCAAGATCCGAGCGCAGCTCGCGATCGGCTGCGCTTACCGGCGGCAGGAACCCCCCGGTGGATGGGAGGCGGATGTCGCCGACGAGGCGTCCAAGACGCGCCAGCTCGGTCTCGACGAGCGAGATCATCTCGAGCCGCCCGTTGGGTTCCCCGGAAGCTTTCAGGCGCGGCTCGATGCGCCCGACGGAATCGGCCGCTTCTTCGCCGAGTCGTGCAGCGATATCCGATGCCGCTTGCAACCACCGGGCCGGCCGTCCGAGGAACGGGATCTTCCCGAGGCCGTCGAGCCACACGCTTCCCTGCGCGCGCCGGTCTGCTTCGGCGAATATCGCCGCGCCTCGCTCGACTTGGAGGGCGAGCTTCCCGTCGCCGGTGAGTCCTTGATCGGTCAGCATCTTGAATGCGACACGACCGGAGCGGAGGTCATCCGCGACCGCCAACGCATCGAGCAGCGCGAGCCCTCCGATCATGAGAACGATCGCTGCTCCCGCGAGCAAGACGATGCGAACGCGTACGCGTGAACGCATCGGAACGGGAGGTTGCGCGCCGTTTAGAGCGGCGGAACGATCAGCCGTCACTTGGATTCGCGCGGCGAGAAAGCCGATGCAGCGCGAGCCCGACGAACAGGATGATGAGGGCGACCAGGATGATCAGCAGAAGGTCGGTGCCCGTACGCGGAAGCTTGTCGTCGCCCGGGAAGAACTTCGATCCACCAACCGTGGGAGGGGGCGTGTTCCCGCCTCCGGGATAGCCCTGGGCGAAGGCGGTCGAATGCATGACGGCCAGCCACAAGGCCGTTGCGAGGCCGACGATGACGCGTGCCCTGGACCGCAACCTGCATACCTCCGATACCAACGATACGCCTACATCTGCTTAGTTCAACGATTCGAGCGAAGTTCCCGCAACGCTTGTTTCGGGATGTTCGCTTTATCACCTGAGCCGGCTGAGTTGCTCCGTTTGTACCCAAATCAGGGCAAGGTCTAACCGGGAGAGGGTCTGACCTGGGGTTATTCGCCGGGTGGCCTGGGGGCCATCAGCCCGGACAGCCGGCACTGGAGGCAGCCACGTAGAAGGGCGGGTCGTCGTAGCCGAAGCTTTCGCCGTCGGCGGCGATGACGTCCGCCCGCGCCGGCCCAACCGGCGCGTCGATCCGCACGACCCAGGTCGACGTGTACATCCCTTCTCCATCGGCGCGGCCCTTGTTGCCTCCGCCGTACCCGTAGCCGAACGGCGGCGGCGCTCCACCCCGTACTCAGGGGTGGCGGCCCTTCGTCCGCCCTCAGCCGTCGCGACCGCCCCGTCCGAGAGGGAACCGGTCGCCTCCCTCGAAGAGAACGGGGACGAGCGACGCCGGTTCAGAAGCTTTGGCCTGGTTCCTCGTCGTCCGGCAACGGGAGAGACGGCCTGAGCCGGCATCGCAGCCACCAGGCCGAAAATCGGGCGCGGATTGAGCAGGGGACGTCCACTTCGTGGCGAAATGTAGCTTAGGGCTAGGGATGGCTTGCGTTCCCGACGGATTGAGGTGGGTTGGGGGCATGCCACCAGGGAGGTGGGTCCAGGTGAGAGACAAGTCCATGAGATTCCGGCGGGGCCTCGCGGCGATGCTCGCGGCGTTGGGGCTGCTCACGCTCTTCCCGAGCACGGCGGGGGCTAACCATATCGGCCTGATCACGTGCGACGCGTCCGGCATTGTGGAGTTCACGGCCAACCCCCCCGGCCCGGCGGCGAGCCCCTGGAGCATCCTAGGGAAGGGCTCGTGTCAGGGAGACGGTCACGGCACCTATTCGGTCGAGTTCAGCGGCACCGGGACCTCGGACACGCTCGGCCGTTGCGGTGGGACCGACTTCGTGCAGAACCTGGAACTCAAAGTGACTGTCACTCTGACCAGCTTCGCGACCCTCGTGCCCTTGATCCTGACCGAGAGATGGGCGGCGCCGCTCACGACCTTCCCGGTCGCCTCGCCGTTCCTGATCTTCGACGGCGGAGAGGTGGGCGCCGGGACCTTCTTCACCCGAATCTTCGCCCAATGCCCGCCCGACGGCCTGCCGGTTGCCAAGTTCGCATGGAGCAGGACACTGTAGGACGCAGATCTCATCGTGGTGCCCGGCCGCCGGCCGGGCACTAACGTTTCGGGCCTTCTCCGCCTCTTTAGGTGGAAGTCGGCGCCGCGGTCGCGGTCGCGGACGGTGTCGGTTCCGGCGTGATCCGTTGCAGAGGTCCATGGCCCTCCCACGACATCTCCAGCGTTACTAGGAGACTGGCCCCCTCGTCGGCTGCGAGGCCATCGCATACCGCCGATCCCTTCCGTCCTTCGGTCTCGATTCGGAAGCGACAGGGCTTTACCACCCGGTCGTAGCGGAACGCCTCGGGCATGCCCGACGGCATGCGTTGGACGATCTGGGCGTAGGCGTCGTTGACGAGCTGCTGCTGCCCGGCGCCGGTCGGCGGCCGCGCCTCATAGGTGCCGTCCCCGCGGAAGTCCACCAGCTCGACGAAGGCTTCGATCGTCCATTCCGGCGTCTCGATCGGCGTGTCGGTCCCCACTACGAGCAGCTGGATGCCGGCCGCTCCCTCGTTGCGGAGCACGACGAGCCGCCACTCGCCGTCGAAGCTAACGTTGCGGTGGCCTCGCACCTCGACGGTGAACCGAGCCGCTTGCGAGTAGAACTCGTTCAGGACTCGGGGCGATCCGTCGCGGCATCCGACGACGGACAGCGCAGCCAGGGCGAGCAAGGCCGGGGCGGCCCGGAAGCGCAGGAGGCTCAGGAGCACGAGTCCGCCGCGCCGACGACGGTGAACGGCTTCTGTCCGGAGTTGCCCTTCAGCTCTCGACCCACGGTCACGAGCAGCTGGGCGTCACCCTTCGGGGCGGCGGCCGGGATCGGGACCTGCGTGGAGAACGCGCCCTTTTCGTCGGCCGTTCCGAACTGGTGGGCCTCATGCGCGTCACCGTCGGAGAAGGCGATGATGAGTGCGACGTCTGCCTCCGGTTCGGTCGTGATCGCGACGGGGAGCGTTCCACCGATGCGCGCGCAACCCGGGGCCTGGATCTCGAGCCGGAAGTCGCTATTCGCCACCGTCGCCCCGCCGGTCGGTGCTGCGGTCGGCGTCTTCGTGCTGTTGCCCGCGGTCGGGGAGGCTGGCGGGCCTCCCGTACCTCCACTTGAGCGCGACGGTCCGGACTGCGTAGGCGAAGCGGCCGTGCCGCCCGGGCCCGGGGAGGAGCGACCGTCGGCGACAGATCGCGTGCTGCACCCGGTGAGGGCTAGAGCCAAAGCCATCGCCAGCGCCGCGGCGACCCGCCTCCGCCGGGTCACTTGCGGGGGGCCCTCTCCATGGCCGCCGCCTCGCCGAGATAGGAGGCCACCAGCTCCGGGCTGCCAGCAAGCGCTTCCGAGCGATCCTCCATGACGATCCCGCCCTTGGCCAGCACGTAGGCCCGGTCGGTGTTCGCGAGCGCCATGTGCACGAACTGCTCCACGATGATGAGCGCCGTGCCCTCGCGGTTCACCTCGCCCAGGATCCCGTAGAGCTGCTCGACGATGATCGGCGCGAGGCCGAGCGACAGCTCGTCGACGCACAGCAGCCGCGGCGACGACATGAGTGAGCGGGCCACGGCGACCATCTGCTGCTCCCCGCCCGACATCGTCGACGCGGCCTGGTCGCGCCGCTCCCGGAGCTTCGGGAAGAAGTCCATCACGCGGTCGCGCTGCCGTGCGTAGCCGGAGCGGTCCTTGCGCTTCGTGTAGTAGCCGTAGCGGAGGTTCTCCTCGACGGTGAGCGACGGGAACAGCTCACGTCCTTCCGGGAGATGTGCGAGCCCGCGCGTGATCACCTGGTGCGCCTGGAGGCCCGCGATGTCCTCCCCGGCGAAACGGATCGAGCCGCTGCCGGGTCCGACCATTCCGGAGATCGTTCGTAGCGTCGTGGTCTTGCCGGCTCCGTTGGCGCCGAGCAACGCGACGCGCTCGCGTTCCTCCACCCGGATCGAGACGCCCCGAAGGGCCTGCACCGAGCCGTAGAACACGTCGATGCCATCCACTTCGAGCAGCGCGGTCATGCCACCGGCTCCTCTTCGAGCGCACGGCCGATGTAGGCCTCGATCACGTGCGGGTTGCGCGCGATCGTCTCGGCCGTGCCCTCGGCGATGAGCTGACCGCGATCGAGCACATAGATGAAGTCGCACACCGAGGTGACCATCTTCACATCGTGCTCGATCAGCAGCAGCGTGATGCCGTCTGCGTGGAGGCCGCGCAGTACGGCGACGAGCGCGTCGGTTTCGCGGTTGTCAAGGCCGGAGGCGGGCTCGTCGAGCATGATGAACCGGAAGTCGGTGACGAGCGCTCGCGCCACCTCGACCATCCGAAGCACGCCGAAGGGCAGATCGATCACGTGCCGGTCGGCGACGGCCTCCAGCCCCATGCGCGCCATCACCTCCCGGACGCGTTGGCGGTGGCGTTGCTCCTGCGCTACCGAGCGTTCGGTCACGAGGAGATGGCTGACGAATCCGGTGGGGTTGTGCACGTGGGTGGCGACGAGCAGATTCTCGAACACGGTGAGCTGAGGAAAGAGCTGGATCGCCTGGAAGGTGCGAGCGACGCCCATCCGCGCCCGCTCGTGCACCGCCGCGTTGGTGACGTCCTGGCCGAAGAGGAAGACGCGCCCCGACGTCGGAACGACGAGGCCGGCGATGGAGTTGAACGTGACGGTCTTGCCGGCCCCGTTCGGGCCGATGAGCCCGACGATCTCGCCTTCGCGCACCGAAAGCGAGACGTCGCTCACGGCAGTGAGCCCACCGAACTGCACGGTGACGCTTTGCGTCTGCATGATGGCCGGACTCTCCTCGCGAGCAGGACGCTCCGGCTCGGGCGCGCGTTTCTTCTTTCCGACGCGGGCCGGCTGCTTCGGGGGCGACTCCGGCCCATTGATCGAGGCGACCAGCGAGACGGGCAGCGACACCAGCTCCAGGGGTGCTTCCCCCGCTCCCGCGGCGCGTCGGCGTCCAAAAACCAGATGCCGCAGGCTGGTGGCGCCTTCGGTGGCGAGCGCGGCCAGGCCCCCGCGGTGGACCAGCAGAACCACGACGAGCAGGCTGGCGGAGACGACCTCGAGGTAGCCACCGAGCGCCTCGACTCGGAAGAAGACCTCGTTCAGGCTTGCGAAGACGAGGGCGGACACGATGGCGCCGGGCAGGCTGCGGATGCCGCCGACCACAGCGATGGCGAGGTAGAACAGGGACGCATTGAAGCTGAACTGGTCGGGGCTGACCACGCGGGCGTCCCCCATGATGATCGAACCGGCGACCCCGGCGAGGAAGCCGGAGACGCCGAACGCGAGGAGCTTGTAACGCGTGACGTCGATCCCGAGCGAGGCGGCTGCCACCTCAGATCCGCGGATGGCGAAGAACGCCCGTCCACTCTTGGAGTCGCGCACGTTCGCGGCGACGACGAGGCCGAGCGCGACGAGCACCCACACGAGGTAATAGATCGTGCGTCGGTTGGTTAGGTCGAAGGAGGGCAGATCGCCGGGGTTTCCGACGTGCCGGCTGGGGAGGGTCGAGTAGTCGGTGATCCAGTCCTGGCGGAAGAGGAAGGAGTCGGCCATCCACGAGAAGATGAGCGTCGCGACCGCCAGGTAGAGTCCGCGAACGCGAAGCGCGACGGCGCCCAGCACGAGCGCGACCGCGCCGCCGGCGATGCCGGCGACCGGCGCGCTCACGGGGAAGGGGATATTCAGCGCCGACGATGCCCAGCCGGTTGCATAGGCGCCGACTCCAACGAAGGCCGCATGGCCGAGGGAGATCTGGCCGACCCAGCCGGTGAGCATGACCAGCGCGATGGCGACGAGCGCGTAGGACGCCCCGAGGTTGGCACTGCCGACTACCGAGAACGGGACGAAGGGCAGGATGGGAAACGCGAGGACCACACCAAGCAGCGCCACTCGTGCGAGGAACGAGGGCGCGACCAGGCGCCGCGCGCCCCGACCGAGGCGTCGAACACCTCCGCCCACGACACGACCAACGCTCGCGACGGCGGCGCTCACCACTTAGATCCCACCCCGCACATCCGTTCCGACGAGTTTCTGGCCGCGCGCGGCCATCGCCAGCAGCGCGATCACGGCGAGGAACAACTGGGGCGCGCCTTCGGACTCGCCGAGCGGCAGGTAGGGCACGGCGCCCTGGGTGAGTCCTACCACGGCTGCGCCCGCTACCGCGCCCTCGATGCTGCCGAGTCCTCCGAGCAGCGCGGCCACGAAGGCCGGCAGAGCCTGGAGCGTCAGCGTGTAGGGATGAAGGTTGGTGACGCTCGCGAGCAGGACGCCGGCCAGCGCCGCAAGGCCGCCGCCGATAGCCCACGCCAGATCGGTCATTCGGTCGGGATCTACGCCCATGAGCGCCGCCGCCCGCCGGTTCTCGGCCGCGCCCCGCAGGTGGAGCCCGATGTCGGTTTTTCGGAACAGCACGAGAAGCGCGACGGTCAGAACGACCATGACAACGAACAGGCCGATCTCCCCGGCGCGGACCCCCGAGTTGCCGACCGAGAAGAACGCGTCGGGGAACACACGCACGGCAGGAAGCGAGGCAGTGCCCCAAACCTTGGCGGCCACAGCCACCAGGAGTCCGAGCGCGGCCACGGTCGCGACCGTCTGGACGGAGGCCGTCTCGTTCTGCAGCCGCCGGATGAACACACGCTGCACTGCGACGCCGAGGACCGCTCCGGCTGCGATGCCGATCAGGATCGCAAGCGGAGTAGGAACGCTCGCCTGCACGAGGGAGTAGACGACGTACGCCGGCACCATCGCCATCGCTCCGTGTGCGAGGTTGAGGATGCGGGAGGCCCGGTACATCAGCACGATGCCGATGGCGAAGATCGCGATCGCGCCGATCTTGGGCAGGGACAGCAGCACGATGACGAACAGCGTCTCCAAAGCCTCAGCCCCCGAACGACGGGTCCGTTATCCAGCCGGTCTGCTCGTTCCGGAAGCCCGAGAATTGCTCGCCCGCGTATTGGAGCGAAAAGGCCTGAGCGCGGATGTTCGCGTGGCGGCGTCCGCCCTTCCATGACAGAGACGACGCGAGCTGGGTGGGATATGTCATATCGTTGAGGACCGCTCGCAGCGCCTCTCGGGTGAGGTTCGGCCCGACGCGGCGCAGCGCTTCCACGAACACCGACATCCCAAGGTAGGCGCCCTCGAGGAACGCGTTCTCGACGTCGGCGCTGCGGTCGACGGCCTTCACGTCGTCGACGAACTCGGCGACGTCGGGCATCGAAGCCAGGGCGTCGATCGGCGGCGTGTAGCCCGTCCACACCAGCATGCTCTGGCAGGTCTTGTGGCAGTTCGACGCGAAGCGTCGATTGAACAGCGTCTGTGCGCCGCTGGTGAGGATCGACCCGCGGTTCGGGCGACCGTTCATCCAGGTCTCTGCCGTCCCGGGCTCGAGCAGATACGCCACCATGTCGCACGGATTGCAGATACCGTTGAACCGATCGATCTCGCTGCCGTAGGAGCCTTGCGCCGGCTCGATCCCGACGAACGCTTTCACCTGAGCGCCGGACAGCTTGGAGACGTAGGAGCGGAACGCGTCGGCGCCTTCCTTCCCGAAGCGGTACCGGTTGTCGTAGACGATGCCGAAAGTCCGTGCCCCTTTTCCGTAGCCGTACTTCGCCATGATGCGCATGGTCGAGATGGTGGCCGACGCGACCGGCCAGACCCATGGGTCGCGGTACTGCTCGATCAGCATCCCGTCGGTGCCGACGACCGGGATGCGCGCCCGAGAGATGTCTCCGGCCTCGATGGCTGCCGTGAGCCCCTCCGACGACGGCACGACGGGAAGCGCGAAGTAGCCGCCCTCGATGAAGTTCTGGAGGAAGATGCGTCCGCGGTTCTTGTCCCATCCGTCGTCCCGCACGGTGAGCGCGAGCCTTCGCCCGCAGATCCCTCCCTGCCGGTTGACCTTGTTGATCACCGCCTGCATACCGGTGACCGAGCCCGAGAGGAAGGTCGCCCCCGGGCCCGAGAGCACCACGGTGGATGCGAGCTTGATCTCGGTTGCCGTGACGCCGACGGCCGTCGCGCCGCCGTTCCGGCCGGCGGCGCATTGCAGCACCTGCCCGCCCCGGCCGATGACCGTCTGACGGGCCCCGGGAGTGGGAACGATCGTCTTGCCGGTCGTGGGGTCGATCGATGGCTGCCCCGGTCCGGTCGGCGCGGCGGACGGCCCGCCGGTGCGAATAACCCGCTCGCTCGGGAGTGATACGCCGACGGTGCTCAGCACGACCACGACCGCCAGCAGGATGAGCGCGGTGCCGAGCGGGGAACGCTGGAGTCGGCTCATCCGGCGAAGCGCAGGCGCCGCCTGCGCACGACGAGATATACGGGTGTGGCGAAGATCGACCAGATGCCCGCGGCCACGAGCGCGTCGACGGAAGCCCGCAGGAACACCTCGAGCCCTTTCTTCACCACGCGGACGATGTCATCGGCCGGGCCGGGCAGATTCGGCGGCTCGTTGATAATAGACGGCGCGACGGGGGGCACCGGGATGGGTGGGATGATGCCGCCGGGCCCGGGGATGTCATCGAAGGGCCGATCCTCGGGGATCAACGAGATGCCGTAGGCTGCGACCGCCTGCACGCCGGCGAGCTGAACGATCGTGCGGTGTGTACCGTTATTGTCGTCGTTCCGGAGCTGCACCTCAAGGCCCGGCACGGCTGGGTGCGAATCGTTGTTCTCGAGCGAAGCGATCTGGGCGTCGCCTTCGTCCCGCTGGATGCCTGCAACGAAGCCGCCGGGGGATCCCTGGCGCAGATTTGGGTCGGGGGACGGTCGCACGAAGAGGACTTGCCCGCGGCCTGCTTCGTTCAGCGCAGCAAGTGCAGCGTCTGGGAACTCGCAGCCCTGCTGCTGGAAATCCCCGGTTCGCACGCCGCAGAATTCGACCTCCCAAGTGGCCCGAACGGGATCCCCTGGACGCGGCTTGCGGCCGTTGGCCCGCGCGTAGGCGTAGGAACGGACTGCCTCGATCGACCCAATCCCTGCGATCTCGACACCTTCAGTCAGAGCACGAGTCTCCACGACCACGCCCAACTTCGGGTCACGGTGCATCCTGGTCGCCGAATAAGCCCTTCCGACGGAAATCGATCCGAACTGAACAGCCGGGTAGTTGGCCCATGCCTCGAGCTTCTCCTCCTTCTGGCTGCAATCGGAGTGTGCTCCCGAGCCACTCACTCGCGGATCGTGGCCCTCCCCGTTTCCGTCGCCCACACACTCGGCAGCCAGAACGGGGTCCAGGTCACCTTGAACGTACCCGGATCTCTGTCCCCACCCAGGCCCGAAGCCTCTAAGGGCTTCCGGGGGGTCGGGAGTTCTGAAGTCCGGGAAGCCCGCAGGCCAACACCGGGTAGCATCGCCCAAGTCTTCGCGGGTCCGCTGATCGGCATCTGTGGGGAACGCCCGTGCCGCGGCGACGATGCTTGAGAGGCTTGCGCTCTGCACCGATGCCGCAACGATCTCACGGTTCGCGGCGGGGCATGGCCCAAGGACTTCCTCAACGCCCACCCCGAAGGACACGAGCAGCGCGCGCCACCCATAGGCGGTTGCCTGCCCTGCGTAACTTCGATCCGTCTTACCCTCGACTTCGTTGGTGTCTACGGTGCGGTCCAGTTCGCCCAGTGGGGGGTCCTGTGTCACTGGTACTGAGTCTTCGATGATGCGCCAGAAGGTCTCTACTGTGATTCCGTCGGGTTGCATCGGACGGACGAAGACGTAACGCCGTCCTCGTTCCGGGTCGGGCAAGACGTTGATTCGCGGGGCGTAGTTTATTGTGGGAGCTGCGAACTCCGGGAACGCGAGTGCCTGCGACAGGGGGGTGCGCCGCCCGTCCACCATCAGCAGGCCGCCCGGGTCGAGCAATTGTTGCCCGTGCAGGGTTGCGGATCCTTTGGGGATGAGCGCGTACCAGCGACCCGACGCGGGGTCGATGCCGACGGGCGTACGCCATCCGAGTTCTTGCTGGGGTGACAGCGCGACCGTCCCGACCAGGCGGCGCCGTGCCCAGTCGAAGGTAACGGCGTAACTATCAACCATCACTAAGTGTGTCCGTTCACGCTCCGGATCCACCAGGACGCGGCGAACGAACGGCGGTCCCAGGAATCGCTCGATGCTGCCCGTCGGTTGGCCGTCCTTTCCGAGCTCTAGCTGCGCGAACTGTGCGTTCTGGCTCCCGCTGAAGCAGATGAAATTGACGGTCTTGCCGTCGCCGCTGAGGAAAGGCGTTACCCAGGGCCCGCTCGTCCCCCAGTCCGGGGAGCGTTCCTGATTCGCCTGGGCCGCCGCTGATGGACAAGCTTCCAGCACGAACCAATCCTCCTCGCCCGTGTCCGCGTCCCACTGCACAAGGGGACTGAGATAAAGGGGCTGACGACCGCTCGTGTTGTCGGCCGCGGCATTGACAATCTGTTCGGGCCCCTGCTGAGGGATACTGTCGAAGAGCATCAGCAGCTTTCGGGCCGTGGGCTCGAATCGCATTCCCACCAGGGACAGCAGCCCGTACACGGCAGAGTTCGTCCGAGGCGTTAGCGTGCGGAAGGCGTTCGCGTTCCCTGGCCGGAATTCGTCCTCGTCGAGGACGGCGATACCAGCGAACGGGGAGGCGGCGCTGCTTCCCCCGAGACCCACTATGGGCAGGAAGATCTGTCCCCGCTGCTCGTCGACGAGGTGGGGTCCGTCGGCCCTGAGCAAGCCCGGATATTCGATGGTCCCTAAGAGTTTGGGTCGGGCCGGGTTTCGAACGTCGAAGGCTGAGACGGACGAGGGGTTCGTGTTGCTGATCTGGTAGGCGCGCCGGGTCCGCGAGTTGATCACTAGGGTTTCGGCTTGCGAGCCCCCGGAAACGGACTGCATCCTGCCTACCTCACGGGGCCTCGTCGCCTCAGCCCCAGCGGGGGCAATTGCAAGCGGAAGGGCCACGAGCACCCCCACTAGGAGAACTGACGAGCCGAATTGTCGCTTTCTCATGCCTCACCGGCTCCGAGAACCATCGAAATATCCCGCTCATACCACATACGACGCCCGCCCGGCATTTCCTGGGTCGCGGTCATTTCCGAGGGTTCCTTCGGGAGGCTCCCCCGATTCGCGCACGCCACTATCTTGTCGCGAGACCTGCTTTCGTTCGGTTCCCGCGGCAGTCCGGAGCCATGCTGACTTGTCGCCCATGCCCCCCGGAAGGGCGGGCCTTGGAGGACATCAGCTCCTGCTCCTCAATGCCACGCTTTCGCCCTGGATCCCGTTTGGCTACCCGGCCAGCCCTGCCGCCACGCCCGTGAAGGTGTAGGAGGTGGCGGGGCTGGTAACGCATTTGACGTGCGTCCCGGAGTTGCCAGCAGTACGCCCATTCATGGTCATGGCGAGCCGGCTGGGCACGCTGACGTCGGTGAAGACCCATCGTATTGAGTATTCCCCCACGAGCGATCCCTGCAGCTGTAGGCGGACCTGGAACGTATGTGAAACACCAATGGGGTTCTGGACCGTCACGAACCCGGTTCCCACCGCGTGATCACACCACCCCGTCAGAGTACCGCTCCCGGAGACCCTGGCGGAGCCGGCCCCGGCCGGGCTACCCGGGTGAACGACGACGTCCGTCGCCGAGGTGAACGACCAGGGGATGTTCGGCCCGTCGTCACATAGCTGTCCCACCTTGGGGCAAGCCAGGGAGAAGGCGGACCAGAGGTCGCCCGTGGCGGCGGTAGAACTCGATATCGTGACGAGCCCACCCGGGTGTGTAGATGCCTGCCCACCCGGCAAGAGCACGGTCAGCATTGTCACAACAGGTAGCACAGCTCGGCGCCACATGCCTGGCCTCCTCACTCAGCATCCTCTGCAAGACAGCACACGCCCTGGAGCCAAGGGGTTAGGAACCAACTGAGGTCGCCAACGGCGACCTCAGTTGGTCCGGAAGTGTTCGCGCTAGCCTGATCCTGCGGACACGCCGACCACTGTGAACGACGTGGCGGCGCTGGTAACGCACTTGACGTTCGTTCCCGAGGAGCCCGCAGCGCGCGCGTTCACGATAGAGACAAGCCGGCTCGGCGGCGAGACGTCGGTGAGGATCAGGAAGGTCCCGGCGCTCTGCCAGTTGATGTTGAACGTATGCAACGTCGAGGCCGGGTTCTTTAGGGTGACGCTTCCCTTTCCGACCGACCGGCCGCACCAGCCCGTTAGAGTACCGCTGCCGGAGACCCTGGCGGAGCCGGCCCCGATCGGGCTGCCCGGGTGAACGACGACGTCCGACGACGAGGTGAACGACCATGGGATATTGGGCCCGTCGTCACACAGGGCCCCCACCTTGGGGCAGGCCAGGGAGTAAGGTGACCAGATCGCACCCGTGGCGGCGGTGCCGGTAAATGCTGAAACGCCAGTACCCGAGTGCGCCGACGCGGGTCCGAATGGCAGCAGCAGCGCAAAGGTCGCAAGGATCGCTACGAGTACGAGGCTACGCCTACCTACATGCCTCACAGGCATCACGCTCCATTCTTCGAGAGTCCTACGTTCGACCGCCGCTCCGGAACGAGAATCCGGAGGACTGCACGACTCCGCCGACCACCTCCCTCCGACGATCACCCCGGGCTAACCGCCGGGCCTCGTGCACCGGTATCGCTTCCGCTCATCCCGTGCGGTCCGACTCATCCGGAACCGACGGCGGCTTGCTTGCGACTAGTCCTGTTCGCCATCGGGGCAACCGAATCCCTCCCAAGTGCAGCCGAAAGTTAAGGATCGGATCAAAAGTACCTAAACGCCCGGGGTCGTCTCATAGGAATCAGCATCCGGCGCAGCCACGAGGAATCCGCTCATTACCTCCTTTTTCTACCAATAATGGATAACTCGTGTAAAGGCGAATTTGGCCCCATGAATTTGGCCCCCAGAAGGAGGGCGGTGGATGCGAGTTTCGCCGTGAGAGCGCCCGGTCCTCTGCCACCCGGGCAGGTCTCGCAGGCTTAGGGGACGAACGGCGATCCGGGGGTTTCCAGCTCCCGGCGGTACCACTCGATCGTCTTCTCCAGACCGTCCCGCAATGAGTGGCTCGGCTCCCAGCTCAGGCGCTCCCGGGCCTTGGAGGAGTCGCAGTACATCCTCATGATTTCGGTCGGCCGTTCCGGCAGGGCGCCGAACTGCGGCTCGATGGGGTTGCCCATCACCTCAAGGATCTGCGTCGCGACATCGCGCATCGAGATCTCCTCGCCGCCCCCGATGTTGAACAGCTCCCCGTTCACGTCCGGAGTCGTCGCCGCTTTCACGAACCCGTCGGCGAGGTCCTCGACGTAGTTGAACTCGCGGGTCTGCCTCGCCTGGGTCATCTTGAGCTCTTCCTTGCGGAGCGCGCGCACGATGATCTCCGGGATCACCCGGTCGGGGCTCTGTGCCGGACCGTAGGCGTTGAAGGGCCGCAACATCACGATCGGCCAGTCGTAC
>JBKKCR010000095.1:0-5957 GCA_046712825.1 Actinomycetota bacterium | reverse complement strand
TTCTCCAGAACGTAGACCCGGTCGGCCAGCCGCAGCGCGAGCGGAACGAACTGCTCCACGAGGAGGATCGCGACGCCCTTGTCCCGGATGCGCGACAGTACGCCGAAGAGCTCTTGGACCACGCGCGGCGCGAGCCCGAGCGACAGCTCGTCGACGAGCAAGAGACGAGGGCCCGCCAACAACGCCTTCGCGAGGACGAGCATCTGCTGCTCGCCGCCGGAGAGCGAGCCCGCCCGCCGGCTCGACAGATCCGCGAGGCGCGGGAACGTGTCGCCGACCAGCGCGCGGTCCGCGCCCAGCTCCGGGCCGGGCTTCCGCGCGTAGGTGGCGACGGCCAGGTTCTCGCGCACGCTCAGGTCGGGGAAGATCGCTCGCCGTTCCGGGACTTGCACCAACCCCCGGCGAACGATCTCGTACGGCTCGAGCCCCCGAAGATCCTCGCCGTCGAACACGACGCGGCCTCGCGACGGAACCACGCCCGATATCGCGAGCAGCGTCGAGGACTTGCCGGCGCCGTTCGCGCCGAGCAGCGCGACGACCTCACCAGCTGCAACTGCGAGGCTGATCCCTTGGACCGCCCGCGCGGGACCGTAGGAGACCTCGAGGTCGTCGACGTCGAGCTGAGGGTCAGGCAACCTCGTCCCCCAGGTACGCGGAGATCACGCGCTTATCCGACCGAACCTCGTCTGGCGTTCCTTGCGCGAGCATCCAGCCGAAGTCCATGACGTAGATGTAATCGGAGATCTCCATGACCACGGTCATGTCGTGCTCGATCAGGAGCACCGGGGTCTCGAGCAGGTCGCGGATCCGTTTGATCATCTTGTTGAGATCCTCGGACTCACGGGAATCGAGCCCGGCCGACGGCTCGTCGAGCAGGAGGATCCGCGGCTCGATGCACAGGGCGCGCGCGATCTCCGCGATGCGCTGGATCCCGTACGGGAGCGCGCGGCACGGCATGTCGGCGAACTCCTCGAGCGCGACCGCGGCGATCACCTCGTCGGTCCGCTCGCGCGCGAGCTTGCGGTCGACGCGCGCGCCGAGCGATCCGGTCAGCGCCGCGAGGACGCCGCTGCGCCCGCGCAAGTACTGCGCAACCTCGAGGTTGTCCCGAAGCGTCATGCGTCCGAACAAACGGCCGGCCTGGAACGTGCGAGCGAGCCCCTTCCTCGCGCGCTCGTGCGGCATCAAGCCGTCCAGCGGGCGCCCATCGAGCATGACGGTGCCGGCGCTCGGGCGAACGACGCCGGCGATCGCGTTGAATAACGAGGTCTTGCCGGCGCCGTTGGGTCCGATCAGCGCGACGATCTCTCCCTCGGACACCTGGAGGTGAGCCTCGGCTACGGCGCGCACGCCGCCGTATTGGACCTCGATGCCGCTCACCTCGAGGACGGGCGTGCCGCTGATCAGTTTGGTCATCGCGGCTTCCCGATCATCGCCGCGGTCGCCAGCCGGGGTGCCGCGCGGCGGCGGAACGCGAACCGGAGCCGGGATCCCAGGCCGGCGAGTCCCGAGGGGGACACGAGCAGTGTGAGGACGAGGCCGACCGCCGACACCAGCTGGACTCCGTCCTCGATGTGCAGCGGCCGCAGGAGCTCTGGTGAGAGCGCGTACATGGCGCCGGCTATCGCGGCCCCCCACGGCGACTCGATGCCGCCGATCACGGCGAGCGCAAGGAGGTTGAACGAGACGAGCGGGTGGTACTGGTCGATCGCGACCGCCTGGAGCTGGTAGGCGAAGAGACATCCGGCGAGACCGGCGATCGCACCCGAGATCGAGAAGGCCGTCAGTTTCTGGAGCGTCGTGCTGATGCCGAGCGCGGCCGCGCCTTCCTCCGAATCGCGAACGCCGAACAGCGCACCTCCCGAACGGAAGCGGCCGAGGTTGCGCACGGCGAGGAAGACCGCGGCGGCGACGGCGAGCAGGAAGTAGACGAACCGGTGGCCCTCGGTCAGATCGGCCCCGAACAGCGTCGGGGTCGGCAGGATCGAGCCGTCGAGCCCGCCGGTGAACGTCGTCCACTGGAACAGCGTGTTGTAGGCGAGCACGCCGAACGCGAGTGTCATGATCGCGAGCAGCAGGCCCCGCAAACGCAACGCGGGAAGCCCGACGACCGCGGCGAACGGCACCAAGGCGATCGGCGTCAGCGCGACGACCACGAGGAACGGGAGGTCGGCTCGGATCGCGAGGTTCGAAGCGACGAACCCCCCCATCCCGAAGAAGGCCGCCTGAGCCAGCGAGACCTGTCCGACCCAGCCTGTCAGCACGACGAGGGACAAGGCCAACAGCGAGAAGATGATCCCGATCTCCAGGAGCGACGTGTGGGAAACGCCGAGGAACGGGATGATCGCAGCAACGACCACGACGGCGATGAAGCCGTTCCGCAGCGATCCCCCCGCGCGCCGTACCGGCAGTTCGCTGAGCGAGGCGCTGGCCCCGGTGAGGAACCCTTTGCGCGCGAGGAGGGTGACGAGCACGATCGCGAACGGCACCATCTCCGGGAGTCCTACCGCGCCGCTGTATCGGGACAGCACGCTCTCGGCAACGCCGATCGCGATCCCGGCTCCGAACGCCATCGGGAAGCTGATCAGTCCGCCGACGACCGCGGCCGCGAACGGCTTGACGAGGAAGAAGACCGAGACCTGGAACGTGTCGAGGAAGAGCAGCGGCGCGAGCAGGATCCCCGCGATACCCGCGAGCACCGACCCCCAGGCCCACGAAAGTGTCTGGAGCCGATGCACGGGGATGCCGGCGAGATCCGCCGCCAGCCGGTTCTGCGACGTCGCTCGGATGGCTGTGCCGACCTTCGTGCGGGTGAGCAGGAAGCCGCTGATGATGGCGATGGCGGCTGCGATGGCGATGATGGCGAATTGGTTGATGGTGATGTTGACGCCGCCGATGGAAAGGCGCCTCGTCGAGAAGAACGGTTCGACGAACCGCGTTTCCTTGCCGAACATCCGCGCGAGTGACCAGAGCAGTACCCCGGAGATCCCCAGCGTCGCGATGACTTGGCTCAGGATCTGCTCGGGGCCGATCTTGCGCATGATCCGCTCGATGCCGACCCCGATGAGCGCGGCGACGACGAGGGCGAGCACGAGCGCGATCGCCGCCGGCACGCCTCGCATCGACCAGAGCTCGTAGAAGACGAAGGCGGTCGCCGTGGCCACGGCGCCTTGCGCGAGGTTGAGGGTGCCGGTGGTGCGGTAGATGAGCACGATGCCGAGCGCGGCGAGCGCGTACATCCCACCGACCGGGATGCCGCTGATCGCAAGATCGAGCACGTCGTTCGCCTAGACGCTCGGTCCCTCGCGCCTGGTCAGCGGAGGCGTTCCTCGAGGAGCGATCGTCGCCGCGGCGCGATCACACCGGCCAGCACGAGCATCCCCCCAACGGCGACGGCGCCGTAGAGGGCGGCGAAGCCGTCGAGTGACTTTGCGTCGCTCAGCACGAGCCTGCTGAGGTCGACGACCTCGGCCCCCGGCACTGCGGCGGGCGGCTGGGCCACGACATCGGACGGCGGCGTGAAGACGGAGCCACCGGTGTCGACCGGCGCAGGTACGAACGGTGCGGGAGCCGCCGGCGGGATGGAGGGAAGCGCCGGCGGCACGAATCCGGCGAGTAGCGTCGACGAGGTCAGCGCTCGGCCGAGAACGATCTCGATCTTGTTCGCTTGCGGGGACGTGAATCTGATCGTCGGGCCGGTCGCGATCGCAACCGACCGTTCAGCGCCGGGCTCGAGCGTGAGTGTGCTCGGCGCGATGAGCTCGATCCCCGCCTGGAGCAGGCCGTCCTCCAGCTGCTGGAGGTCGAGCGGAACGGCTTGGTCGGCGAGCTGGATGCCGTTCTCGGTGATGGCGATCGGCGTGCCGGCGATCGATCCACCTTCCACGACGACCGTCCCGCGGGCATCCCCCGCTCCGCCGTCGGCGGTCGAGGTCGACGTCAGCGTGATGGAATCGAAGGTGATCAGTCCCGCGATGCTCACCGAGCGGAGGATCGTCGTTGCCTCGGTGACCGAGCGGCCGGAGATCTTTGCGACGCGGATGCGGGAGGTCGCCGACTTGATGTGGGTGCCCGGCGCCGGCTCGATACGCGTCAAGGTCGTGAACGCATCGAGGACCGGCCCCTCGGCGAGGTGAGCCTCCATCGTTCCGACCTCGACCTGATCCGTCGGGGTCGTGAGCGAGGCGACGGCGTCCTTCGGCGGCTGTCCGGTGATCGAAGCCCGAGCCCGCCCAAGGATCGGCTCGAAATCGATGTTCGTGCCGCCCAGCGCGTTGATGGCAGGCGGCAGGTCCACGAACGGGCTGTAAGCGACCGCAGCGATCGCGCCTGAGGATCCGCTCCGGTCGACGTCCCCAGTGGCGTACCCGAGGTAGAAGTCCGCCGTCCCGAGGGTCGCGCCCTCGAAGAAGGTCGCGTCATCGGAGTACCTGACGAACACGCTGTTGGCCGACGCCGAGCCCGCCGCGATGCCGCTGGTGTCCACCTGCGCGAACCCGGTAACGGCGCCCGGTCCGGCCATGAGCATCAACGCGGCGAAGGCCGCGCCCGCCGAAAGGGGTCGCAGCCTCATCGATCCTCGGCGACTGCAGCGACGGGTTCCGCCGCCGGCTCTTCGGCTCCATCGCGAAGCCGCGGGAGCGATCCACCGTTGGCGTTACGACGGCGTGCAGCCGCGGCTGCGGACAGCGAGACCTTGAGCTTGTTGTTCTCGGACAGCGCGGAAACGAGAAGGTCGATCGTCGACTCGAGCGTGCGCTGGCGGTCTCCGAGCTCCTTGACCTCCCGCTCGATACGGCCCTGCCGGGTTATGTGAAGGAGGAATGCGCCGGTGGCGATCAGGGCGAGGCCGCCGATGCCGCCGCTCGCGAGATAAGGGATCTGCTCGACGACTGAGTCCTGACCGCGCAGGCCGACCCAGCCCCCGATGATGAAGCCGAAGCCGACTCCTATAAGGATCACGCCCGCCAGATCAAGGTTCCGACGGAAGTCCATGTCCCACCCCGCTCCCTGCAGTCCGAGCGGCCGGCTCGGGACCGGCACAAAGTTAATTGTATAACTTATATAACTGTGAGCTTCAGCCCGTCAAGGGCTGCCGAACCTGCTCAGCCTACGGGCCCGGGGTGCGGAGGGGAACTGCTTGCCGGCGCCGGATCCGAGGTAAATGCGGGTGATCCGGCCGAAGCTGTGGGGTTAGGTGTAGAACTCGACGAGCTTCTTCGCGCCGTCGCCGTCGATGAACCACTGCCCGAGCGACTCCATGTGGCTGCGCCAGTGGGCCTCGGCCTGCGCGGAGTTGCCCTTCTCGATCAGCTGCACGAGCTTCTCGTGGGAACGGTGGGCGCGGCGGACCTGCTCGGGCTGGGTCGGCGTGGTGGCGGCTTCGCGGAGGAGCTGCGTCGTGTGCCGGTCGATGATGTCCGCGATCATCGCGGCGAATATCGCGAGCGTGTAGTTCCCGGCGAGTTCGACGACCTGCTCGTGGAACCGGGCTGCAGCGTGGCCGAACGCCACCGGGTCGTCCATCGCAGCAGCCTCTTCGTCGAGCGCCTTGCGGATCGCCGCCATGGCGCGTTTGGACTTCTGCGTGGACAGCATCGCCGCCGCTGGGGGCTCGACGACCAAACGCGCTTGGAACACGTCGCCGAGCGTTGCCCCGCGCAGCTGGAGAAGGAGGCCGGCGTACTGCGCGGCGACCTCCTCGCGGGGGATGCGGATGCGCGCACCGCCACGAGAGCCGCGACGGATCGTGATCAACGATTCGGCCTCGAGGACGCGGAACGCTTCGCGAAGGGTCGGCCTGGATATGCCGAACTGCTCCATGAGGGCGGTCTCGGGCGGAAGCGCGTCGCCTTCCTTGAGCTCGCCGCGAACGATCCGCCGACGAAGTTCGGACGCCACGAGCTCGGCGGTCTTGGGAACGCGCACCCGCTCGTTCGTCACGAGACGCTCGGTAG
>JBKKCR010000094.1:0-9205 GCA_046712825.1 Actinomycetota bacterium | reverse complement strand
TCGGCCTGTTCGAGCTCATCACCGGCTTGCGTATGAACCACGCGTTCATCCGCCCGGGCGGCGTCATCCAGGATCTTCCCGATGGGGCGCTCGACCAGGTGCGCGCGTTCATCGACGACTTCCCGCGAAAGCTCAACGATTACGAGAACCTCCTTTCGAACAACCCGGTCTGGCTCGACCGGAACAAAGGGATCGGTCGGCTCGACGCCGCCACCGCGCTCGCGCTCGGGGTCACGGGCCCCATGCTGCGCGCCTCCGGTGTGGCGCACGACCTGCGCAAGTCGCAGCCGTACTGCGGGTACGAGCGCTACGAGTTCGACGTGCCGACGCACGACGCGAGCGACTGCTTCGGTCGCTACGTGGTGCGGCTCGCCGAGATGCGCCAGTCGCTGCGCATCGTCCGGCAGGTGATCGACGACCTGCCCGGCGGGCGTGTCATGGTCGAGGATCCGAAGATCGCGTGGCCGGCTCAGCTTCAGCTCGGCCCCGACGGGCTCGGGAACTCGCCCGACTACATCCGCAAGATCATGGGCGAGTCGATGGAAGCGCTGATCCACCACTTCAAGCTCGTCACCGAAGGCTTCAAGGTTCCGGTCGGCGAGGTGTACGTCCCGATCGAGTCTCCGCGCGGCGAGCTCGGGTACCACGTCGTGTCGACCGGCGGCCCGAAGCCGTGGCGCGTGCACGTGCGCGACCCTTCTTTCATCAACCTCCAGAGCGTCCCGCACATGGTGCGCGGCAGCCTGATCGCGGACGTGATCGCGGCGGTCGCGAGTGTGGATCCGGTCATGGGCGGGGTGGACCGATGACGAACGGGAACGGAGGCGCTCCGCCGCTCTCCGCGAGGTTCCACGCCTCGGCGCGGAAGCTGATCGCGCGCTACCCCGAAGGTCGCTCTCAGAGCGCGTTGCTGCCGCTGCTGTATCTCGCGCAAGGGGAGCAGGGTTACGTTTCCAAAGAGGCGACCGGGGAGATCGCCGATCTGCTTGGGCTGACGCGCGCGGAAGTCGCAGCGGTTTCAACCTTCTACACGATGTTCAAGCGGCACCCGCAAGGTCGCTGGCTGGTAAGCATCTGCACGCAGCCGTCGTGCACGCTCGCCGGCGCGAACGAGGTCAAGCAGGCACTCGAGCAGGAATGCGGGATCGGCTGCGGCGGCACGACGTCCGACGGGCTGGTCTCGCTCGAGGAGGTCGAGTGTCTGTGCGCCTGCGACGGGGCGCCGGTCGTTTCGGTCAACTACGAGAACTACGAAGGCCTGGGCGCCGACGCGCTCGTCGAGATCGTCCGTGGGCTCCGCGCCGGCGGCACGCCGCCACCGGGGGCGCGCGGAGACGCACCGCCCGACTTCTCCGAGATGAACCGCCGGATGTCCGGCGTGGAGGCGCCGCGATGAGCGACACGGCGACCGCCACGATCCAGGAGACGAAGGTCATCACCGCCCGGTTCGGCGGCGACGGGTCGCTCGACGCGTACCTCGAAAGTGAGGGATACGAAGGGCTTCGCAAGGCGCTGGCCATGTCGCCTGCCGACGTGATCGAGACGGTGAAGACCGCAGGGCTGCGCGGCAGAGGCGGTGCCGGGTTCCCGACCGGCGTGAAGTGGGGTTTCATCCCACAAGACGTGCGGCCCAGCTACATCGTCTGCAACGCCGACGAGGGCGAGCCGGGAACGTTCAAGGACCGCGAACTGATGGAGAAGGATCCGCATCAGCTCATCGAGGGCATGGCGATCGGGGCGTACGCGATCGGCTGTACGCAGATGTACATCTACGTCCGCGGCGAGTTCGCATACGCGGCCCGGGTCCTCGAGCGCGCCACGCGCGAGGCGTACGAGAAGGGATACCTGGGCCGCAACATCTTCGGATCGGACTTCGACCTCGACCTGATCATCCACCGAGGCGCCGGCGCCTACATCTGCGGCGAAGAGACGGCCCTGCTCGAGTCCTTAGAAGGGAGACGTGGACAGCCGCGCCTCCGGCCACCGTTCCCCGCGACGCACGGCCTCTACGGCAAACCGACGGTCGTCAACAACGTCGAGACGTTCGCGTGCGTGCCGCACATCATGGTCCGCGGTCCGGAATGGTTCCGCGGTCTGGGAACCGAGAAGTCGCCGGGAACAAAGATGTTCTGCGTCTCCGGGGACGTCGTGCGCCCGGGCAACTTCGAGGTTCCGTTCTCGACGACGGCGCGCGATCTCATCGAAGGGTTCGCCGGCGGCGTGAAAGACGGAAAGAAGCTCAAAGCGTTCACGCCCGGAGGCGCGTCGTCGACCCCGTTCTTCGGGCCGGACAAGCTCGATACGCACATGGACTGGGAATCGGTCGCCGCCGCCGGCTCGCTGCTCGGTACCGGCGCCATCATCGTGTTCGCCGAGGACGCGTGCATGGTGCGCGCGGCCCTGCGCTACACGCGCTTCTACGCGCACGAATCTTGCGGGAAATGCACGCCGTGCCGGGAAGGAACCTACTGGCTCGAATCGACTCTGCGGCGTCTCGAGGACGGCGGCGGGCGCGAGGCCGACCTCGACATCATGGTCGATGTCGCCGGCAACATCGGCGGCCGCTCGTTCTGTGCGCTCGGGGATTTCGCGACGGCGCCGGTCACGTCGACGGTGAAGCTCTGGCGCGACGAGTACATCGCACACATCAAGCAGAAGGGGTGCCCGTTTGGCCGCTGAGCGCAAGCCGGTGACGCTCACCATCGACGGCCGGGAGGTCACCGTCCCCGACGGGACGCTCATCATCCGTGCGGCGGAGGGGATCGGTACCTACATCCCACGTTTCTGCGATCACCCGTACCTGGCGCCGCTCGGGGCGTGCCGGCAGTGCCTGGTCGAGGTCGAGGGGCAACGCAAGCCGCTCACGGCCTGCACGACGCCGGTGACCGCGGGGATGATCGTGAAGACACAGTTCACCTCCGAGATGGCGGCCGATTCGCAGGAGGGTGTGCTCGAGCTGCTGCTGATCAACCATCCGCTCGACTGCCCCATGTGCGACAAAGGCGGCGAGTGCCCGCTGCAGGACCAAGCGCTCGCCTACGGCCCAGGCGGCAGCCGCTTCATCGATCAGAAGCGCCGCTTCGTGAAGCCGGTCCCGATCAGCCCGTTGGTCTACCTCGACCGCGAGCGCTGCGTGCTGTGCGCGCGGTGCACCCGCTTCGCCGACGAGATCTCCGGTGATCCGTTCATCGAGCTCTTCGAGCGAGGCGCTCTCGAGCAGGTCGCGATCTTCGAGGACGAGCCGTACGAAAGTGTCTTCTCCGGCAACGTCATCCAGATCTGTCCGGTCGGCGCGCTCACCGGCTCGCAGTTCCGGTTCAAGGCGCGGCCGTTCGACATGGTTTCCTCGCCGAGCGTGTGCAACCAGTGCTCCGCGGGATGCAACACGGTCGTCCAGACGCGCCGCGACCAGATCGTTCGCGTGCTCGCCGCGGACAACGCCGAAGTGAACGAGGTCTGGAGCTGCGACAAGGGCCGCTTCGGCTTCGCCTACGTCCAGCGTCCCGAACGGATCTCCGAACCGCTCGTGCGCAAGGAGGGAGAGTTCGTCGCCGTCTCGTGGGCCGAGGCGATCCGTGTCGTGATCGAACGCCTCGACGGTGCCAAGCGCGCCGGGACGCCGACGGCAGCGCTCTCCGGCGGGCGCCTCGCCGACGAGGACGCATACGCGTTGTCGCGCTTCGCGCGCACGGTGTTGGGCACGAACGACATCGACCAGCGGATGCGCGCCGGATCGGCGGAGGAAGACTCGGTCCTCGAGCAGATCGTTTCCGGCGTTGGGACCTCGTACGGCGACCTCGAGAGCGCGAAGGCGATCGTCGTGGTCGGCTCCGACCTGCAACAGGAATCTCCGATCGTGTTTCTCCGCGTTCATAAGGCGGCCACCAGGCGCGGGGCGGTGGTCTTCGAGATCGGCGCCCGCAAGACGGCGCTCGGCGGGCGGACGCGGGGCCGTTCCGTGCTCTGCCCACCGGGTACCGAGGCCGGGGTCATTTTGGGGATCGCGTCCGAGCTCGCGGCGCGTGGGTTCGAAGGCGTCGACGAGACCCTTCGTGCTGCGGCGTCGGGGCCGAACGCCACGACGCTGCTCGACCAGTCGCGGGCGTCGGCAGGCGATATCGGGGCGCTGGCCGACGCGCTGGCCTCTGCCGGCCCCGACGCCGTGATCATCTGCGGCGACCGGCTGGCGCAGTCTCCCGGCGCTCTCGCGGCCGCGTGGAACCTGTCGCTCTCGCTCGGCACCCGCTTCGTGTGGCTGCCGCGCCGCGCCGCCGTCCGCGGAGGCTTGGAGGCCGGCGTGCACCCGCGGCTGTTGCCCGGCGGCCGAAGGGTGGACGACGCCGCCGCGCGCGCCGAGGTCGAGCAGGTGTGGGGCGGCACGATCCCGGCGTCGCCGGGCCGCGACGCCCGCGCGATCCTCGAGGCCTCGGCGGAACTCGGGTTCTTGCTGCTGGCGGGCGTCGATCCCGCCACCGACTTCGGGGACGCCACGCTCGGGCGTCGGGCCTTGGAGCGGGCACCTTTCGTCGTCGCTCAAGACCTCCTTCTGACCGAGTCCAGCCGGCGGGCGCACGTCGTGCTTCCGGCGAACGCCTTCGCGGAGCGCGAGGGCACGCTCACGAATTGGGAAGGCCGCGCGCAAGGGTTCGCGCCGGCGGTAACACCGGCCGGCGTATCGCAAGCCGACTGGCAGATCCTCAGTCTCCTCGCGAACGAGGCCGGGGTCGGCTTCCCGAGAACCTTGATCGAGCTGCGCCGCGAGATGCGCTCCCTTCAGCGCGACGAGCAGGAGCGCTCGCGTGTCGATATGTCCCCGCCGCATCTGCGCCGCCTCGACGAGCACCGGCCGTTCACGCTGCTTACCTACCCGCTGTTGCTCGACGCTGGAACGATGCTGATCGGCGCGACCGACCTGCTCGAGACCTCCGAGGGAGCGTTCGTCGAGATCGGCCGGGCCGACGCGGAGCGCCTCGGCGTCGCTGCCGGGGATCGGGTGCGGGTTGAATCGGCGTGCGGCTCGATCGAGGCCCCGGCGCGCATCGGTGCGCTCGCCGATCGTTGCGTGTTCGTGCCGGCGAACAACATCGGGGCGTGCGGTTTCTCCCTGCTCGACGTGGGGGAGCCGATCACGCTCGTGACGGTGGAGAAGGTCTGACGATGGACTGGCTCGACGTCGTCATCGTGGCGATCAAAGCGGTCGTCGTGTTCGGCTTCCTGCTCGTCAGCGTGATGATGACGATCTGGGTCGAGCGGCGGATCGTCGCCTTCATGCAGCAGCGGATCGGGCCCAACCGCGTCGGGCCTTTCGGGATGCTGCAATCGCTCGCCGACGGCGTGAAGCTCTTCTTCAAGGAAGACCTCCGGCCAAGCTCTGCCCACGAGCCGGTCTTCTCGCTGGCGCCGTTGTTCTCAATGATCCCGGCCTTCATGGCGTTCGCAATCGTCCCCATGGGCAAGGGGTTCCACATCGGCGACCGGACGATCACGTTCCAGCTGGCCGACCTGAACATCGGGGTGCTCTTCTTCCTCGCGATGGGATCGCTCATGGTCTACGGCGTCGTGCTGGCGGGGTGGGCCTCGGGCAGCGCGTATCCTCTGCTCGGCGCGGTCCGCTCCACGGCGCAGATGATCTCGTACGAGATGGGGCTCGGCCTCGCCGCGGTTGCGGTCACGGTATGGGCGGGGACGCTTTCCACGTCCGGCATCGTCGACGCTCAGGCCGGTACGTACCTCGGGTTCATCCCGCGATGGTTCATCCTTCCGCAGTTCCCCGCGTTCCTGCTGTTCCTCCTGGCCGGGCTCGCGGAGACCAACCGCCCGCCGTTCGATCTCCCTGAGGCGGAGACCGAGCTCGTCGCCGGATACCACACCGAATACTCCGGGATTAAGTTCGCAATGTTCTTCCTCGCCGAGTACCTGCACGTGATCACGACCTCGGCGCTGATCGTGACGCTCTTCCTCGGAGGCTGGCGGGGGCCGATCCTGCCCTTCCTCGAGCCGGTGTGGCCGCTGGTGTGGTTCATGGGGAAGATGGGCGCGCTGATCTTCTTCTTCATCTGGGCCCGCGCCACGATCCCACGGATCCGCTACGACAGGCTGATGGAGATCGGTTGGAAGATCTTCATCCCCGCGGGCCTTGCGTGGGTGATGATCACCGCCGCACTGATCGTGCTGCCACAAGAATTCGAACGTGCGACGTTGCTCGCCTGGATAGGCCCCATCTTCGGCTTGGCCGCCGTCGTCGTGCTCGGGAAGGTGACCCGCGAGAACCTTGCGGCGTTGCGCGCCGCCAAAGAGGGAGGCGCGTTTGGCCGTCGTTGAGCTCCTCAAGGGATTCTTCGTTACGGCGAAGCACATGCTCAAGCGTCCCGTCACGACCCAGTATCCGGAAGAGAAACGACCGACGGCTCCTCGCTTCCACGGCCGGCACGTGCTCAACCGGTATCAGGATGGGCTCGAGAAGTGCATCGGTTGCGAGCTGTGCGCGTGGGCGTGCCCGGCCGACGCGATCTACGTCCAGGGTGCCGACAACACGCCGGAAGCGCGGTTCTCGCCCGGGGAGCGTTTCGCCATCGACTACCAGATCAACTATCTGCGCTGCATCTTCTGCGGACTCTGCATCGAGGCGTGCCCGACTCGGGCGCTGACGATGACGAACGAGTACGAGCTCGCCGACGACTCGCGCGAGACACTGATCTTCACGAAGGAGCAGCTGCTTTCGAGCCTCCCGCCGGGCGCTACGCCACCGCCCCACACCGACGAGGAGATCGCAGCACGTGGCATCAACTACTACGGGGGCTTCGCCGGCACCCCCGTTCTCACGAGCGCCGACCGGGCGGAACGCGAGGACGAGTCCTCGCACATCCAGCATCACTGAGGAAGGAAGCGATGGAGAAGTACGTGTTCTGGGTCATGGCGTTCCTGTCTCTTGGGAGCGCGATCCTCATGATCCGCGCACGGAATCCCATCCACAGTGCGCTGCTGCTCGTCCTCAACTTCTTCACGCTTTCGGTCTTCTACGTGCTGCTCGACGCGCACTTCCTGGCAGCAGTGCAGGTCATCGTCTACGCCGGGGCCATCATGGTGCTGTTCCTGTTCGTCATCATGCTGCTCGGCGTCGATCGCGACGACGTCGTCGAGGAGAGGATCCCGCTTCAGTACCCGCTGGCGATCGTGCTCGGGCTCGCTTTCGCCGGCATCGCCGTCTGGACGCTGCACACCACGGTCGGCGGGTCGCAATTCCGTGGCGTCGAGGCTGCGAACCAAGGCGGCAACGTCGAAGCCGTCGGCCGCGTCCTGTTCACGAAATACATGTTCCCGTTCGAGGTCGCCTCCGTGCTCCTCATCGTGGCTGCGATCGCGGCCATGGTCCTCGGCCGTCGCCGGGAGGAAGAGGAGACCGCTTCCTTGATCGGCGAATCAACGCCGGATGGACGCGAGCCGGCGCGCGAGCAGGCGAAGATCGGAGACGAGCGTTGATCCAGCCCGCTCAGTACCTGGCGCTCGCGGCGATGCTGTTCACGACCGGGGTGGTCGGGGTCCTCACGCGCCGTAACTCGATCATCATCTTCATGTCGATCGAGCTGATGCTGAACGCGGTCAACCTTACGCTGGTGACGTTCGCCCGCATGAACGGCAACCTCGACGGACAGGTGCTCGCGTTCTTCGTGATGATCGTCGCCGCAGCGGAGGTCGTGGTCGGGCTCGCCATCATCATGTCGGTGTTCCGCCGGAAGGCCAGCGCGTCGGTCGACGACGCCAAGACCCTCAGATGGTGAACGCGCGTGTCTGACATCCCGTCCGCGGTCAACGTCGCCTGGCTCATCCCGCTCTTCCCGCTCGCCGGGGCGGCGTTCTTGCTGCTCGTCGGCAAGCGCGCGGGAAAGGCCGCCGGACCACTGGCCACGCTGATGATGGTCGCGTCGTTCGTCACCGGTCTGGTGACGTTCGTCCAGGTGACCCACCGGCCCGCGGGGGAGCGTTCCTTCATCAAGCCGGTCTACGACTGGATCGTCTCCGGAAGCTTCGGGGTATCGCTCGATCTGCGCATCGACCCGCTGTCGCTCGTGATGATCCTTGTCGTCACCGGGGTCGGTGCGCTGATCCACCTCTACTCGATCGGATACATGCACGACGATCCTCGGTATCCGCGGTACTTCGCGTATCTGAACCTGTTCGCGTTCTCGATGCTGCTGTTGGTCCTCGCGAATAACTTCCTGGTCCTGTACGCGGGCTGGGAACTGGTGGGGCTCTGCTCGTACCTGCTCATCGGCTTCTGGTTCGAGCGTCCCAGCGCGTCGAGCGCCGCGAAGAAGGCGTTCATCACCAACCGCGTCGGCGATCTCGGCTTCGCGATCGGGATCGTGCTGATCTTCGTGTCGTTCGGCTCCCTCGACTACGACGCGGTCTTCTCTCAGATCGGCTCATTGGGCGGCGGGAGCGCCACCGCCACGGCCATCGGGCTGCTGCTGCTGGCCGGCGCCGCCGGTAAGAGCGCGCAGATCCCGCTGCACGTCTGGCTCCCCGACGCCATGGAGGGTCCGACTCCGGTCAGCGCCTTGATCCACGTCGCGACGATGGTTACGGCGGGTGTGTACATGGTCGCGCGCTCGCACGCGATCTTCGAGGCCTCGGCGTCCATCGGGGACGTGGTCGCGTGGATCGGGTTAGCCACGGCCCTGATGGCCGCGTACATCGCGTTCGTCCAAGACGACATAAAACGGGTGCTGGCGTATTCCACGATCTCGCAGCTCGGCTTCATGTTCGTCGGCGTCGGGGTCGGCGCGTACACCGCCGGGGTGTTCCACCTCGTCACGCACGCCTTCTTCAAGGCGCTGCTCTTCCTCGGAGCCGGAGCGGTGATGCACTCGCTCGCCGGCGAGACGGACATGACGAAGATGGGCGGTCTGGCGCGCAAGATCCCGTTCACAGCGACGGTGATGATCGCCGGCTGGCTGGCGATCATCGGTTTCCCCGGCACGAGCGGATTCTTCTCGAAGGATCAGATCCTCGAGGGCGCATACGCGAGCGGGCACACCGTGATCTGGATGCTGCTGCTCGTCGCGACGGCCGGCACCGGCTTCTACATGTCGAGGCTGATCTTCCTGACGTTCTTCGGGAAGAGCCGTCTCGAGTCGCACCAACATCCGCACGAGTCGCCGCCCGTGATGGCGTTCCCGCTCGGCGTTCTCGCGGTGCTCGCGCT
>JBKKCR010000093.1:0-8371 GCA_046712825.1 Actinomycetota bacterium | reverse complement strand
GCCTTCGCCGAGTTCGCCGGCGAGGACTTCGACTTCCAGTTCTTCTTCGTGCTCAAGCCGGAGACGGCTCTCACGGGATTCGCTATCGGCTCGGTGCTGACGTTGGCGGTCATCACGTTCGCGTCGTGGCGTACGTCGCGCATGACCATCACGGCGGCGATCCGCAACCTTCCCGAGCCGCCTCGCGCGGAGCGCCCTCGCTGGCTGAGGATCGTGCGCACCGTGCTCCTCAGCCTCCTCACGCTGCTCGGCGTCGCCGGGATCGCCGGCGGACAAGCGTTCCCACGCATGATCGGCGGGCTGGCCGTGATCCTGGTCGCGTCGTCGCTCCTCCGTGGGCGCCTGTCGCCCCGCGCACACGCCACGCTCTTCGGGCTCGCGCTCGCGGGTTGGTCCTTCGCTCAGGTCGCCGGCCAGGACCCGAACGCCGACGCCGGGGAGTTCTTCGGCGTGTTCGTGTTCGCGATGCTCAGCTCCGTCTTCGGGCTCACGATCCTTTCATCGGGGAACCTGCACATCGTCGAGACGATCGTCGGGGTTCTCGGCAGGGCGTTCGCGGGACTCCGCGCGATCTTACGGCCGCCGCTCGCATACCTTTCGCGGAGGCCGATGCGGACCGGGCTCACCACCGGCGTGTTCGCCGTCATCATCGGGATGCTCGCGATGTTCGCGGTCTTCTACATCATCTTTCGGCCGGCGTACGAGCGCTTCGGGAACGGCTACGACGTGCGAGTCCTCAACGTGGGCTCACCAAGGATCGACATCCCAGAGTCCGTTCTGGCGCAGACCACCCGCTCGATCACGATGCCCACGCGCGGCTACATCGGCTCGATCGCCTCGACCGGCGACGAATTCTCCAATTCGGAGCGGACGTTCCTGCCGCTGTTCGAGGTCCCCCCGACCGTGGCCACCGACCCGCCGCTGAAACTCGAGCAACTCGACGACGCATACAACACAGACCAGGAGGCGTGGCAAGCGATCGCGACGGACCCGACCAAGATCATCACGAACTTCGGGGTACCCGGCGAGAAGCTGACGCTGGACGGCAAGGATGGACCGGTCACCTACACCATCGTCGGCTTCCAGTCGTTCGGCCTCATCGACGGAGTGATCGGCACCGCGCAGGCGTTCGTCCCATTCGCCGACACCCAGCTCGGGACGACCATGCTCATCGACCTGAAGCGACAGGAGGACGCGTTGCGGGTCGCACGTGAGATCGAGAGCACCTTGTTCGAGACCGGCGTCGACGCCGACTCGGTTCAGGCGTTGCTCGACCAAGCCGACCGCGCCAACCGCGCCTTCTTCTCGACGATCGACGTTCTGATGCGCATGGGGCTCATCATCGGGATCCTGTCGCTCGGCATCGTCGCGCTCCGCGTCGTGACCGAGCGGCGCCACGTGATCGGCGTGCTCAGGGCCATCGGCTACAAGCGACGAGCGGTGATGGCCGGCCTCATGACGGAATCGGCGGTCACGGCGACCATCGGCGTCTTCGTGGGGATGGTGGTTGGGCTCACGATGGGATACCTCTTCTACCGCCAACAGGACTCCAAGCCGGGCTTCGGCGTCGACTGGGCGAGCCTCGGGGGGATCCTCGGGATCGTGTACGTTGCGGTGCTCCTCGTGACGATCGGACCCGCGTGGCGCGCGTCTCGGCTCCCACCGGCCGAGGCGGTTCGCTACTCGGAATAGCGCACAAGCGGTCGGCGAGGCGCGCCGATAGGATTGCGCCTAATGCCCGAGCTCGACCGCAGGACTTTCCTCGCCGTGAGCGGCCTCGCGCTCGCCGGGCTGGCGACGTCGTGCAAGAACGGCGCGGGCCCGAAACCCAGCGGGAAGCCGAGCATCAACGACATCATCTCCGAGTCGGAGACGCGCAAGCGGGGCCGCCTCCAGGTCATCCAGGCGGTCGGCGAGGTCCTTACCCGCCCGGATGCGCGCGTCACGTTCGCACTCATCGACGCCGCCGGGACGTCCCGCCTCACCGGAGGCACGGTGCGCGTCTACGCGGCGATCGACGCCGATGCCCCGGCCCAGGGTCCCGTCGAGGCGACGTATCACGACGAGGGGCTCGGTGAAAAGGGCATCTACGTCGTACGGCTGAACTTCGACAAGCCGGGGAACTGGCTCTTGATGGTGGTCGGCAAGCCCGAGGAGGCGGCCGGCGAGCTCTTCGGCGGGGCAGCGTACCCCGCCGTCGACCGGGTGTCCGGGCCCGCGCCCGGCGCAAAGGCGATCTCGGTTCCGACCCCGACGGCCGACGATCACAAGGGAGTCGAGCCCTATTGCACTCGGGTCGACTCCAAGAGCAACTACGCGCCGTGCTCGATGCACCGGATCTCGCTCGACGTGGCACTCGCCAACGGCAAGCCGACGGTGTTCAACATCGGCACGCCGAAGTTCTGCCAGAGCCGAGTGTGCGGGCCGGTCGTGGACGTGATCCAGACGGTCGCCGCGGAGTTGGGCAACCGCGTGAACTTCGTCCACGCCGAGGCCCTCAAGGACGACAAGGCCGACACCGTTCAACGACAGCTGCTCGCACCGGCGCCGACGGCGTGGGGCCTCTCCGAGGAGCCGATCACCTACTGGATCAAGCCGGACGGCACGATCACCGAGCGCGTGGTCGGCCCGATCGACGTTCCCGAGGTTCGCGACCTAACCAACGCGCTCGCCGGCTAGCCGGGTTCCACCACCCAGGCTCTCCCCTCGCCTGCCACCGTCACCGGCGCGTCCGCACGGAAAACCAGACCCACCCCGTCGTCGAGCGCGACCACCGGCACCGGCGCTTGCAGGGTGATCGCGTCCAGCCACGGCTTCGGTGCGTTCTTCGCGTGGACGGCGAGACCGAAGCGCTCGATCGGTCCGAGACCGTTCGTCCATTGGGTCGGTCGCCGGTCCCCCGGCTGCGGGACGAGTGAGTGCCGGCACAACGCCATCGCGCCGGCGCTCGAGCCGGCGAGCGACGCGCCGCCGGCCCACCGACGCAGGGCCTCCGCCCAGAGCGGCGTGTCGCGGAGGCACGTGAGCAACGCGTTCGGATCCCCGCCGGCGAGGAACAACACGTCGAACGGGGGCAAGGCTTCCGCGCGCGCATCCTCGCGGCGTAGCACGTCGAGGACGACCGGATCGGCGCCGAGGCGCCGGTAATGCGCGAGCCCGAGCCGCGCGCTGTGCCGGGCCCCCGGCGGGTGCGCGGCGAGGATGAGCGCGACCCGCGGGCCGGTGACCTCGAGCAGGCCACGGTCGAACGGCTCGGCCACCGGCATGAACTCGTCGGAGGACAGCAGTCCGATCGCGCCGTGCCCCGGCGGGATCTGATCGACGACGCCCTCGAGGTCGGCGGACATGGCGGCGCCGAGCGTATCCCCGTACCCTTCCGGCGCCAAGCCGTCACGCGGGAGGTAACGATGCCGCTGTTCGAGTTCGAGGGCAAGCGTCCGACGATCCATCCCACCGCGTTCGTCGCACCCACGGCGACGATCGTGGGCGACGTCACGATCGAGGAGGAAGCGTCGGTCTGGTACGGCGCGGTCGTGCGCGCCGACTACGCGCCGGTGGTGATCCGCGCCGGCGCGAACATCCAGGACGGATCGATCCTGCATTCGCCGCCCGAGATGGCGATCGAAGTCGGCCGCGGCGCGACGGTGGCGCACCTGTGCGTCGTGCACGGAGCGGTACTCGGCGAGGAATGCCTCGTCGCCAACGGCGCGACCATCCTCGACGGCGCGCGGATCGGCGCCCGCGCGATGATCGCGGCCGGCGCCGTGGTGAAGCCCAACGACACGATCCCCGACGGCATGCTGGCGGCCGGCGTCCCGGCCGCCGTCAAAGGCCCGATCGCGGGGACGGCCTCGGAATTCTGGGTCCAGATGAACCCGCCCGCCTACCGTGCGCTCGCCCAGCGCCACCTGACCGGCGTGCGCCCGGTCGACGCCTGACCCCAGGGATGTGATTCCATGACGACGATGAAACCAACCGACAGGCCGGGAACCACACCCGATCGCAACCTCGCCTTCGAGCTCGCCCGCGTTACCGAAGCGGCAGCCCTCGCTGCGTCGAAGTGGATGGGCCGCGGCGACAAGAACGCCGCCGACGGGGCAGCAGTCGACGCGATGCGGCTCATGATCGACACCGTTTCGGTGGACGGGATCGTCGTGATCGGCGAGGGCGAGAAGGACGAGGCGCCGATGCTCTACAACGGCGAGAAGGTCGGCACCGGCGAGCAACCCGCCGTGGACATCGCCGTCGACCCGATCGACGGGACGACCTTGCTGTCGAGGGGCGGGGCGAACGCGCTCTCGGTCATCTCGATGGCCGAGCGTGGGACGATGTTCGACCCGGGCCCGTGCGTGTACATGGAGAAGATCGCGACCGGCCCCGAGGCCGCCGAGGTCATCGATATCGAGGCTCCGATCGCCGACAACATCGCGAAGGTGGCGAAAGCCAAGGGCATCGAGGTCGGCGACGTGATCGTCACGATCCTCGACCGGCCTCGTCACGAGGGGTTCGTCCGCGAGATCCGCGAAGCCGGAGCCCGCGTTAGGCTGATCACCGACGGCGACGTCGCCGGCGCGATCGCCGCGGGACGGAGCTCGCTCGGCGTCGACCTCTTGTACGGCATCGGCGGCACGCCCGAGGGGATCACGGCCGCGTGCGCGTTGAAGTGCATGGGCGGCGCCATCCACGGCAAGCTGTGGCCGCGCAACGACGACGAGCGCAACCGCGCCGTCGAGGCCGGATACGACCTCACGCGCGTTCTCACGACCAACGACCTCGTCTCCGGCAACGACGTGTTCTTCTCGACGACGGGGATCACCGACGGCTACCTGCTCGACGGCGTGCGAACGACGCGCGAGGGAGCGATCACGGAGACCTTGGTCATGCGATCGCGTTCGGGAACGATCCGAACCATCCGGTCGGAGCACCGCTGGGAGAAGCTCGAGAAATTCACGCAGGTCGACTACCGGCCCGGTCACTAAGCAGAACGAGCGCTCGAACGCGCAGCGGAAGCGCGTTCGGGGCGATTCGAAAGAACACCGCGCGGGGGTCTATGAAGCGGCGTGCGTGAGCCGTAGACTCCTCGCTCCAGCAACAGGGGGCGGGGATGCGTGGTGGCGCACGCGGGTAAGCGCAGCAAACGTCGGTACGTCTACGCATGGTCGTTGCTGCTCGCCCTGATCGCGGCACAGACCGTCGCCTCGGGGTCTACGTGGGTCGCCGGCGTCCGCGTCCCGAAGAACTACAAGGTCACCAAGTCCCAGCGCGTCGCGAGCGGTGTCTGGCATATCGAGCTCCGACGTAAGAACCGAGACCAAGTGATCAACATCGCGCGGATCGAGCGCAGCTCTCCGCACCGACTCAAAGTGGTCTTGTCGAACGGGCTCGTGGCCGGCCCCGAGCCGCGAACCGAGACGACCAGCCGGATGTGCGAACGGGTCAACTGCCTGCTCGCCGTCAACGGCGACTACTTCAGCGACGGAGTCCCGGTCGGCGGCGTCGTCAGCGAGGGTGAGCCGATGCGCTCGCCGGCGGGGGGCCGGAAGCAGTTCAGCCTCACGGCGGATGAGACGCCCAGCATCTCCACGATGGCGATGGCGACGTCGCTCGTGACTTTCCACCGGCGCATCGCGACCGGCCCCAAGCTCTTTTCCCCGCCCTCCACGCTCGATCCCCGCACCACGACGGTCGCCGGGGTGAACATCCCCCGACCATCGGACGGCATCGTCTTGTTCACGCCCCGATGGGGAGCCACCACGGGAACCAAGACCGGGTACGAGATCGTCGCGCGCGTCGTGTCGCCCACGGGACGGCTGGCCACCGACGTCGACACCACCGTCGAGTTGATCGAGGCCCGGACGAAGGGCGGCAAGATCCCCAAGGACGGCGTCGTTTTCTCGGGGCGCGGAGACGGGGCGACGACGCTCGCGGGGCTCTGGAACGAGGTCTCGGCCGGCAAGGCGGAGCGGAACGCGACGCTGCGGGTAGCCGCCTCGCCCGACGCTCTGCAGAGCGTCGCCGGCAAGGAAGTACTCGTGCAGAAGGGCAAGATCGTCGCGACGGCCAAGAGCTCACGGGCCCCGCGCACGATGATCGGCTGGAACGCGGCCGGCGACATGCTGCTCGTAACGGCCGACGGACGACAGCCCGGCCGTGCGGACGGCTTCACCCTGATCGAAGCGGCGGACCTGATGCGAAGGCTCGGCGCGGTCGAGGCGCTCAATCTCGACGGCGGCGGTTCGACCACGTTCGTGAAGAAAGGAAAGGTCGTGAACCGGCCGAGCAGCCCCGGTCGGCACGAACGCCGGGTCGCCGTCGCGGTCGCGATCGTGCCCGCCGCGTAGTCTCCGGTTCCCCGGCCGGCATCGCGTCTACACTTACGTCCGCATGGACGTCCTCGTGATCATCGGCGACCATCGACCGCTCGAGCGGTTGTTCTCCCGAGCTCACCACGTCGTCCACTCCCCCACCGCCGAGCTTCCTCCCGACGTCGTTGCGGATCTGCGCGCACGGATCCCGCGCGAGGTCGGCGTCACGGGACCGGTCGCCGAGGCGGCCAAGGCGGCGATCGCGCTCGAGCGGAGCGGGTTCCCCGTTTCGCTGATCACCGACGAGGAGCCTCCGGATCTCGCGCAGCTCCAGCGGGCCGGCATAAGCGTCCTGCCCGAAAGCGACCGCGGGGCGGCCATGGAAACCGCCGACTCGCTGCTCGACCTGGTGGGCAACACCCCGCTCGTACGCCTCGACCGCATCGGTCGAGACCTCGCCCCCACCTTGCTGGCCAAAGCGGAGCTGCTGAACCCGGGCGGGAGCGTGAAGGACCGTATCGCGCTCGGCATGGTCGAAGCGGCGGAGCGCGAAGGGCTGCTGAAGCCCGGCGGCACCATCGTGGAGCCCACCTCCGGCAACACGGGTGTCGGACTCGCGATCGTGGCGGCTCGGCGGCGGTACCGCTGCGTGTTCGTGATGCCCGACAAGATGAGCCAGGAGAAGATCTCCTTGCTGCGCGCGTACGGCGCCGAGGTCGTCGTCTGCCCAACGGCCGTCGCGCCGGAGCATCCCGAGTCCTATTACAGCGTCGCCAAGCGACTCACCGCCGAGATCCCCGGCGCGTACCAGCCGAACCAATATGCGAACCGAGAGAACCCGCGCGCGCACGAGCTGACGACCGGACCGGAGATCTGGCGCCAGACCGCAGGCCGCATCACGCACTTCGTCGCCGGGATCGGAACCGGCGGAACGATCTCGGGCACGGGTCGCTATCTCAAGTCGCAGAACCCCAACATCCAGATCGTCGGCGCGGATCCCGAGGGCTCGGTGTACTCCGGAGGCGGTGGACGCCCCTACATGGTGGAGGGCGTCGGCGAGGACTTCTGGCCGGAGACATACGACCGTTCGGTCGTCGACCGCATCGTCGCGGTGTCCGACCGCGACTCGTTCCTAACCGCGCGACGCGTGACGCGGGAGGAAGGAATGCTCGTTGGGGGCTCGGCGGGTCTGGCCGTGAAAGCTGCGCTCGTTGTGGGGGCCGAGCTCGGACCCGACGACGTCGTCGTCGTGCTCATCCCGGACTCCGGCCGCGGTTACCTATCGAAGGTCTACAACGACCACTGGATGGCGGAGTACGGCTTCCTCAAGGTCGGCGGACAGACCGTTGCGGATCTCGTCGGGCGCAAGGGCGTCGGGATCCCCGCGCTGGTGCACATGCATCCGGACGAGACCGTGCGCGACGCCATCAGGCTGATGCGCGAGTACCAGGTCTCGCAGGTGCCGGTCGTCAAGGCCGAGCCGCCGCTCGCGTTCGCGGAGGTCGTCGGTGCCGTGAAGGAGCGCGACCTCCTCGAGAAGGCGTTCCGCGACGACGCGATCCTCGACCGCCCGGTCGGCGAGGTCATGGGCCCGCCGCTCCCATCCGTGGGGATCGGCGAGTCCATCGATCAGGCGGTAGAGGCGCTCGAGCGCGGCCCGGCCGTCCTCGTGGTGGACGGCGGCCACCCCGTCGGGATCATCACTCGCTCGGACGTCCTCGACTTCCTGTCGTCGCGCGGGAGCCGGTAGTGGAGTTCGAGACCCGCGCGATCCACGACGGGCAGGAGCCCGACCCGGCCACCGGCGCGATCGTCACGCCGATCTACCAGACCTCGACCTACGTCCAGGAAGCGGTCGGCAAGCACAAGGGCTTCGAGTACTCGCGCACCGGCAACCCGACCCGCACCTCGCTGGAGCGCTGCCTCGCATCCCTGGAGGGCGCGGCGCACGGGCTCGCGTTCGCGAGCGGCATGGCCGCCGAGGACACGATCCTTCGAACCCTGTCCCCCGACGACCACATCCTCATCCCGCACGACGCGTACGGCGGCACCTACCGGCTGGTCGC
>JBKKCR010000092.1:0-15795 GCA_046712825.1 Actinomycetota bacterium | reverse complement strand
CCGTACAGGATGGCCAGTCGTATCCTTCGCCCGGGTTCACGTCCGCTCACGAAAGGGCCTCCTCGAAGTCGGCGATCAGATCCTCGGGGTCTTCGATCCCGCCGCTCACCCGCATGAGCCCATCGGTCACTCCGGCCGCCTCCCGGTCTTCACGCGAGAGTTGCGTGTGCGTGATGCTCGCCGGGTGGACGATCAGCGTTTTCGTGCCGCCCAGCGACGCCGCCGGCGACGCAAGCCGCACGCGCTCGAGCACGCGCCTCCCGGCCGGCATGCCGCCCGATACCTCGAAGGTGAGCATCCCGCCGGAGCCTCTCGGGAACTGCTTCGCGGCGAGCTCGTGCTGCGGATGAGACGCCAGCCCCGGATACGTGACGCGCTCGACGGTCGACAAGCGCTCGAGCGCCTTCGCGAGCGCCATCGCGTTCGAGCAGATCCGATCCATGCGAAGCGCGAGGGTCTGTACCCCGCGTATCGTCAGCCACGCCTCCAACGGGGCGAGACACCCGCCGTAGTCGATACCGAGGTGGCGGATGCGCGCGATCGCCTCCGCCGTTCCCGACACGACGCCGGCGGTCACGTCCGAGTGGCCCCCGAGATACTTGGTCGCCGAGTGGACCACCAGATCCACGCCGTGTTCGATGGCCGTGAAGAGATAGGGCGTCGTGAACGTCGCGTCGACGATCACCGTCACCCCTCGATCGCGCGCGATCCCAACGAGTGCGTCCACATCCGCGACCGGAAGCGAAGGGTTGCCGATCGTCTCGAAGTACAGCACGCGCGTGTTGTCGCGGAACGCGCTCGCGACCGCGTCGCGGTCGACTACGTTCACGAAGCTCACGTCGACGCCGGTCCGCGGCAGGATCTCGTTGAACAGTCCGAAGCTTCCTCCGTAGATCTGGCGGGCCGACACGACGTGTTCTCCGGCCTTCACGCACGACGCGACCGTGCCGTGGATGGCTCCCATGCCGCTGGCGAACGCCGCGCTCGCTTCTGCGCCCTCCAGCGATGCGATCGTTCGCGAAAGCGCGTCGACGGTCGGGTTCGCCCAGCGGGAGTAGAGGTATCCGCCCGAAATCTTGGATTTCCCGACCGCGGCGAACTGCTCCATATCCGAGAAGATGAACGGCGCCGACTGGTAGATCGGCACGCTGCCGGGCTCCTCCACCACCGGCTCGGCGGCTCGGCTCGAATGCACGGATCTCGTCGTGAACCCTCGCCGTTGCTCGACCACGACCGGCTCGCCTCCTACCAGGAATGGATGTCGTTCAGCGCGCGGTTGAGCACGTGCCACGGAAGATTTCCGCCGGACAGTACCGTGCCGACGATCCGTCCGGCCAGCTGTTCGCGTAGCTTCAACACGCCTGCGAGGCCCGCCGCGCCCGCGCCTTCCGCCAGGTTGTGCGTCTTCTCGAGGAGCAGGATGATCGCACGCCGCATCTCCTCTTCGGTCACGGTGACCACGTCGTCGACGAGGTCGCGCACCATCTCGAACGTGAGGGCCGGCGGCTGGCGGACGGCGATCCCTTCGGCGAACGTCGAGTTCGGCGCGCACTCGACGATCTGTCCGGCCTTCAGCGATTCCACGAAGCCCGGCGTGCGCTCGGCTTGCACGCCGATGACTTCGACCTCCGGCTTCAGCGTCTTCGCAACGAGCGCCGAACCGCTGATCAGTCCACCGGCGCCGATCGGGAACACGATCGTGTCGAGGCTAGGCTCGTTGGCGAACATCTCGAGCGCCACGGTCGCGTGGCCCGCGACGATCAGCGGATCGTCGGCGGCGTGCAGATAGGTCGCCTTCCGCTCGGCCGCGATCTCCCACGCCTTAGCGACCGCCGCCTCGAAGTCCTTGCCGTAGGTGACCACTTCCGCGCCGAGGTTACGCATGGCTTCGACCTTGTCGGGGTTGGCTTTCTCGGGGACCACGACGGTGGCGCGTGCACCGACGATCCTTGCCGCGTAGCACACGCCCTGCCCGTGGTTCCCTTGCGACGCGGTCACGAATCCTCTGGCGCGCTCGTCGTTCGACGCTCCGAGCATGCGGTTCAACGCACCACGAACCTTGAAAGAGCCGACCGGCTGATGGTTCTCGTACTTGATGAACAGCCGCAGCCCGAGCATCTTGCCGAGCGAGATCGACTCGTAGAAAGCCGTCGGCGTGATGTACGGCCTTATCGTCCGCGCCGCGGCGAGAACGTCCACGAACGCAGGCCGGTCCACCTATCCCCGCCCTTGGAGGATGCCCATGAACTCGGGCTCCGGGTCGCGCGTCAGCAGCTCCTCGACCATGGCCACCGGGTCGGCACCTTCGTCGACGATCCGCCGCACGCGCATCGCGATGGGCATGTCGACGGCGTTGCGCTCGGCGAGCGCGGCGATCGAACGCGACGACTTGACGCCTTCGGCCACCATGTTCATCGAGGCGATGATCTCGTCGAGGGTGCGTCCCTTGCCGAGCTCCTCGCCGACGTGCCGGTTGCGGCTCTGGCGGCTCATGCACGTCGCCACCAGATCGCCCACGCCGGCGAGTCCCGCCATCGTGAGTGGGTTCGCCCCCAACTTCACGGCCAATCGCGTTATCTCGACCAGCCCGCGGGTGATGAGCGCAGCCTTGGAGTTGTCGCCGTACTCGAGGCCGTCGGCGATCCCGGCCGCGATCGCCACGACGTTCTTCGCCGCACCGCCGATCTCGACCCCGCAGACGTCGGTGTTGGTGTAAACGCGGAAGGACCGGCAGTGGAAGAGCCGCTGGAGCCGCTCGGCACGGGCGATGTCTGCGCACGCGATGACGCTCGCGCCCGGCAGATCGCGCGCGACCTCCTTCGCCAGATTGGGCCCGGATACCGCGCCGGTCCGCTCCGGATCCACGTTGCCCGCTTCCGAGATGACCTCGGTCATGCGCATGAGCGACTCCTGTTCGACGCCCTTCGTCAGGCTGACGACCGAAGCATCCGGCGAGATGAGCGGACCCATCTCTTTCATCTTCTCCCGCAACGCATGCGATGGGACTGCAACGACGACGACGGAAGCCCGCCCGACGGCTTCCTCCAGATCCGCGGTCGCCCGCAGTGTCGTCGGCAGCGCACAGCCGGGCAGGTATGACTCGTTCGCGTGTCGCGTGTTGATCTCGCGAGCGAGCTCGGGCCTGCGCGCCCACAGGAGCGTCGGCAAGTGGTTCCGCGCGAGCACCGTCGCGAACGCGGTCCCCCACGATCCGGCGCCGACGACGGCGAGGTGCCCGCGTTTACCCATCGTGGCTGATCAATTCGGGGACGGATCCCCCGTCGGGATGGATCTTGTGCAGCTCGCGCACCAGCCGGTCGAGCTCCCCGATGACGCGGTCGGTCACTTCGCGCGCCGCTTCGGCCTCGTCACGACCCTTCAGGTGGTCGAACCGCATCGGCTCGCCGGCCTTGACGGCCATCAGCCGCCGGATCTTGTTCGAGCGCTTGCGCCGCTTCGGCCGGACCCACTGCGAGCCCCACACCGCGATCGGGACCACCGGCGCGCCGGTCGCGAGCGCCACGCGCCCCACACCGGTCTTGCCCTGCATCGGGGTGAGGTCGGGGTTGGTCGTGATCGTCGCCTCCGGATAGATCACGACGAGCTCCCCCCGCCCGAGCCACTCGATCGCTTTCTCGACCGGGCCGGCTTCACCACTCCCGCGCTCAACGGGGATCTGATGGGCGTGCGTGAGCACCAGCCTGAGGAAAGGGTTCTTCCAGAGCTCTGCCTTCGCGAAGAAGCGGCACTTCCGTCCCGCACGATCGATCATGTACGCGTGGCAGAGCGGATCGAAGTATGAGATATGGTTGCAGGCCACGATGACGGGGCCCGCCTTGGGGATGTTCTGTACGCCGATCAGTGTCCATCGACAGAACAGCTTCAGGAACGGCAACAGCATCGCCCGCGCGAACGCGTACATCGGTTCCACGCACGACCTCCTGAGCCTAACGCCGGGAAGACGCGCCCATCCTAGCAACGGCCCGTACGGGCTCGGACGCGCCTCACGATGATGATCTGCCTGATCCCGATGAAGCCGCTCGCGGGAGCGAAGGAACGTCTCGCGCCGGCCCTCGACCCCGACGAGCGCCGCCGCCTGTCCCTCGCCATGCTTGCCGACGTGGTCGCAGCCGCGCGCGGCTTCGACCGCATCTGGGTGCTTCAGTCGGACGAGGATGCTGCCGCCGTGGCCGAGCGATCCGGCGCCGACCCACGGCCCGACCCTGCGCCCGGTGGCGGCCTCAACGCCTCGCTCGACGCAGCGACGGCGGACGCAGTAAGCGCGGGCGCGACCGGCGTGCTCGTCGTAGCGGCGGACCTCGCGGCAGTGACCGCGGAGGACCTTCGCGCGCTCGCGCAGGGGGACGGCGTGGTGGTGGCACCCGACGCTGGGGGCTCGGGCACCAACGCGCTCTGGCGTCACCCGGCGGACGTGATCTCGGCTGCGTTCGGTCCCGCCAGCCGCGTGGCGCACGAAGCCGCCGCCATCGTGGCAGGTGCCGCGTTCCGTACGGTGAACTCGCCGCGACTGGCCGCGGACGTCGATACTTCTGAGGCGCTCGCCGCGGTGTGGGCCCTCGGCCCAGGGCCCGCGACGCGTCGCGCGCTCGAGGACATGGGTATCGCCGCGCGTTTGCGGCTCGCCGGCTGAACGGTTCGCGAGAACGAGGAGACATCATGACGCTGGAGATCGGAGCGCCGGGGAACATCATGCCGCCCGTTGAGGGCGTGCTGAAGACGGCGATACGCAACGAGCAGAAGGGCTACGACGCTCTCTGGTGGCCCGACCATCTGATGGGCTGGCATCCGGAGTCGATCTGGACGGCGGACGTCACACCGCTGGCGAACTTCCAGTCGAACCCGCACATCTACTTCGACCCGGTCGCGTGCATCGCCGCGGCCGCGACCCACACCGATCGCATCCGCCTGGGCACGAGCGTGACGGAGCCGGTCCGGCGGCATCCGGCCATGCTCGCAAACGAGTGGCTGACGCTCGACCACTTCTCCAAGAGCCGCGTTATCCTCGGGATCGGCGCCGGCGAGGGCGAGAACATCATCCCCTACGGCATGGACTTCTCGAAGCCGGCGTCCCGTTTCGAGGAAGCCCTGACGATCATCCGGCTGTTGTGGGAGAACGACGAGCCGGTCGACTTCGACGGCGACGTATGGACGATGCGTCGCGCCGTCTGTGGCATGGGGCCGTACACGCCGGGCGTGTTCCCACCGATCTGGACGGGCGCACACGGGCCGCGGATGCTGGAGATCACGGGCCGCCTCGCCGACGGCTGGCTCCCAACCCGCATGGCGCCCCAGGAATACGGGCACCGTCTCGGGGTCATACGCGCCGCAGCGGAGAAGGCGGGGCGCGACTTCTCCGCGTTCACGCCGGGCCTGTGGGCGTACACCGTCGTCGCGAACGACCACGAGGAGGCGCACCGCATACTCAACGAGACGTTGCCGAAGGGATTCCAGCTGGTGCTCCCGAGCGAGGAGTACGAGAAGCGCGGCTTCTCTCACCCGCTCGGGTCGAACTTCCAGGGGCTGCGCGACTACATCCCGACGCATTTCGCGAAGGAGGAGGCCCTCAAGGCGATCGGCCAGATCCCCGACGAGATCTCGCACGAGTTCACGCTGCACGGCACCCCGGACGATATCGTCGCCGAACTCCGGGAGTTCGAGGCGGTCGGCGTGCGCCACGTCGTGCCATGGAACATAACGTTCCTCGGCGACGCGACCAAGGTCCGCGAATCGTTCCATCTGCTCGACGACGTGCTCGCGTCGGTCAAGTCCGGTTCGGTATCGTAGCCGCGCCCAAGGAGGACGCATGGCGCAGGGAACCATCAGGACCTACAACGCTCAGAGCAGGAGCGGCCTCATCTTGGACGACGCCAAGAACGAGATCCCGTTCGATTACCAGGCGTTCCGAAACACCGGGATCCGAGAGTTCAGGATCGGACAGCGAGTGAAGTTCAACCTGGAAGGCGACCGATCGCGGCCCAAGGTTCGTGATCTGACCATCGTCAGCTTCTGACGATCCGTTCGGAGGAACCTATGCCCCAAGGTGAGCTCAACGGCTGGCGCTACGCATATACCGACGAAGGGTCGGGTCCCGCCGTCCTGCTGCTGCACGGCCTGCTCATGGATCGCTCGATGTGGGAAACCCAGATCGACGAGCTCAAAGACCACTACCGGCTCATCGCGATCGACGCACCTGGACACGGAGAGAGCCCCGGCGTTGAGTTCGGGATCGACTTCTGGCAATACGCGGATATGGTCGCCGCGATCTGCGACCAGTTCGGGATCGCCTCCGCCTACTGGTGCGGACAGTCGATGGGCGGCTTCACAGCGATCCGCGCCGCGATGTCTCTCCCCGAGCGCGTCAAAGGCTTGGTCCTCATCGACACGCAGGCGCACGAGGAGGACCGCGACAAGCTCGCGCAGTACGAGGCCTTCCTTCAGGTCGCACTCGCCGACGGCGTTAGTGAAGACTTGGCGTCTATCCTTTTAACGCTTCTGTTCAGCGGCACCTACGCCGCCAAGCCCGAGGCCGAGATCTGGCGCAAGAAGCTTATGTCGTCGGACATCGAGGGCGAGCATGCGATCGTTCGCGCAGTCTTCGACCGAGAGGACGTCCACGACCGCCTCGGTGAGATCCGCTGTCCCGCAGTGGTGATCCACGGGCTCGAGGACATCGCGATCGAGCCCGAGCGCGGCGAGGAGCTCGCGCGGGCGCTCGGCGCGGCCTACGTGCCGATCTCAGGCGCGGGCCACGCCTCCCCGGTGGAAGAGCCCAAGTCCGTAACGGCGGCCATCCGCGGGTTCCTGGACTCCCAGTAGACGTAGCCCTTTCGCCAATAGGTTGAGGGCGGGACTAAGTCCCGCCCTCAGTGCTTTCCCAGCCGTCTAGCGCTTGCGCTTGGCCGGGCCCTTCTTCGCAGCTGCCTTCTTGGGTGCGGCCTTCTTCGCCGTCGCCTTCTTCGGCGCCGTCGTCGCCTTCTGCGCGGGGAGCGCCGGGAGCTTCAGGCTGCCCGACACGTACTCTTTGAACTGCTTCGCCGGCGAGAAGCGCGGGAGGCGCCGTTCGGGGCGCGCCGCGATCTTGATGCTCTCGCCGGTGAAGGGGTTCTTCCCCATGCCGGCCTTGCGCGCTGCCTGCACGCGCTGGGTGAACCGGCCGAAGCCGGTCAACGCGACCTTCCGCCCCGACTTCACCGCGTCCTGGATGGTACGCACGGTGTGCTCGTAAACCTGCTCTACCTCCTTGCGGGCCATGCCGGTCCGCTCAGAGACGGTCTTGAGCAGTTGCGAGCGATTCAGTGTGTCTGCCACTAACCACCTCCCGGTATCGATGCCGTCGGAACGCTAACCGAGTAGAGGGCAAGAGTCAAAGAACCCCGTGTTTTCTAGGAGAAACGGCCCGACATGCACCAACGGCCATATCCTGCTCGGAGGGACCGTGACAGGCTGAACGAACCCCGCCCGGGGACAACAAGCGAGCCGGCCCAAAGGGTCGGCTCGCTTTGTTATTCACGTCCTTGTCCCGTGTCGCCCCCGGCGCGCGAGGACCTCTTACGGAGGACACGGGTGTGTGCATCAGCCTCGGACGGAAAGGCGGGAGCCCGGCCGATTCGGCCGGGCTCCGCAGCTTGCCAGGGTCGTTAGGCCTTGTTGCGCCTCAGGGACCGGATCCCAACACCCGCGAGGCTGAGGAGGCTCAGGGCGCCCACGTAGAGGGCTCCGCTGGTCCCCACACCCGTCTCGGGGAGGAACTTGGTCTTGAGCACGACCGGGACCTCGAGAGGCGGCGAGTTGCCGACGATCGTGCTGCCATCACCCTCGCCCTCACAGTTTCCGAGGACGGCGGCCGCAGTCGCGATGTCGCTGATGATGCCGCCGCTACCCTGCGCTCGGAGGGTCACGGACACGGTCTTGCTTCCGCCCTTCGGGATCGGACCGATGTTGTCCCACACCACGGTCCCCGATTCGAGATTCGCTCCTGCGGGAACCTGGTTGGCGGTCGGGTTCGTGCTCAGCACCTGGAACCTGGCGCCACCTTCGGTCGAGATCTTGTCGACGACCTTGACGACCGTCATGTCGCAGCCGAAGGGGTTGTCGACCTTGATCGACGTGGTGAACGCCTGGCCGACGGTGACGCCCTTCAGGTTCGAGGTCTTCGAGACCGGGATGCCGCAGTCGATGCCGCCGACGGGAACCTGCGCTGCGACCTCCATGTGACCGAAGCGGAGGTCCAATGCCTCACCGTCGAGCACCTTGACGCGGACGACGTCGAGAGCCGCTGAGGCGCTGGTGCCGTTCGCCGCGACCGAAGGCTCGGTCGTGTCGTCGCCACCGATGGCACGCGGGTTCTCACCGATCACGAGCTCGAGGACGCCGGGGATGATGATCGGCAGACCCTCTTCACCGAGGATGTCCTGGAACGAGATGATGTCGGTGATCTCGCCGTCCTGGATGATCTGGAGGATCGGCGTCTGCGGGCTCGCCTCGCCGGGGCCGTAGTGGATGTGGCTGGTTCCGGGGATGCCGCCGGCGGTCGCGCGGAGGACCCACTCACCCAGGAAGTTAAGGGTGAGCGCGCCGTCCATCAGCGTGACCGGAGCGATGTTCATGCGCACCTCGGACGAAAGTCCGAACTTCAGTCCGGCCGGCGTCCCGTCGGCTTTCTGCTGCACGTCCAGGAAGGTGTGCGAGAAGGACTGCGCGACCCGCTGTGCGGGGTCCTCAGCGTCGGCGCTGATCAGCGGCGCGTCGAGGTCCCCACTGGGGTCGGTGGTCTCGCCGGTCTCGATCAGCTCGACGTCCGCGGCGTAGCCGAGGCCGTTGCTGAGGTCCTTGCCTAGAACACAGGTGCTGGAGTTGCTCCAGTTCGCCTCTGCCGCGCCGCGCAAAACCGATGCGTACGCGATCGGAGAAGCCGGGAGGCCGAGAAGCTCGTCCATCGCGGAGGAGTTCGGCGGTGCCGCAGCCTCAGCGATCTGGATCTGGAGATCGTTGGCCGTGTCGTCGTCGACGCCGAGCCCGAGCTCGAGGCCCGAGCCGCGGCCGGCGGTCTTCTTGGTCGGCTGGGCTGCGATGACCGTGCGATCGAGGCCCGCTTCGTTCTTGATGGCACTCGTCAACCCTTGCGAGTCGACGGCCGCGCCGGTCCATGCTTCCTCAACGTTGGCGACGTTCACGCCGGTGGCGTGAAGCGCGTCTGCGTGGAGGACCTGACCGGTTGCGTAGCCGGAGAAGTCCGCCTCGTTGAACGGAACCGCCGATGCCGGGATCGCCACAACTGCGATAGCGAGTAGGGCGACCAGCAGGGCGGCTACCAACCGTCCGCTCCTGTGTACTGCCATCTGCTCCAACCTCCCTCGACGAACCAATCCGACCTTGCTACTACCCCGGCCGGAACCACACTAACTTCACTCAAGCTCCCTAAGCAGAGCCTTTCGCCGAAACCGCTCAGGACCCTGCTACTACCTAATGCGAATGCACGAGGAAACTCTTACGCGACTGGTTTCCCTCTTAACGCCGCAACTCCTCTCCGTGGCCGAGAGGTTACCCTCTCTGGTTTCATTTGGGACGGAACGTCACCATTGCTCAAACACGGTCCGTGATGGTAGGTCTTCGCAGATTTGGCCTAGGACGAAAAACCCGTCTTTATCGGCGTAGCGAGCCGAACGGGACGTCCTTGTCGGGTGCGGGATCACGCGGCAGACCAAGCACTCGCTCCCCGATGAGGTTGCGCTGGATCTCGTCGGTCCCCCCGCCCAGCCGGAACGCCGGCCATCCCAGAAACGCCCGTTGGATACCCTCTTCCCCCATAACGGTTCCATCGGGGCCAAGGACACGCATACCCACCATCGCGGTCTGTCCAACCAAGTTCGCCAGGACGAGTTTCGCGATGGAGCCTTCCGCATCGGGTATCTGCCCGCGACCGAGCTTGGACAGGATCCGCGCGTTCAGCAGTGCAAGTATCCGCCCTTGGGTGTAGACCCGAGCGAGGGCGTCGCGGGTCAGCGGATCGATCCCGTGCGGCGCCCGCTGCCTGGCCATCTCCACGAGGCGTTCGAACGGGAACGTGTAGCCGCCGCTCGCGCTGCCGATCGACATGCGTTCGTGCATGAGGGTGGTGATCGCGATCCCCCAGCCGTCGCCCGGCTCGCCCAGCCGGTCGGCGTGCGGGACGCGGACGTCGTTCAGGAAGACCTCGTTGAAGTGCGAGTTGCCGTCCATCTGCTTGAGGGGGCGAACGTCGACGCCCGGCGACGACATGTCGACGATCAGATAAACGAGGCCCTTGTGCTTCGGGAGGTCGAAGTCGTGCCGGGCAAGGAGGAGACCGTAGTGCGCCTCATGGGCGAGCGAGGACCAGACCTTCTGGCCGTTCACGACCCACTCGTCCCCCTCACGGACCGCCCGCGTCGACAGCGACGCGAGATCTGAGCCCGCGCCGGGCTCGGAGAAAAGCTGGCACCAGATCTCGTCGCCGTTGAGTAGCGGCGGAAGGTATCGGGCTTTCTGCTCCGGCGTCCCGTGCGCGATCACGGTGGGCCCTGCCATCCCGAAGCCGACGACGTTGAACGGGATCGTTGCGCCGATGCGTGCCTTCTCTTCACCCCAGATCGTGGATTCGAGTGGGCCGAAGCCGCGACCCCCGAACTCCGCCGGCCACGAAGGCGCACCCCATCCGGCTTGCGCGAGGCGATGTTGCCACGCGCGCGACCGCTCGGGGTTCGGCACGCCTGTGTCGGGATGCTCGGCGTTGAACGCGGGCCAATTCTCCTCCAGCCAGGCGCGCGCTTCGGCTCGTACGGCTGCCAGGTGCTCGGGCTCGTCGAAACGCATCACTCCTTCCCCAAGATGATCCCGCTCGTCGGCACGCCGACACCGGCGGTGACGAGCACGTTGGACACGTCCGGCACCTGATTGGCTGCGGTGCCTCTGATCTGGCGCACGCCTTCTGCGACCCCGTTCATGCCGTGGATGTAGCCTTCCCCGAGCTGGCCCCCGTTGGTGTTGATCGGGAGCTTGCCGCCCGGTCCGATGCCCGTGTCGCGCACGAAGTCCTTCGACTCACCCGGCCCGCAGAAGCCGAACTCCTCGAGCTGCAGGAGCACGAATGGCGTGAAGGGGTCGTAGATGACCGCGGTCTGGATGTCGGCCGGCGTGATCCCCGACTGCCGCCAGAGCTGTCGCGAGACGGCAGCCACTTCGGGGAGGTGAGTGAGGTCGTCGCGGTAGTAGGACGTCATCTCTTCCTGCCCGGCGCCCGAGCCCTGGGCGGCTGCCCGGATGATCGCCGGGGTTTGTCGGAGGTCCTTCGCGCGCTCGGCGGTCGTGACGACGACGGCGACGCCGCCGTCGGACTCCTGGCAGCAGTCGAGCAGGCGGAGCGGTTCGACGATCCAGCGGCTGGACTGATGATCCTCCAGGGTGATCGGCTTCTCGTGGAACCAGGCGTCGGGGTTGGTCGCGGCGAACGCGCGATGCGCGACGGCGACGCGTCCGAGGTCTTCGCTCGTCGCGCCATAGGTGTGCATGTAGCGCTGCGCGAACATCGCGACCCAGCTGGCCGGCGTCGTGAGCCCGAACGGGGTGTACCAGCCGTAGTGGATCATCATGGCCGTCGGCTTGTCGTGGATGCTCAGGCCAAATCGGCGCCAGGAGCGTCCGTTGAGCGCCCGGTAGGCGATCACAACTTCCGCCGATCCGGTCGCGACCGCCATCGCCGCCTGATGGATCACGGCGCATGCGGCCCCGCCGCCGTAATGGATCCGGCTGTAGAAGCTCAGGTCGCCGCACCCGAGGTTCCGGGCGAGCTCGATCTCGTCGTTCGAATCCATCGTGAAAGTGCAGAATCCGTCGACGTCGGCTGGGCTGAGCCCGGCATCGGCGAGCGCGGCGGAGGCGGCCTCGACGGCGAGGCGCATCTCGGTGCGTCCGGAATCCTTGGAGAACTCGGTCTGGCCGATCCCGGCTATCGCGGCGCGTCCGGCGAGGGTCATGCGTTCCCCTTCCCCGCCAGCGTCAGCCGGACGGTCCCCGAGACGTGCTCCCCGAGGCCCGTCGTGCCGCGGATCGACACCTCGACGTCTTCGGCTTCGACGATCGTGACGTGGCCGGTGAGACGCATCACGTCGCCGGGGTAGTTCGGCGAGCCGAGCCGGATGGCGACCTTGCGCAGGATGGCTTCAGGTCCGGCCCAGTCCGTGACGAAGCGTCCGACCAATCCGTTGGTCGTCAGGATATTCATGAATATGTCGCCGGCCCCGCGTTGCCGCGCGAGCGCGGCGTCGTGGTGGACATCCTGGAAGTCTCGCGACGCGAGCGCACCCGCCACGATGAGGGTCGCGGTGATGGGTATCTCGCTCTCGGGAAGCTCGTCGCCGACCTTCACGTCGCGCGCGCTGAGCGTGCGCATCACCGCTCCCCTCCCGATGCCATCGCGGCGCCGAGCCGCGCGAGCTGCCGACCCGCGCCGCCGAGCATCAGCTCGACGTGCTTCGCGCCGAGCGTGTACCGGTGCAGCGGATACTCCATGTCGACACCGATCCCACCGTGGAGGTGCTGCGCCGCTGCGAGTACCCGGTGCCCGCCGTCGGCCGCCCAGAACTTGGCGATGGCGACCTCGTCGGCCGCCGGCAGCTCCTCGTCGAGTCGCCAGGCGGCCTGCCACATCGTCCACCGCATCGCCTCCACGTCGATATAGGCGTCGGCGGCGCGCTGCTGGACCGCTTGGAACTTCGCGAGCGGCCGTCCGAACTGTTCGCGGCCCGTCAGATACTCGGCGGTCATGTGCAGCGCGCGCTCGGCCATGCCGACCTGGAGCGCGCAGAGGCCGGTGAGCGCCGCGTCGTGGAGCCACCCGAGAGCGCCGGGGTCGGTTCCCGGCTCGACAAGAACATCGTCCTCGGGCACCGAGGCGCCGTCGAGGGTGAGCAGCGACAGGATCTCGCCGCTGGTTGCGGACTGCCGCTCGAAGGTCAGTCCCCCCGAGCGTGGGTCGAGCAGGAAGATCCCGACGCCGCTGTTCGACCGCGCGGGGACCAGGATGCGCTCGGCGAGGTGGGCGGCGGGAACGGCGTTCTTCGCGCCTTCGAGCCTCCATGCATCGCCCTCCCACGTCGCCGTCGTTGCCGGCCGCAGCGGGTCGTCGGCGTTGGGCTCGGCTAGCGCCGCGGTGAGGACGGCATCGCCGGAGACAACGCGAGGCAGGAGCGAGGAGCGGAGCGACGGCGACCCGTAGCGGGTGACGGCGCGAGCGCCCAGGACGAGGGCCGGCCACAGCGGCACGGGCGCCACAGACGCGCCGGCCTGCTCGAGCAGCAGGCAGACCTCGGTCATGCCGCCGCCGATGCCACCGTATTCCTCGGGGATGCCGACGCCGAGGAGGTTCGCCCGGGCGAGCTCGGCCCAGAGCGTGCGATCGAAGCGATCGGGGTCGGCCTCGACCTGCTTCAGCCGGTCGGTGGTCCCGTGCGCGCCGATGATCTGGCGCGCGAGATCCCGCAGCGCCTCCTGGTCCTCGGTGAAACCCAGATCCACGGCTCAGCTCCCGTCCGGCCGGGGGGCGACCCCCGGACCCCCGCGGGGCTTGAAGACCGGCAAGGTCACGTCTTCGTCGACGGTGAGGAAGTCCAGCTCGACCGGCATGCCGATGCGTACCTCGCCGGGCTCTACCCCGACGATGCTCGTGACGATCCGTGTCCCTTCCTCAAGGGCCACGAGCGCGACCACGTAGGGCATCTCGAAGCCCGGCACCGGCGGGTGGTGCGTCACGACGAACGAGAAGACCTCACCCCGGCCGCTCGCCCGGACGGCATCCCACTCCAGCGAGCCGCACGCGCCGCACATCGTTCGCGGCGGGTGCCGGAGGCTCTTGCACGCGGAGCATCGCTGGATCAGGAGCTCTCGCCGTGCCGTGCCTTCCCAGAAGAACTGGGTGTCTTGGTTCATCGCCGGCCGCGGGCGCCGCCCCGTTCGCGGTGGAACGGCCGCGGCTTCGGGCCGGAACTTGAGGTAGCGCTGCATCATGCGCCCGACGACCTCGCCGGTGGCGTCGCAGCAGGTCGTGAGCGTCGTGAAGAAGTGGCCGGGCCCGAGGCCGGTGCGCTTCTCCTCCGAAACCGACTCGATGATCGTCGTCGACGTGACCACGTCGCCCGGCCGCAGGTAGCGGAGGTACTCCTGTTCGCAGTTCGTCGCGACGATCGAGGTGAAGCCGGCTTCGTCGAGAACCGCGATCAGCTCCGATTGCGCGTTGTCGGGCGACGGCGGAGGCTTGAGGCCCTTCATCGTCCAGACCTGCAGCATCGTCGGCGGCGCGACGAGGCCGCCGTGGACCGACCATTTCGCGAACGTCGGATCGGTGTAGGACGGATTGGCGTCGCCGAGCGCCTCGCACCAATGACGGATCATCGACTCGTTCACCGGGTCGGGCGAGGTGAATTGCGGTCCGGCCTGCCGTCCCACGAACGACCGCAGCCGCTCGACGAGATCCTCGCGCTCGGCCTCCGTGCGGCGGTCCGCGGTCCTGCTCACCGGCCGCTCCTGGGCATGCCGAGGCCGGTGGTCGCGATGATGTCGCGCTGAACCTCGTTGACGCCGCCGCCGAACGTAACGACGTACGCCCACCGGTACATGATCTCGACGCGGCCGCCGAGCGCGGCCCCCGGAGAACCGTGGCGGATCTCGCCCGCCTCGCCGAGAACCTCCATGAGGCTCCGATAGACCTCGACGAACACCTCGGTGCCGTAGACCTTGACGACCGAGGCGTCGGCCGGGTTCAGGATCCCCTTCGTCAGCTCCCAGGCGAGACGCCAGTTCAGCAACTTCAAGGCCTCGAGCCGCGCGCGGGTGCGCGCGAGCGTCATCTGTACCCAAGGGCGGTCGATGATGCGGCGGCCGTCGGAAGCGGTGGTCTCGGCGGCCCACGCGAGCACATCGTCGAGGAGCTGCTCGGCCTTGCCGGAGCACGCCAGAGCGACGCGCTCGTGGTTGAGCTGCGTGGTGATGAGCCGCCACCCTTCGTTCTCGCCGCCGACGATCGCGTCGGCCGGGACGCGAACGTCCTCGAAGTAGACCGCGTTCGTGCGCCCATAATCGATGGTCTCGATCGGGGTCATCTTCACGCCGTCGAGCGCCGTCGGGACGATGAAGATCGTGAGGCCTTTGTGCTTCGGAGCTTCGATGTCGGTGCGTGCTGCCAGCCAGATGTAGTCCGAGTCGTGCGCGCCGGTGGTGAAGATCTTCTGACCATTGATCACGTAGTCGCCGCCGTCTTTGACCGCCCGGGTCCGGAGCGACGCGAGGTCGGTTCCCGCACTGGGCTCCGTGTAGCCGATCGCGAAGTGCACCTCGCCGCCCAGGATCGGCCGGAGGAAGCGTTGCTTCTGCTCCTCGGTGCCGTACTGGATCAGCGTGGGGCCTACCGTGTTGAGGGTCACGAACGGGAAGGGCATGTCGGCACGGCGACACTCGTCGATGAAGAGCTGGTGCTCGATGAACGAGCGCCCCTGCCCGCCGTACTCCTTTGGCCATCCGAGGCCCAGCCAGCCGTCCTCCCCCATCCCGCGGACCACTCGGCGGTACGCGGGCCCCATCTGCTCGCCGGCGCGCGGGCCGAGCTCCGCGCGGAGCTCGGGGGTCAGGACCTTCGCGAAGTACGCCCGCAACTCGTTGCGCAGCGCGATCTGCTCGTCGGAATAGGCGACGGGCACCGAACCCCTACCCGAACCTTGGGATGTGCCCGCCCCAGCCGACGAACGACGTCGCGCCGCCGTCGACGAT
>JBKKCR010000091.1:0-6814 GCA_046712825.1 Actinomycetota bacterium | reverse complement strand
CTCGTCTCGGCGTTGGTCGGCGTGTTGCGGGCGCGGAACCTCACGGTGAGCGTGCTTGCCATCGATCCGACGTCGCCGTTCTCGGGCGGAGCGTTGCTCGGGGATCGCTTGCGGATGCAGGAGCACGCGACCGACCCCGGGGTGTTCATCCGTTCGATGGCCACGCGCGGGCAGCTGGGCGGCTTGGCGTGGGCGGCCCCGCACGCCCTGCGAATCCTCGATGCGATCGGGACCGATGTGATGATCGTCGAGACGGTGGGGGTGGGTCAGGCGGAGGTCGACGTCGCGCGCGAGGCGGACACCACTGTGGTCGTGCTCGCGCCCGGCTTCGGCGATGCCATCCAGGCGAACAAGGCCGGACTGCTGGAGATCGCCGATATCTACGTCGTCAACAAGGCCGATCGCGAGGGGGCAAGTGGCGCTGCGCGCGAGATCAAGCAGATGCTCCATCTCGGTGCGGCGCGGGATTGGGAGCCGCCGGTGCTCCTGACGCAGGCGACCGACGGGAAGGGCGTCGGGGAGCTCTGGGACGCGGTCGAGCAGCACCGAGCGCACATCGAGGCCTCGGGGGAGCTTCGCCGGCGGCGCATCGCTCGCAACGCGCACGAGATCGTGGAGATAGCGCTCGGACGTATCCGGCGGGCGATCGACGAGGTAGGGGACCAGGAGCTGCTCGACAGCCTGGCCGCCCAGGTGACCGAGCACGGCCTCGACCCGTACACGGCTGCCGATAAACTGCTGGCGCAGGTGGAGCCATGAGCAAAGACCGCGAAGCATACGAGCGCTGGCGCGCCGAGTACGAGCGCCTGCAGAAGCGCGACGCCGACTTCGAGACGATCTCGGGCGAGGACCTGGAGCCGCTGTATTCGCCGGCCAACACCGAGATCGACCACGACCGCGAGCTGGGTCATCCCGGGGAGTATCCGTACACGCGCGGCGTCTACCCGACGATGTATCGCGGGCGACTTTGGACGATCAGGCAGTTCTCGGGATTCGGCAGCGCCCGCGACACCAACGAGCGCTACAAGATGCTGCTGTCGTCGGGCGGGACAGGGTTGTCGGTCGCTTACGACATGCCGACGCTGATGGGCCGGGACTCCGACGACCCTCGGTCGCTCGGCGAGGTGGGCCACTGCGGCGTCGCGGTCGACTCGGTCGACGACATGCAGACTTTGTTCGAGGGGATCCCGCTCGGCGACACGACGACCTCGATGACCATCTCCGGCCCGGCGGTGGTGCTGTTCGCGATGTACCTCGTCGCGGCCGAGCGTCAGGGAGTGGCGTGGAAGGATCTCGACGGGACGCTGCAGACCGACATCCTCAAGGAGTACATCGCGCAGAAGGAGTGGGTGTATCCGCCCGAGCCGCATCTGAGGCTGATGGGCGACCTGTTCGAGTTCTGCGCGCGCGAGATGCCCAAGTACCACCCCGTGTCGGTGTCCGGCTACCACATCCGTGAGGCCGGATCGACGGCCGCACAAGAGCTCGCGTTCACGCTGGCCGACGGGTTCGCGTACGTCGAGCTGGCGCAGCAGCGAGGGATATCGCCCGACGACTTCGGCCCGATGCTGTCGTTCTTCTTCGACGCGCACATCGACTTCTTCGAGGAGATCGCCAAGTTCCGCGCGGCGCGCCGCATCTGGGCGCGATGGATGAAGGAGCGGTTCGGGGCGACCAACCCGAAGGCGATGCAGCTGAAGTTCCACACCCAGACCGCAGGCGTCTCGCTCACCGCCCAGCAGCCCATGAATAACGTCGTGCGCACCGCCATCGAAGCGCTCGCGGCGGTGCTCGGCGGAACGCAATCGCTCCACACCAACGCGCTGGATGAAGTGCTGGCGCTTCCGTCGGCCGAGGCTGCCTCGATCGCGCTCCGGACCCAGCTGGTGATCGCGCACGAGACGGGCGCCGACACGGTCATCGATCCGCTCGGTGGCTCCTGGTTCGTCGAGTCGCTTACCAACCGGATCGAAGCGCGGGCGGAGGAATACTTCACCCAGATCGAACGCCTCGGAGGAAACAAAGGCGTGCTCCCCGGAGTCTTGGCGGGTATCGAGCAGGGCTGGTTCCAGCAAGAGATCGCCGACGCCGCGTGGCGACAGCAGGTCCAGGTCGAGAAGCGGCGGCGCCTCATCATCGGCGTCAACGAGTTCGTCCACCACGACGAGCCCGAGCTCGAGATCCTTCGGATCAGCAAGGAGGTCGAACGCGAGCAGGTCCGGTCGCTCGGCGAGCTGCGCTCCACTCGAGACCGGGAAGCGATCGACAAAGCGCTATCGGCGCTGACGGACGCTTCCCGCGGCACCGATAACCTCATCCCGCTCATCATCGACGCCGCCCGCGCGTCCGCCACCGAGGGCGAGATCATCGGGGCGATGCGCGAAGCGTTCGGCGAGTACCGCGAGGCTCCGCGCTTCTAGCCGCGCGAGCCCGTCTTCGATGCCCGTCCTCGTCACCGGCGCCACCGGCTGCGTCGGACGTGCTCTCATCCCGATGCTCGTCGACGCCGGCGGTCAGGTTCGTGTCTACGTCCGCCGAGACGTCCCTGAGTACCGCGAGCTCGGGGTCAAAGTGGCGATCGGGGAGGCCGACCACGAAGGTCGTCTCGAGTCGGCGCTCGAGCAGGTGCACACGCTCGTCCATCTGATCGGTGGCCCGCTTCCGGACGGCGACGTGAGTGTCGAGTGGCTGAATCTGGACACGACGGAGGTTGCGCTGAAGGCTGCGGAGAACGCCGAGGTTCGGCGGGTCCTCTTCCTTTCCCCGCTCGGGGCCGACTCCGCGTCGGAGCATCCGTATCTCGCGGCGAAGGGCCGGGCCGAGGGTACGATCCGCGGCTCGAAGCTCGAGTACGCGATCTTCCGGTGCGCGCCGATCTTGGGGCCGGGCTCGGCGCTCCAACGCTTCCTCGAAAGGGGCTTGTCTACTCATGCGCGAATGAATCCGATCGTTGTCTCCGACGTCGCTGCGGCTCTGGTTGCTGCCGACACGCGCGACGCCGAGCTGCGTGGGATGTGGGAGCTCGGGGGTCCTGAGACGCTCACGCTCGAGGAGTTATGGCGACGGATTGGGGCACGGAGGCGCCCCGCGATCATGCGCGGGATGCCGAAGGGCGCGGTCCTCTACACACGAGATCAGGTGGCCGATCCGAGCGAAGCGGTAGCGCAGTTCGGCCTTGAGCTCTCTCCGCTTTCCTAGCGCACGGGCAGCTTTGCGCGAAGCCGGGACGCGTACTCGCGTACCGCAGGCCCAGGCGATCCCGCTTCGATCTCGTCGAGGATCGCGCGCGCGTCGTCGGGACGGCCCTGGCCGGCCGCCAGCGTCGCGCTGACGAGCAAAGCCTCGCCGGGGTCAAGCCCTTCCTCGACCTGCGTCATCTGCAGCGCGGCGCCGAGAAGCTCCTCCGCCTCCGACACGCGCCCGGAAGCGCCGACCACTCCGGCGAGCTCGACGATTAGGGCGTATTCGAGCTCTTCGCGGATCGCCCGCCGGTAGTGCTCTTCCGCTCCTTCGAGATCGCCGAGGACGTGCAGAGCACGAGCCATCTCGACGTTGGCCGCGGAGTTCTCGCCGTCGGCCAGGAGCACCGGCGCAAGCAGGTCGATGGCGCCGGGGGCGTCGCCGGCGCGGCGCAGCTGGCCGGCTTCATCGATCCGCCGGCGATTCCCGAGGCGTCCAGGGAGTCGCACGCCGCGCATCCTAGCGGGCGGAACCGGGTCGGGTCGGCTAGCGTCTGAACGCGATGAGACGAGTCCTCGTCGTGGTTTCTCTCGTCCTCCTTGCCGCCTGCGGGGACGACGCGATCCTGCCGGGCGGTGGCCCCGCCGCCGTTTCTTTCCGCGCGATCTCCGAGAAGCAGAACGCCGGGATGTGCGTCCGCGGGCCGGCGTTCGCCCTGGCCATGAACGCGGCCGAATGGAAGGCGATCTGGGACCGGCAGAACGCGTGTCAGACTGGATCCTCGAACGCGTTGCCGCCGTTGCTCCCAAGCGAGGCCGGCGTTGCTGCGTGGTGGAGGGTCGAGGGGTGTCTCGGTTACACCGTGAAGACCACCCAGATCAAGAGCAACGGCAGGGTGATCACCGTTACCGCGACCGAATCGTCTCCTGTCGCGGAGTTCTGCGCCTCGGCGCTCGGCGGTCTGGAGTCGTTCCTCGCCCTCGACCTGGGCGCGATCCGCGGAGCGGAGCGGATCCGCTTCGTGCTCGACGATGTCGAGGTGGGCGCGGTGGCGGTACCCTCCTGAGGTCGTGGATCAAGTCGTCATCCGTAACCTCGAGCACCTCACGGGCTCGTCGAAGGCACCGCGTCTCGGATTCGCGGTCGAGACCCGTGACCGGCGCGGCCCGGCGCACAAGGCGGGCACGTTCGAAGGCGACATCGTCCATGTCCAGCTCCACGGCGGGCTGTACGTTGCGCGTGCCGTCGTGAAGATCGGCTGGATCGGCGAGTACTTCGGCGTCGACGAGATACGCGCCCGAACCAGGGGCAGCCTGCTACACGGCTTGGATGCGTTTTGGGCCGGCCGGCCGCGCGTCGGCTACGCGGCCGTCGCCGAACTGGTGCAGGAACGCTGGTTGCCTGCGCCGTTCTGGGCCGGACCCCGAACGTACGGGTACGAGTGGATCGTCCTCGACGACGACGCCAAGCGCGCGTCCTGGCTGGAAGAGAAGGAGCCGCCGCGCGGCGGCGAATCGCTCGCGGCCGAGTTCGAGGCCTGGCTCGCTGCGCACCCTTGATAGAATCCGGCGCTTTCTCGAGACGAAGTGAGGTGCGCCGTGGGTGAGTTCGTCAATCTTCTCGTCGACGAGGCGAACGGGGTCGGCACGATCCGCCTCGACCGGCCGCCGATGAACGCGATCAACGATCAGGTCGTTGCCGAGCTCGAGGTCGCCGCCCGGGAGGCTTCAACCGATCCACGGGTGCGCGCCGTGGTCGTGTTCGGCGGCGACAAGCTCTTCGCCGCCGGGGCGGACATCAAGCAGATGGCCGAAGCCGCGCCGCTCGACATGATGGCACGCATGGGCGGGCTCCAAGCGGTGTTCAGTCAGGTCGAGGAGATCCCCAAGGTTGTCATCGCGGCGATAACCGGATTCGCCCTCGGCGGCGGCTGCGAGCTTTCGCTCGCGTGCGACTTCCGTGTGATGGCCGACAACGCCAAGATCGGTCAGCCCGAGATCCTGCTCGGCATCATCCCCGGCGCGGGTGGAACGCAACGGCTGCCGCGCTTGGTCGGACCGGCGCGCGCGAAGGACATCATCTTCTCGGGCCGGTTCCTCGAGTGCGTCGAGGCGCTCGAGATAGGACTGGTCGACGTCGTCGTGCCGCAAGACGCGGTTTACGCCAAGGCGGTGGAGATGGCGGCTCGGTACGCGCGCGGCCCGTCCGTGGCGCTGCGCGCGGCCAAGATCGCGATCAACCGCGGGCTGCAGGTCGACATGCAGAACGGCCTCCTGATGGAGCGTGAGCTCTTCGTCGGCCTGTTCTCAACCGAGGACCAGCGGATCGGGATGCGATCGTTCCTGGAGAGCGGTCCCGGCAAGGCCGAGTTCGTCGGTCACTGAGAAACAAAAGGAGGCCGCCGTTTCCGGCGGCCTCCCGACGAAGCGCTTGCCGGCTACTCGACCGTGCCGTCCCAGTCGCCGACGATGGGAACGTCGGTCTGCGAGCCGAAGACGAACTGCTGCGAGATGCTCGTCGCCGGCATGTTGTTCGCGAGATACCAGACGTTTCCGCGAACGAGGCCGGGCTCCCAGTCACCGTCGCCGTCCCAGTCACCCGCCACGACGCGGTCGCTCGGCGAGCCGAAAGCGAACGTCGTCAGCGGCGCCGCGGCTGGGAGCGAGTTAGACACGTACCACACGTTCCCCCGCACGAGAGCCGGAGTTACCAGCCCGTCGCCGTTCCAGTCGCCGACGATCTTGCGGTCGGTCGCCGAACCGAAGGTGAAGGTCGTCAACGTGGCCGGCGGGATCTGATTCGACACCATCCACAGGTTCCCACGCACGACGCCGGGCGTGTACGCGCCGTCGTCGTTCCAATCACCGACGATCGGGAAGTCGCTCGCGGAGGCGAAAGCGAACGATTTCTCGTCGGTGTTGTCGAACCAGTCATTGCTGTGCCACACGTTGCCGTGCTTGTACCAGGGGAGGAACGCTCCGTGGCCCCTCCAGTCACCGGCGAGCCGCCTGTCGGAGCCGGCGCCGAAGTGGAAGGTGAAGTTCACCGTGCCCGTGTCGCCGTTGCGCAGGAACCACTTGGTGTCTCGGATGAGGCCGGCGTTCCACTTCCGCTGCTTGATGCGGAACCTCGCCGCCGCACCGCCCGCGCCGTTGAGACCGCCCAGCTGCAGGTAGTAGGTCGTTCCTTGCGTGAGGTTGCCGACCACCCGAGACTCGCCGTTGAACGAGTTGATGTTGTTGTTGCAGGAGAGCTCCTGGATGTTAGCGAGCGATGTCCCCTGATAGAGGACCAACACGGTGTCGAAACCGGAGTTGAACGTGTTCGACTTGAGGGCGAACTTCGGCGACCCTGGATTCGGAGGCAGGTATTTGTACCAGACGGTCTTTCCAACCGTGGCACCGACCGGGAGACAGCTCGGCACGGGCTCGCTGCCCTCTGTGGTGGCGGTGGTCGTGTCCACGGTGTCGTCGAATGAGTGCGCCTGTGCGTTCGGTACCACCGTGGCGTTGGCGAAGTTGTCGTTCGCCGGGGCCGCGAGGGCCGTGGTGCTCGGCAGGAGCGAGAAGGCGATGGCGAGGGCGGAGATCACGATCACGATGCGGTAGCGCATGGCTGAACCCCCAAACGTTCG
>JBKKCR010000090.1:0-7143 GCA_046712825.1 Actinomycetota bacterium | reverse complement strand
CGGCGAGCTCATCCCGCGCACCTCCGGGATGCGCCTCGGGCGCTCCGAGTGGGCGAGCGAACAGCTCCTCGCGGATCTCCGCTCAGACCGAGGCATGGAGTGGCTACCCAAGAAGAACATGTGGCTGTCATTCCTCGAGATCGATACACCGGCCGGGCTCTTGAAGTACGACCTCGCGATCGATGCCAGCGGCGCGGCGCAGCCCTCGTACGTCGCGGCCGGTCTCACCGCCGCGCTCGAGCGGGTCCGCGAGGTCACCGGCGAGGCCGTCTCCTGGGTCGCGATGCTCGCGCTCGGCTCGATCGGCGGCGCGGTTGCCGGCTATCTGGTGCGTCAGCGTATGGCCGCGAGTCACTAAGGACCCGGACGTGCATGTGGCGAACGCGAGCAGGGCGCTGCGTCGGGCGGCGCTCGTGCTCGCGTGCGTGTCCGCGTTCGCCGGTTGCTCCTCGGAACCCACGGGAAAGACGATCGAGGTTCGGATGCACTATTCGAAGTACCTGCCCGCCTCGCTTGAGGTCGCGGCCGGCACGACCGTCGAGTTCGTCGTCGTGAACGAAGACCCGATCGCGCACGAGTTCATCATCGGAACCGCAGCCGAACAGCTCGAGCATGAAAAGGGCAGCCTCGACGACGACCACACCGGTCCCGGCGAGGCGTCTGTCCCCGCAGAGAGCACGGTTCGGCTTTCCTTCACGTTCGCGAAGGCCGGCCCGCTCTTCTACGCGTGCCACGTGCCGGGCCACTACCGCTACGGCATGAAGGGCTCGCTCAAGGTCATCTGACACCGGGCGGCGGCTCGCCACGCGCGAGCCCCAGGATGATCTCCCACTCCTCGTCGCGCACCGGCTGTACCGACAGCCGCATGCCGCGTTGCAGAAGCGTCATCGCCTCCAGACCAGGCGTCGCGCGCAACTCGGCTATCGGAACCATGCGCGGGAACTTCTCGACGAACTTCACGTCGGGCATGAACCAGCGTGGCTTCTCGGGGTTCGTGCGCGGATCGAAGTACCTGCTCTCCGGGTTCCACGCGGTGTGGTCGGGGTACGCCTCGCGGACGACCTCGCAAATGCCGACGACACCCGGCGGGTCGCAGCTCGAGTGATAGAAGAACGCGTGCTCGTCGACTTTCATCGCCATCAGGTTGTTGCGGGCCATATACGCGCGGACGCCGTCCCACGGCGCGACGCCGAGCCGCTCGAGGTCGTCGATCGAGAACGCTTCGGGTTCGGTCTTCATCAGCCAATGCGCCACGGGCCGGAATGATACGCGCGCTAGTCTGGGGCGGGAGGCGCGCCTTCCTCGTGCGCGTTACGACATGGATCAGATCGTCCAGCTGACCGGCGCGCTGTTCATCCTGTCCGCATTCATCCTTGCTCAGATGAAAAGGCTTAAGCAGGAGTCGGCCGTGTACCTGCTGCTCAACTTCGTCGGCGCGGGGCTACTGAGCGTCGTCGCGCTCCTCGACCGCGACTGGGGGTTCGTGCTTCTCGAGGTCGTCTGGACGCTCGTCTCGGGAGCCGGACTCTTCCGACTCGCGCGGGGGCAAAGGCGCCGAGCGGCTTAGCGGGTTGTTTAACCCGCAGCCGCGACGCCTAGCCGCTCGGCTCGATCCGCCGACCGCGAGCGAGAAGCACGCCACCGACGACCGCCGAGACGACGGATCCTGTCAGGATGCCGACCTTGGACGCGTCGAGGATCGCCCCGTCCGTGAAGGCGAGGCTCGCGATGAACAGCGAGACAGTGAAACCGATCCCGCCCAGCGCTGCGACGCCGACGACCTGACTCCATCGCGCGCCTTCGGGCAGACGCCCAACGCCCAACCGTGTGGCAAGCGCAGCCCCGAGAGTGATCCCTACGATCTTCCCAACGACGAGCCCGCCGACGACGCCGGCAGCGACCCGAAGCGAGCTCCCGTCGTCGAGTCCGACGCCGGCCAATCGCACCCCGCCGTTGGCGAGGGCGAACAACGGCACGATCACGAAGCTGGTCCACGGGTGAAGGATCCGCTCGAGTCGAGGTGAAACTCGTGCGGGGGTGACCAGCGCGAGCAGCACTCCAGCGATCGTGGCGTGCACTCCCGACTCGAAGATCGCGACCCAGACCGCGACGCCGAGGATCACGTATACGAAACGCAGCTCGAGCCGGACGCGCCGTAGGAGGATGATCGAAACGAGCAGGGCCCCGGCGATGCCGAGCGCTGTAAACGAGATGATGTCCGTGTAGAAGACGGCGATCACGAAGATCGCTCCGATGTCGTCGACGATCGCCAGCGTGAGAAGGAAGAGCTTCAAGCCCGAGGGCAAGCCGCTGCCGACGACGGCCAGGACGCCAACGGCGAAAGCGATGTCGGTCGCCATGGGGATCCCCCATCCACGAGCCCCCTCACCGCCGGCGTTGAACGCGACGTACACCAGCGCCGGGATGATCATGCCGCCGAGCGCGGCGGCAGCCGGCAGAGCTGCGGCGCGGCGATCGCGCAGCTCGCCCGAGATCAGCTCGCGCTTTATCTCGAGGGCGACGACGAAGAAGAACAGGGCCATCGCGGCATCGTTGATCCAGTGCCGGACGTCGTTGGTGATCGCCCATCGTCCCGGGCCTACCGTGAGCGTCGAAACCCACAGGCCATCGTAGGAGTCACCGGCTAGGTTCGCCCAGATCAACGCCGCGGAAGCGGCTGCGAGCAGCAGGATGCCACCCGCGGCCTCGGTCTGCAGAAAGAGCTGGAGGGGCCGAACCACCCGCGACATCCTGCGTCCGCTTTCCTCCGATCTAGCCATCCCACTCCCATGGATCAGGGGAGATCGGCCCGGAGAAAGACGAAAGGCGCCGATCTGCCGACCAGGCTTCCCGGCGCACCGAGGGAACGATAGCAGAGGCCAGAGTGGAGACGATCGGATTCGAACCGACGACCCCCTGGTTGCAAACCAGGTGCTCTACCAACTGAGCTACGTCCCCTTCGCCGACCATGGTACCCCCGCCGCGCGCCCGCTCGGCTCGGGAAATGCAGAACGCGCGGGATGTCCCGCGCGTTCTGCATGATTCTTCGGCGCTGCTAACCCGAAGGGCGGGCTTCCTCCCAGCCGGATTCCTCGCCACCGCGCTTCTTCTTCTTCATGAAGAAGAACAGGCCGGCCACGGCCGCGAGCATCGCAGCGAATAGGCCCTTCTTGCCTCGCTTCTTGCCCTCTTCCTCGGCCATACGGCCCCCTTTACTCGGCTCGACCAAAGGTCGTTCCGATGCTATTCCGTCGGGATGCCCCGCACAACCCCCGTGCGGTGTCGGCCAAGCGTTCGAGGCTCGGCGGCGCTACTCGCTCCCCATCGGCGTCATCTGAGCGACGTGAAGGACCACGACGCGGCCCAGCAGCGATTCACTGTCGATGGTGTCCGGTTCCGAGACCGCGCGGATGCCGCTCACCTCGAACTCGAAGACGCCGAACGTCACGTCCTTCAGCTCGATGAGAAGGCTTGAGGTTCCGTGCCCGGCTTCTGCTTCGGTCGTGGTGCCGAGCTCCTTGCCCGCCGCGTCACGAACCGTGACCGTGTATTCCATGCCGTTCGCTTGGACGGCGTAGAGGCTCGGGTGAGCCAGCGTGACCTTCAGGAGGCTCGTCCCGCGTGCGACGCCCGTGGTGAACACCCGTGTGTCCGATCCCTCGAGCGCGACGGGCGGGGCGTCGTAGGTCCACATGTCGGTCCGTTCCACCGTGCGTCCGAACGAACGCAGCACACGCCGATCCGCGATCCGCTGTCGGTCGGTGATCCGCTGCGCCCAGTCGGCGCCGGTCACCAGCTCCACGGCGGCATCCAGATCGATGAAGCCGAAGCCCGCCTGCCAGAAGCCGAGGGCCTGCTTCTTGCCGTCCACCTCGGCGAAGAGGGGATGTGCGGTGACCTGCAGCGCCTCACGGACCTGGTCCGGGGTCAACGCGGGGTTCGCCTGCAGCAGGATCGTGGCAGCTCCCGCGACGTGGGGCGCCGCCATGCTCGTCCCCGACGCCGAGATGTTCGTATCGCCGAGGCACGGCCCCGGCGCCACGCCGCTCGTGGAGCACGTCGATGAGATATCAACTCCGGGAGCCGCTACGTCGGGGTGATACATGCCGAGGTGGTACTTACGGAAAGCCTTGTGTCCGCCTGCCCCGATCGAGAACGGGCGCGCGTTGTCGTACATCAGCCCGTTCGAGGAGAAGGACCCGCGGATCCGGTCGGTGGTCGCCGCCGCGACCGAGATCACCCACGGCGCCGTGGAGAAGATGTTGAGGCTCATCTCCGCGTTCGAATCTCCGGAGTTGCCGGCGGCGAAGACCACGACGACACCCTGCGCCGTCATCGCACGGGTCGCGACGTGAACCGGGTGCCGCGGGTCGAACATGTAGAAGGAGTTGCCCCACGAGTTGTTGATCACGTCCACGCCGAGCAGGTCCGGCTGGTCGAGCAGGTAGTCGTACGCCGTCACGACGGCCGTCGTGAAGATCCCTTCGCCGATCGCCATGCAGACGAGCTCGGCGTCGGGCGCGACCCCGACGTGCTCGGGACCGGTCGTGCCGTCGGCCGCGATGATCCCGGCAACGTGGGTGCCGTGCCCCGCAGTCAGATCGGAGTTGTTGAACGGGAGCTGATCGACCGGCACGACGAGCGTGTTGCTCGAGTTGGGCGCGAGGTTCAGGTATTCCGCGCTTACCAGCTTGACGTTGTGGACGACGTGGTCGGCGATGTCGGGCTGGGTCGCGTCGCAGCCGGAGTCCACGATGCCGACGGTCATCCCCTTCCCGGTGAGGCCCTTCGCGCGGAGCGCCGCCCCCCCGATCGAGTCCGACGACGCGGTATCGAGCAGCTCGTTCCGCTCGTCCGCGTAGACGTCGCGCGCGACGCCGGAGGAGACCGCGGATCGCAAAGCGGCGACCGGCCCCTGGACGAGCGCCAGAGGCAGGCGCTTCATCGGCTGGGTGCGCAGGCCGAGCCGCCGGAGCGCGACCACCTGCTCGTGCGTAGGTACCCGATCGAAGGTCGCGATGCCGCGAACGACATCCGCGCCCTGGAACGCGTTCAGGATGCGGGTGAGCCCGGCCAGTGGCCGAAAGGCCTTCGGCGACGACGCCGCCGTGATCCCTGCGGTCGCGAGCAGCACGATCAGAACTGCGGAAACGGAACGGCGTCTCATTCTTCCCTCCGAGCTGTTTTGGGATTTGGTGAGTCTTCGCCCCCGGCCCGGCCGTTCCTGCGGTTGGGGGTACCGTGAACCCGCGTTCGTCCCGGTTTGGGGCCGGCGGAGAGGTCACGCCGGGTGGTATCGAGGAGCGATCCGTGGGCCTCGTTGAGGCGCTTTCGAACCTGAGGTGGGAGGTCGGCCGACTGCTCGGCCGATCATGAAGGGCGCGGCTCCGGCGGGTCACTAAATATGGCCGAAGATCATCATGTTCCAGTCGGTAGCGGCGACCGTCTGCGATTTGGTGTTCTGCCCCCAACCTGAAGTCTCAGAATATAAATGTCATCGCGGCCGGTCTGGTGGGGCGTGAATCCGGCACTCTCGGGGGGAGCAAGCGAAGGAAGTAGACCCTCCCGGTAACCAGACACGTCGGACCCGAGTTCGAGATCGACGGGCGTGTAGCCGATGACTGTTTCGTCCACCGAGCCTAGACAGAGCGCAGGCACCCGGTTCCCTTGGACACCTGAGTAGGGCCGGGACAATGGCCGGGAGGTGGTCCATGATGCCCGCGGTGGTCGAGAAGGGGCGCACCCGCACCGGGAGAGCTCGCTGGTCGGTCAGGCGCAAGACCGACGCGGCCAAGCGGTTCTGGATAACGAGACGGCCACCCCTGCGTGTCTGACCCGCTCGGTAACGCCGCGGCTCGCGTCGACTAAGAAAGGGTGTGCGCACAGAGCGAGGTGTACGGGTGATAGGGGAGGCGCCTGGATACGACGTCCGGCGGATCGGCGAAGACCCGGAGGCCCTGGACGCCTTCTATCGAGGGCACATCGAGGCGGTCCTCCGGTTCGTCACCCGCCGGGTCTCCGATCCGTATCGGGCGGCCGACCTCACGGCCGAGGTGTTCCTCGCCGCAATCGATTCGGCCGGAAGCTTCCGAGTCGGTCGTGCCGATCCGGCCGCGTGGCTCTACGGGGTCGCGCGCAACGTCGTGGCCGGTGACCGTCGGCGGAACGCCCGAGAGGTCCGGGCGTACGGTCGGATCGCAGGTCGCGCGCTTGTCGAGGAAGACGACATCGCCTGCATCGTGGAACGGATCGTCGCCGCGGAGCAATCGCGTCGCCTGTACGCGGCCGTCGAGACACTTCCCGATGGTGATCGCGCTGTGCTGGAGCTCGTAGCGCTCGACGGCCTTTCGCTTGTTGAGTCGTCGCAGGCACTCGGCATCTCCCGCGTGGCCGCCCGGGTCCGGTTGCACCGCGCACGGAAGGCAATGCAGCGCAAGCTCGCACCTGGAAACGAGCGCCAGCTATCCGAGGAGGTCGTGTCATGAATACGCGCCGAGAGAGCGATGGGTTCCAGAATCGTCTGCTCGCGGAGTTGAAGGACGTCGTCGCCAACCGGTCGGTGGCCCCCAGCCAGACGGCAACCGCGGGTAGTTCGCACCGCTTCAGGATGCGCCTTGGGATGAGCCTGGCGGTGGCGGTGGCTATGGCTGCGACCCTCGCCGTCCTGGTCGGTCCGGCGACGACTCCGGCCTACGCTGTGACTTCGCAGTCCGATGGCACCGTCCTGGTCGAGATCAACCACCTGAGCGACGCCGCCGGCCTCCGGGCCAAGCTTGACGCCGCTGGCATCCCCTCTCGTGTCGACTACTTGCCGTCCGGGACCATCTGTAGGGAGCCGCGTTTTCAGACGGTTGCCGCGACCGATGAGCTGATCGTGTTCGCGGCAGGCTCCGACGGCTCGCTTGCCTTCTATGTCGATCCCGCCGACGTCACCGGCGATCGCACCCTAGTGATCGTGCTGTCCGGTCCGAAAGAGGGTCCGCCCGACGAGGGTACACAGGTCTTCGTCGCGGTCGCGCAGGGCGCGGTCGGCGATTGCGAGCCGGTGCCTGCGAACGCAACCGACTCGTAAAGGCGAGGAACGCCGCCGTGGGGGGCCCGCGGCGGGGCCCCCCCCCCGGGCGCGGGGGAGGGGGTGGTGGG
>JBKKCR010000089.1:0-10293 GCA_046712825.1 Actinomycetota bacterium | reverse complement strand
TCTGTTCCTCGGGCGGGTACTTGTAGGCGATCGCCCAGCGAGGCGCCTTGGACGTGTAGCCGAGCTCCTCCTGCCCTGAGATCTGGTTGACCTTCACTACGACGCCGTCGATCTCGTGGTCGAGGTCGTGGCGATGCTCGTGCCAGTGCTCGATGAACTCCTGGACCTCTTCGAGCGTGTTCGCTTCCTTGATGTTGGACGACACGCGCAACCCCGCGTCGCGTAGGTAGTCCACCCACGCCGTGATCGTCGGATGCTTCACGCCCTGTGCGGCGCCGACGCCGTGGATGAGATAGGTCAGGGGCCGGCTCGCCGTCATCTTCGGGTCCTTCTGCCGGAGCGACCCGGCCGCGGAGTTGCGCGGGTTCGCGAACGCAGCCTTGCCTTGCTCGACGAGCTCGGCGTTCAGCCGCTCGAAGGCTTTGTAGGGGAAGAAGACCTCGCCGCGAACCTCGAGGAGTTTCGGCGACTTGGGCGTCTGCAGACGCATCGGGACGCCCTTCATCGTGCGGATGTTGGCGGTGATGTCCTCGCCGGTCGTTCCATCGCCGCGCGTCGCCCCGCGAACGTAGCGGCCGTCCTCGTAGGTGAGCGCGACGGCGACGCCGTCGATCTTGAGCTCGCACGCGAACGTCACGTCGCTCACGCCGCGCGCGACGCGATCCGCCCAGGCCTTCAACTCCTCCTGCGAGAACGCGTTGTCGAGGGAGTACATCCGCGCGTGATGACGCACGGGCGCGAAGGCTTCGGAGGGCGGGCCGCCGATCCGCTGGGTCGGCGAGTCCTGCGTGACGAGGTCGGGGTGCTGCTCTTCGAGCTCGACGAGCTCTCGGTAGAGGACGTCGTACTCGGCGTCGGAGATCTCGGGCCGGTCGAGGACGTGGTAGAGGTGCAGGTGCCGATCGAGCTCGCGCCGGAGCTCTTCGATCCGCTTCCGGGCTCGCCCGAGCTCGGCTTTCGAGGGCACTACCGCCGGGTGCTTTTGCTCGTGGTGCGGGCGCCTGCTGCACGACGCGGGGCCGCTGCCGTGCGGCGGCCTTTGAGCGCGCCCTCGACTCGCTCGAGGTCCATGCGCAGCGCTTCGATCACCTGCTCGGCGTCCGCGTGTTCGCTGCGGACGGCGATCGAGAAGCGACGGATCGTCTCGAGCTCGGGAAGTCGGACCTGATCCATTCGGCTACTCCTCGCGTCGGGGGAACCACATGATTATACGTCCGTCGTGGGGTTTTTCCGGACTCGCGGGGTCAGCGCAGAGAGCGGGCGATCGTGCCGCCGCCCAGGGTTTCGTCGCCGTCGTAGAAGGCGACCAGCTGGCCCGGCGCGATGCCGCGCTGAGGTGCCTCGAACCGGACGATCGCACCATCGTTTCCGACCGTGTCGACCGTCGCCGCGATCGGGTCTCCGTGCGCGCGGATCTGGACGGTAAGCGCCGATCCGCTCGAGGGCGGGCCGGCGAACCAGCGGACGCGCTCGGCTTCCAGGCCGCCGCGCGCAAGCAGCTCGCCGGGCCCGACGACGACGCGACGCGACGGCGCGTCGACCTCGATCACGTACCGCTTCTCCGCGAGCCCGAGTCCGAGTCCGCGGCGCTGCCCCACCGTGTAGCGGTGGACGCCGCCGTGCTCGCCGAGAACAGAACCATCCTCGTCGACGATCTCGCCCCCGGGGAGCGCGTTCGGCCCGGCGAGACGCTCGACGAAACCGGCCGCGTCCCCGTCGGGCACGAAGCAGATCTCGTAGGAGTCCGGCTTGTCGGCGGTCCGCAGCTCGAGCGAGCGCGCCAAGGCACGTGTTTCCTCCTTCGTCTGGGCGCCGACGGGGAACCGCGCGAGCGCGAGCGCATCCTGCCCGAGCGTCGAAAGCACGTAGGACTGATCCTTCGCCCGGTCGGCGCTGCGATAGAGGCGCCAGGCCCCGCGATCGAACCGCGAGATCGCGTAGTGACCCGTCGCGACCGCGTCGAAACCGGCGCTCCGGCCGCGGTCGAGCAGCGCACCGAACTTCACCGTCTCGTTGCAGCGGACGCAGGGGTTTGGCGTCCGGCCGCCGGCATACTCAGCGACGAAGTCGTCCAGCACCCCGCGCGAGAACTCTTCCGTCAGGTTCCAGACGTAGAACGGGACGTCGAGCACTTGCGCAACGCGGCGCGCGTCGTCCGCCGCCTCGGCCGTGCAACACCCGTGCACGCGGCCGTCCGACTCGCTCGACGTCGCGTACGACGACAGCTTCATGTGCACGCCGGTGACGTCGTGTCCCGCGTCCGCGAGAAGCGCGGCGGCAACGGACGAGTCGACGCCTCCCGACATCGCGACGAGGATCTTCATCGGCGAAGCCTCGCCACCGCGTCGACGATGACGTCGGCCGCTCGATCTACTTCGGCCTCGGTCGTATCCCGGCCGAGCGTAAGCCGAAGCGTCCCGCGCGCAACCTCGGGCGGCACGCCGAGCGCGGCGAGGACGTAGCTCGGCTCGGCGGCACCCGAGGAGCACGCCGAGCCTTGCGACGCTGCGATACCTTCCGCGTCGAGCAGCAAGATCAGCGTCTCGCCGTCGATCCCCTCGATGCACACGTGCAGGTTGTTGGGCAGGCGCTCGGTCGGATGACCGTTCACGCGGATGCGCGTTATGGAGGCGATGAGCCTCTCTTGAAGACGGTTGCGCAGCGGGCCCACGATGGCCGACCAGCGCTCGTGGTGAGCCGCCGTCTCCTCGGCCGCGGCTCCGAACCCCACGATGCCGGCGACGTTGTAGGTGCCCGACCGGATCTCACGTTCCTGACCGCCGCCGTGCATCAACGGCTGGACCTTGACCCCACGCTTAACGATGAGCGCACCCACGCCTTTCGGCCCGCCGTGCTTGTGAGCCGCGATCGTGAGCAGGTCGGCGACGCTCGCGTCCACGGTGAGCCACGGCACGGCTTGGACGGCGTCGGTGTGGAACACCGCTCCGGCAGCGTGTGCGATGCGTGCGCACTCCGCGACGGGCTGGATCGTTCCGACCTCGTTGTTCGCCCACATCACGCTGACGACCGCGGTCCGGTCGTTGACGGCCGCCTCGAGCGCGTCGAGTCGCACGACGCCGTTCCGGTCGACGCCGATCTCACGGACGCGGAACCCCTGACGTGCGAGCCAGCGCGCCGGATCGAGCACGGCATGATGCTCGATCGCAGTGACGACGATCTCGTCACGGCCTTGCTCGCGGCCGTGCCACGACGCGCCCTTGATCGCCAGGTTGTCCGCTTCGGTGCCGCCAGAAGTGAAGACGACCTCGTCGGGCCGTGCGCCGACCGCGGCGGCGACTTGCTCGCGTGCATCGTCGACGCCCTTGCGCGCCTCACGGCCGGGCGCGTGTGCCGACGATGCGTTGCCGAAACGTTCCTCGAGGTACGGCAGCATCGCGGCACGCGCCGCCTCCGAAAGCGGGGTCGTGGCGGCGTTGTCGAGGTAGACGGTCGAACGGACGCTCATCGCGAGCAGCCTAGCAAGGCCGTCACGCCCTAGGGATGGCCTTTCAGCCGAGGTCGACGAACGTGACGTCGGGCGGTCCGCTCGCCGGGTTGCGAAGGATCCAGGTCCAGTTCCGGACCACCCCCGGCGTCCAATCGTTGTCTCCGTCCCAGTCGCCCTTGACGAAATTGTCCGAGGCGACGCCGAATGCGAACGGGTTCGTGACCACATAGCCGGCGCCGTTGCCGAGGTGCCAAACGTTGCCGCGGATGATGCCGGGCGTGACCGTGCCGTCGCCGTCCCAGTCGCCCGTGATCGGCTTGTCCGAGGCGGAGCCGAACGCGAATTGCTTGTCGACGTCGGGATCGGAGCCGTCGCTGATGTACCAGACGTTGCCGCGCACGATCCCGAGCGTCGTCGTCCCGTCGCCGTCCCAGTCGCCGACGACCGGCCGATCGGTTGCGCCGCCGAACGGGATCACCGCATCGGCGAAGCCATCCCAGCCGTTGTTGATGAAGTATGTGTTTCCGCGACGCACGCCGGTCGTCCAGACGCCGTCGCCGTCCCAATCGCCGGGGATCGGGATGTCACCCGCTTGTCCGCCGTAGGACACGATCTTGTCGGCTTCCCCGTCCCAGTTGTTGTGCAGGAACCACTGGGTGCCGCGCACGAGGCCGGGCGTCATGTCGCCGTCGCCATCCCAGTCACCGACCACCGGTGTGCCGATGGGCGGGTAGTGGCCGAACATCAGCGATGGGATGCCGGCCGCTTCCGACGGGAGCATCCAGAGCGAAGCCGCGTTCGAGTAGCCGAGCGCCTCGAAGAAGCCGGGCTCGAGGCCGCGCCGAACACCGTTCGCGTAGATCCACTTCGTCCCGTCGGTCACGTAGATCTGGGTGCCGTCGCGGTAGGTCAAAGGCTCCCCGATGGGCAGCCCGACGTCCAGCGCCGTGGCGGTCACGACCTCCGCGTCTCGGTACCACGAGACCTTCACGAAGTTCGTCTTGTGCTTGCGTCGCGTCGCCGCGTCGATCGTCCAGGTCGAGCCGTCTGAGGCGCGTACCGCCGCACCGGGCGGATGCTTGAGCGCGTCGTCGATCTTGGTGCCCTTCGCGAGCGTCGCCATCTCGGCGTCCGTGATCGGGATCGCCGCGGCCGACGAGTAGCCGAGCGAGGTGAACGTCGCCGGGTCGAACTCGCGTAGCTTCGCGGCGGACCACATGTGGTACTTGCCGGCGTTGGAGAAGATGGTTCCCTCGCGCGGCGCGAGCGGGGTGCCCACCGGATACGAGTCGATCGCCTGGTTCGTCGCCGCCACGCCCTCGTTCGAGCGGAACCACGAGTTTTTGACCGCGTTGTTCGGTACGAGACGCGATTTTCCGTTCTCGAGGAACACCGTCTTGTTCGAGGACTTCAGAAGCGTCCCGTCCGGATGGTTGGTGACCAGGAAGAAGGTTCCACCGCCCGCGCGGACGGGGTTTCCCTGGTCGCTGACCCCTTCGATCACGAACTTGATCGGTCCCGAGCGCGCCGGGTTGCCGTCGGCCTGGATGCCGTCCCACCACGCCGTCGCCGTGGTGCCCTTGCCAACGAACTGCTTGAGGACCGACACGCCCTCGGCGTCGCGGAAGCTCATCGTCCAGTTGATCGCGGTGGTGAAGTCGCCGTCGACCCGCACGTACTCGTTCTTGCCGTCACCGTCGCGCCTGAGCACGCTCGGCGTCACGCGCGGCAGGTAGAGCTTGGGCAAGCCCATCCCGTTCACGGCCGTGCGGATCGACGGAAGCAGGTTGTAGGCCTTGCTCCCGGGACACGAGGTTTGCTGGCCATCTTTGTGGCCCGAGATCCTGTTGAAGGTCTTCTTCGTCCCGATGGGATACAGCGGTGCTCCGCCGGACGTCATCACCACGGTCCCGATCGGAGGCAGGTGATGAACGTCGAGCTTCCACGCGAGCAGGCTCTTGAGGCCTCCGACCATCGACGCGGTCGGGCTGGTACTCGTGAACGTGCCCATCAGCGAGATGCCGGTGCTGCCGGTGTTGAACCCTTTGACGTGCGCGCCGATGACGGGCTCCGTCATCCCGCCGTAGCGTCCCTCGAAGATCTGACCGTACTTGTCGACCAGGAAGTTGTAGCCGATGTCGCTCCACCCCCGGTTCTTCACGTGGTAGGCGTAGATGCCGCGCACGAGCGCGGTGGACTCCGACTTGCTGTACGAGTTCGATCCCACCGTGTGATGGACGAACGCCATATGAACGGCCGGCGCGTACCGCGGGCAGCACTCGCGGATGCTCTCGTCGGCTCCCCACTGCGCGCGGGTGATGATCGCCGGCTGCACAGTAATCGCGTGCGCCTTGGTCCCGCGGAAGAAGCTTGAGACCGAGCTCACCATCTTCTCGAAGAAGTTCGGGTCGGTCGCGTTGCCGAGCGTGTTGATCAGATGCAGGCGGATGTCGTCGGCGTTGGCCCCGCCCGGCGGCGCCGCGTAGCGCAGTTCCGCGCCGTTCGCCGTCCCGACCCAGATCGGTCCGGTGAACACGCGAGGGGAGCCGGCGATCGCCTCGATCTGCTCGGGCGCCTCGTCGGGCTCGACGATCAGCCGCTGCCACTCGGACCAGCCGTCCACGCCGCGGAAGCGCGCCTCGATGATCAGGTCCTCGAGCTGTTCGTCGCTCGCGGTGGAGCGGAACGACGCGGCAACGAGGTTCGCGTTGATCGGGAGCGTCTCGAGCCTCCGCTCGAGCCACACGCCGGTGCTCGCCGCCGTGACGACGGAACCGCGTTCGACGACGACCTCGCGATCGATCGTCGCCGGAACGCGAGCGACGGCGGGCATGGGACTCGGGATGCCGACGACGCAAAGCGTTGCAAGCAAGGCGACGGAAAGTACTCGTGCACGCGCCATGAGCGACAACCCCTATCACACCCAGCTGTTCAAGGAAGCTATCGACGGAGCGCACGAACGTCCTTGAGCGAACCGAGCGTGTGGATGAACCGGGACGAACGGTACAGTCCGAAGAGGCTAGGAGCCGGGAACGATCTTCGGCACGAGGCCGGCGCCGGTGGAACCGCCCGTGATCGGACCGTCCCAGTCACCCACGACCGGGAAGTCGGTGGGTTCGCCGAACGTGAAGCTGGTAACCGTCTGTGGAATCGGCTCGTTCGCGAGGAACCACACGTCGCCGCGCAAGAGGCCGGCCGTCCACTTGTTATCGTCGTTCCAGTCCCCGGCGATCGGATAGTCCGTCGCCTTCCCGAACGCGAAGCTCGTGACCGTGACAGGCAGGATCTGATTGGTCACGTACCACACGTTGCCTCGGACGACCCCCGGGGTCGTCGAGCCGTTGCCGTCCCAGTCTCCGACGACGGGGAAGTCGGTCGCGCTCGCGAAGGTGAAGCTGGTGAGCGTGGCCGGCGGGATCTGGTTCGAGACGAGCCACTTGTTCCCGCGGACCAGCCCGGGCGTGTAGGTGCCGTTGTCGTCCCAGTCGCCCACGACGGGATAGTCGGTCGCCTTGCCGAACGCGAAGCTCGTGACGGACTGCGGGATCGCTTCGTTCGCGAGGTACCAGACGTTCCCGCGCACGACGCCGGCTTGCCACTGATTGTCCCCGTCCCAGTCGCCGGCGACCGGGAAGTCCGTCGCCTTACCGAACTTGAACGTGGTATCGATGACCCGGTTCGGCCCGTTGCTCAGGAGCCAGGTGTTCCCGCGGACGACGCCCGGCGTGAAACCGACCCCCATCAGCGAGAACGTGCCTTGCGTGTTAGCCAGGACCGCGTTTCCGGCCGGGTCGGCGACCTTTTCCGTCGCGCTCGTTGGGTTGACCAGCGTGCGGTAGGTGGTGCCGGGGGAAAGCGCCGCGTCCGGATTGATCGTCGCGGTGTCGCTGCCGGCGTCGTACGTGACGGTCGATGCGATGTTGGTGGACGATCCGTCCACGCGCAGGACGACGTTGTCCTGCGACACCCCGATGACGTCTTCGTTGAAGGTCCAGACCACGTTCCCGTCGACCGTCGTCGGGGTGGTGGTCAGCTGAGCCGTCGGCACGGTCGTGTCGGCAGTGATCGTCCCCGTAGCGCCGCCGCCGCAGATCAGCGTGACCGGGCTCGTCTCGAACGGACAGAGCCCACCGGAGATCGCAACCGTGAAGTCGTCGCCGTGCGAGATCGTGTTGGAGGTCTGAACAACGAGGAAATAGGTGTACAACCCCTCGGCGGAGCCGGGGATCGACGACGAGACGTTCACGTCTACATTTCCGTTCGAGTTGGAGAACGTGCTGCTGACCTTGCTATCCCCAAGGTCGGGCTCGTCGTCGACCGAACCGCCGTCGCGGTAGACCGCGACTCCCTCGGCGCCATCGAGATCGCTCAGGAGAGCAAGGTCGAAGTCGCCGTCGCCTCCGACGTCCTCGAGGACGACCGAGACGCCGGTGAAAGTCCCACTTCCGGTCATCCCTATGCCGAGGACGGCCTTCCGAGCTTCGAGGCCGATCGCCGAGACGCCGAGGTCGTCGACGCGCGAAATCGTTGCGGCCGATGCTGCCGGAGCAACGAGGAGGGTCGCAGCAGTCGTCATCAGCATGAGTGCCGCCAAACGGGCGTTGCGGACCAACCTCATCAAACCTCCGATGCGAACGCGCGCATTGCTCTACGCCAATGTAACGCTCGAATGGGGACTGCGTTGCGGCGTGGGAGTCAGTGTTCGGCGAACCGACGGAACAAGCCGTCGGTGGCGTCCAGCCGCTGGCGGAGCTCTTCCTCGCTGGCAACTACGATCTGTGTGGGAGCCGTTCCCCATCGCTCGAGCTCCTCGAAAAGCTCGATCAGTGGCGTCGGGTCCTCGCTCCGTGGGCGGATGTAGACGAAGAGCTTGCTTTCGTCTCCCCCAAGCAGCTCAACCTGGAACTCGAGCGCCCTTGGGACCGCCGAGGCCGCGGCGTAGCGGAAGTCGAAGCGAACGGCGCGGCCGTTCAGCCGGACCCGGCGCTGCCAGGCGTTGCGGCGCACGCTCGGCCCGACGCGGGGGACGGTGCGCCCGCAGTTCGGACAGGGCTGGCTCGTGACGCCGCCGAGCGCGAGATCGCCCGAGCGCCAGCGCGGGACGCCGCCGCCGCGGAAGCCAAGCGGCGTGATCGTGATCTCGCCGGGCGTCTGCTCGCCGAGCGACTGAGCGGTGTCCGGCGACAGGACCTCGACCAGTTCCAGATCCGGGTAGGTGTGGAACCCGAAGGTCTCGGATTTCCCGACCGGGATCGCGCACTCGCCCCAGAGGACGCGACCTTCCGCCGGGCCGTACGCCGCCGCGATACGCGCGTCGGTCGCCCCGGCCGCCTGAAGCGCTTCGCCGAGCTGCTCCCGCTCGGCCTTGGTGAGGGAGCGTCCGACCGCGAGCAAGGCCCGGATCTCGCTCAGATCGAGACCCGCGTTGCGAGCGGCTTCCGGGAACTCGGCGACCTCGTCCGCGGGGATCGCGATCGTCGTCGGGCGCGTCGCGTCGAACGCGACCAAGGCCCGCACGATGTCGCCGCCCTCGCGTCGAGAATGAACCGCACTCATTCCGACGCCGTGCGCCATATAGAAGACGCCCCAGAAGTCGAGCGTCGGCCCGAACGGGATCAGGTTGAGCAGCCGATCCTCGCGGTCGATTCCGGTGAGCGCCGCGAGCCGCGAGCCGGCACGCGCGAACAGGTCCAAGTCGTCGCGGGTGTACGCGATCGGGATCGGGCCGCCGGGCCCGAACGCGAGATGCTGGTGGATCGGCCGAGACGCCGCCTCGATCGCGAGCTGCTGGACGTCCTCACCGCCGAGGAGCCGCGCCGTCGCGACGCGTCGCAACGTGCTCCGGTCGCTGAACCGGCGAACGCCCTCAGCGGTGCCTTGCAGCACCAGCCCGCGGGCGCCTTCCGGATTCCGCACCGGGTCCAGGACCTCGGCCCGCGTTGCCGTGGGGATCTTGGTCAGCTCGTCGAGCCCCTTGAAGGTGCGCGCGTCGAGCCCTGCCGCGAGCAGACGGGCACGGGCCGTGGGCACGTGCGCGAGCTGCATCTGAAGCAGGGTCTGGCGCAGCAATTGGTCCTGCGAGCGCCGATTGTCCTTGGAGGAAACCTGATCCCAGGGGCGAGCCACGGCGCCTATTCTACGGACGCACTCGGCGGACGCTCGCTAGGCGTCGCCAGGAGGATCGTCCGAAGCGGGGCGGCCGAACCGAGACCCATATTTGACTCGCCAGTAAATCGGCACGACGAACAAGGTGATGAGCACCGCGATCCCGGCGGAAATCGACACCAGCCGTAGGGTCTTCCGGTTGCCCGGCGAGACACTGTCCTCCCAAAAGAGCGGAATCGTTATCGCGATTGCGCCGATAAGCCAGGAAACCAGTCCGACTGCAATATTGATGTTGTAGAGGATCCGGAATCGCCTGGTTTCCGGAGCGAGGAGCTCACCGAAGGCCCAAGTGAAGACCTTGTCCACCTGTCGCTCGAGAAAAGAGTCCTCTCCATGAGGTTTATCTGGCGTCGATTCATTGTGCTGCTGCACGAAGTCGATCGTAGCTGGAAACTAACAGTGAAACGAGCAAGAAATGACTCCCCACGCTGGCGGCCGCTACCATCCTTCTCCGTGAGCGAAAGCGCATCTACCCCCTCCGAGCTCATCATCACCGGTGAGCGGACGCTGCCCGGCATCCCCGAGGAGAACTACTGGTTCCAGCGCCACGTCGTGACGTACCAATTCGCCGCCGAGCGCGTCGCCGGGATGGACGTCCTCGACGCCGGCTGCGGTGAGGGCTACGGCGCCTCGATCCTCGCCGGACGCGCGGCCTCTGTGCTCGGGATCGACCTCGAGCG
>JBKKCR010000088.1:0-23759 GCA_046712825.1 Actinomycetota bacterium | reverse complement strand
TTTTTTTTAGTGGAGTTCCCGCGGGGGGGGGGGTGCGGGGGGCTGGCGCCCACGGCTGTGCTTGCGCTCGAGGGTTGTCGAGGAGCCGGAATCGGCCATCGTTGATATCCGGGTGCCGGAGAGCGGTTGATCTGCGTCGTCGGCGCACAGGATCGGAGCTTCCGTCCAAGGGAAGAAGGGGGGTGGGTCCATGCCGCTTCGCCATCTCCGGCGTTCGGCCCGTTACACGCTTGCGAACCGAACCGAGGAGCGATGCTCGTGTGCCAGGTTGCGCCGTCAGGATCGCTCCGGCGAGGGACGACCAGGACATTGTCCTGGTTCGCCTGCCGGATCACCACGAACGGCGATTGAAGACTCGAACGATCCCTTGTTGCGGGCTGGCCTTCTCCCCGTGCCAAGTCCACACCGTGGGCCCGGTTGGACTTGAACCAACGACCTCAGCTTTATCAGAGCTGCGCTCTAGCCGCCTGAGCTACGGGCCCGTTGCGACCCGGAAGGCTACCACGCCCTCCGTCCGGGCTATTCGCGTTCCGCGACCGAAACCTCGATGCCGCCGACCACGTCCGCGATCAGGTTATAGAGGAAGGCGAGGAAGACGGTGACCGCGCTGGCGACGACGGTTCCGAGCAATCCGAACAGGAACAGCCAGCGGAAGATCGAGCCGCCCGAGATCGAGAACGCGGCGTCGGAAAGATCCCGGACGAGCTTCTCGATATTTGCGATGACGCCGAATGATTTGAGGATCGCGAAGATGATCGCCGACCCGAGCAGCATGATCAGCAGGAGGCAGAAGTAGAACAGGAGCGAGAACTTCAGCACCGACCATGGGTCGATCTTACGGAGGACGAGGCGGGCACGGCGCCAGCCGTGCGAGTAGCCGCGGGCCGGGGTCGCCGTGGCTACCCCTTGATGACCGCCAGTGGGCGGAGCCGAGCCACTTTCTTGGATAATCCCGCTCCTTCGCAGGTGTCGACGACCGATGTTACGTCCTTATACGCGTAGGGGGCTTCCTCCGCCAGCAGGCCGGGATGCGTGGCGTTAACCAGGATCCCTTGTTCCTCCAGGTCGCGACGTACCTGGTCGCCTCCCATCCGCTTCTTCGCCTGCGTGCGACTCATCGCGCGTCCCGCGCCGTGACAGGTGGACCAGAACGCCTTGTCACGCCCCTCGGCCGTCCCGACGAGCACCCACGAGTTCGTCCCCATCGAGCCGGGCACGATGACCGGCTGTCCGACCGCTTTGTACCGGTCGATCAGCTCGGGATGACCCGGTCCGAACGCCCGCGTCGCACCTTTCCGGTGAACGCATAGATCACGTTCGCGGCCGTCCACCTCGTAGCGCTCGATCTTGGCGAGGTTGTGGGCGACGTCGTACACGAGGCGCATACCCATCGATCCGGCGCTTCGCCCGATCACTTCTTCGAACGTCTCGCGCACCTCGTGAGCGAGCGCATGCCGGTTCGCGCGCGCGAAGTTGGCCGCGGCCGCCATGGCTCCGAGATAGCGCTCGGCTTCGGGCGCCGCAACCGGCCCGCACGCGAGCTGCCGGTCGGGCATCTCGATGCCCGCGCGTCGCATCAGCACGTCGAAGATCTTGAGCTCGTCGGTGCAGATCTGATGCCCGACGCCGCGCGAACCCGAATGGATCATGACGCAGACCGCCCCCGTCGCGAGCTCGAACGCCTCCGCCGCGCCGGCGTCCGCGATCAGATCGACGACCTGGACCTCGAGGAAGTGGTTGCCGGCGCCGAGCGAACCGCACTGCGGCGCGCCGCGCTCGCACGCGCGATCGGACACGGCGTCCGCATCCGCGCCGGCGAGCCGTCCGTGATCCTCGCAACGCTCGAGGTCCGACTCCCATCCGAGCCCTCGTCCGAGCGGCCATGCCGCGCCCTCCGTGAGGACGCCTCGGAGCTCGGAGCGGTCGAGCCGGAGGATCCCTTTCGTGCCGACGCCACGCGGGATCCGCTGTCCGAGCCGGACGCTCAGCTCCGGCAAGAGGTCTTTCACGTCCGAGAGCGACAGATCGCTGCGGAGCAGGCGCACGCCGCAACAGATGTCGAAGCCGACCCCGCCGGGCGAGATCACGCCGCCGGCGTCCACGTCGGTCGCGGCGACGCCGCCCACCGGGAAGCCGTAACCCCAATGGATGTCTGGCATCGCGTAGGAAGCCCGCACGATCCCGGGAAGCGTTGCGACGCTGGCGACCTGTTCCAGCGCGCGATCGTCGCGTGCCTTGGCGATGCCGGCGTCATCCGCGAACACGCGGCCCGGCACACGCATACCGTCCACCTCACCGATCGGCACTTCCCATTCGAAGGGTCCGACACTCCGCGTCTTCATCACACGTCGAAGTAGACCTGAGCGCGCCAGCCCTCGGCGTTCCGCTCGACGAGCAGCTGGTGGTAGGTAACGGCCTTGATGGCCGGGCCGCCGACCGTCACGTCGTTCACGACACCGAACGTTCCCGCGGCGGTCGTTCCCGACACCTCGAGCTCGGCGTCGACCGGCAACCACCCCTGCGCCTCGAATCGCCACAGAGCCTCCTGCAGCACATCGGCGAGCAGCGCGGCCACGTCCCCGGCATCCGCCGACACCGCGACGCGGTCGAAGGCCGGCGGCGGCTCCCCGTCGAGCACGATCGCCGCCGTCGCTCGAACGGCTTCGGAGAAGAGGCTCGGGATGTCGGGAGCGGTCGCTTCTATGCCGATGTCGGCGGTGTGCTCGAGGATCCGGTAGGCCACGCGGCGTGCGCGGGGCCTACGCTTCGACCCCGGCCTCCTCGTCGGCCACCACGCGAGCGATGCCCGAGACCGTCTCGCCCTGGCCGAGACGCATCACGCGGACGCCTTGCGTGCCGCGGCCCATGCGGGAGATGTCCTTCGCCGCGATCTTGATCACGACGCCGCCGGAGGAGATCAAGAAGACCTCGTGTCCCGGCCGCACGACCGCGGCGCCCTGGATGCTTCCCCGGCGGCTGGTGAGCTTGGCCGTCTGCACGCCCTTGCCACCGCGGTGGTGACGCGGGTACTGGGTGAGCAGCGTGCGCTTTCCGAACCCGTTGTCGGTCACGACAAGCAGCTCGCCGTTGGGATCCACCACGTCGAACGCGACGACCTCGTCGTCGGGGCCGAGCCGGATCCCGATCACCCCCGAGGCGTCGCGGCCCATCGGCCGCACCTCGGTTTCGGTGAACACCACGGCCTGTGCCTTGCGCGACACGAGGATCAGCTCGTCCTCGCCGGAGGTCGCCTTGACCGAAACGACCTCGTCGTCGGGCCGCAGCTTCACCGCGATGATGCCGTCCCGCCGCGACGAGTCGTACGCCGAGAAGTTCGTCTTCTTGATGATCCCCTTCTTCGTCGCGATCACGAGGAACTTGTGCGTTTCGTAGTCGCGCGTGTCGATCACTGCCGCGAGCGAATCTTCGCCGCTGAACGGAAGCAGGTTGCGGATCGAGATCCCGCGAGCGGTGCGATCCTTCTCTGGGATCTCGTGCGCCTTGATCCGGTACACCTTTCCTCGACTGGAGAAGAAGAGCACGTAGGCGTGGTTCGTCGTCGTGAGGAGATGTTCGACGATGTCGCCTTCCTTCGGCTTCGCGCCGCGGATGCCCTTCCCGCCTCGCCCCTGCGTCCGGTAGACGTTCGCCGGGACGCGCTTGATATATCCCGAGCGCGTGACGGTGAGCACGACCTCGTCGTCGGCGATCAGGTCCTCGACGTTGATATCGGCCTCGTCGGCGCGGATGTCGGTGCGGCGCGGGCTGGCGAACTTCTCCTTGATCGCCAGCAGCTCGTCCTTGACGATCTTCCGCACCTTCGCGGGGTCGGCGAGGATCGCCTTGTACTCCTTGATCTTCGCCATGAGCTCCTTATGTTCATCTTCGATCTTCTGGCGCTCGAGCGCGGCGAGCCTGCGCAACTGCATGTCGAGGATCGCGGTTGCCTGGACCTCCGTCAGCTTGAATTTCTTCATCAGGCCGGTGCGAGCCTCGTCGGCGTCCTTCGAGGAGCGGATCAGCTTGATGACCGCGTCCAGGTTCTTCAGCGCGACGAGCAGGCCCTCGAGGATGTGCGCTCGCTCCTCCGCCTTGCGCAAGCGATAGCCCGTGCGCCGCGTGACGACGTCGACCTGATGGCCGATATAAACCTTGATCGCCTGTGCCAGGTTCAGGGTCCGCGGCACACCGTCGACCAGCGCGAGCATGTTCACGCCGAACGAATCTTGCAGTTGCGTGTGCTTGAAGAGGTTGTTGAGCACGACCTGCGGAATCGCGTCGCGCTTCAGCTCGATCACCAGCCGCAGGCCCTGCCGGTTGGATTCGTTGCGCACGGCTTTCGCGCTCGGCGTGATGCCGACGATGACTTTCTTGTCGACGAGCTCGGCGACCTTCGCCAGCACCCGGTCGCCGGAGACCATGTACGGGAGCTCGGTGACGACGATCTGCGTCTTCCCCGCCTTCGATTCCTCGATCGTGGCCTTCGCGCGGACCTTGATCGAGCCGCGTCCGGTCTCGTACGCGTCCTTTATCCCCTGCCAGCCCATGATGATTCCGCCGCCGGGGAAGTCGGGGCCCTTGACGTGCTTCATCAGCCCGGCGGGCGTGATATCGGGCTCGTCGATCGCGTCGATCACGGCGTCGATCACCTCGCCCAGGTTGTGGGGCGGGATGTTCGTCGCCATTCCGACCGCGATCCCGGTCGAGCCGTTGACGAGCAGGTTCGGGAAGCGCGCCGGAACGACGACGGGCTCATGCTCCTCGCCGTCGTAGTTGGGGATGAAGTCCACGGTCTCCTCGTCGATCCCCGACAGGAGCTCCATCGCCAGCGGCGCGAGGCGGGCTTCCGTGTAGCGCATCGAAGCCGGGGCGTCGCCGTCGACCGAACCGAAGTTCCCCTTGCCGTCGACGAGCGGGTGCCGCATCGCGAAGTCCTGAGCCATGCGCGCCAAAGCGTCGTAGATCGCCGTGTCGCCGTGTGGGTGGTACTTACCCATCACGCTACCGACGAGGCGCGCGGACTTCTTGTACGGCGTTCCCGGCCGGGCGCCTTCCTCTTGCATGCCCCACAGGATCCGCCGGTGGACCGGCTTCAGTCCGTCCTTCGCGTCGGGAAGCGCTCGCCCGACGATGACGGACATCGCGTAGTCGAGGTAGGAGCGCTTGACCTCCTCCTCGATGTCTATGGGTTCGATGCGGCGTTCGAGCGGGGTGTCTGCCATATCAGATGTCGACGAATGCGTCCTTGGCGTTCTTCTGGATGAACTCGCGGCGGCCCTCGACGTTCTCGCCCATCAGCGTCACGAAGATCTGGTCGGCGAGTGCCGCGTCCTCGAGCGTTACTTGCAAGAGGTTGCGCGTCTCTGGGTTCATCGTCGTCTGCCACAGTTCCTCGGCCGGCATCTCTCCGAGGCCTTTGAACCGGCCGATCTGCGCCTTCTTGCCGTTGTTCGCCTTCAGGATCGCGTCGCGTTCCTTGTCGTTGAAAACGTAGTGGACCTCGTTCGCGCCGAATCTGATCGAGTACAGGGGCGGCTGCGCGATATACATGTAGCCCTGCTCGACGACCGTGCGCATGTGCCGGAAGAAGAAGGTGAGCAACAGCGTGCGGATGTGGGCGCCGTCCACGTCGGCGTCGGTCAACATGATGACCTTGCCGTAGCGGCGCTTCTCGATGTCGGCGTCGTCCCCGATCCCGGTCCCCACCGCGCTGATGAGCGCCTGGATCTCCGCGTTCTCGAGGATCTTGTGCAGCCGCGCCTTCTCCACGTTCAGGATCTTGCCGCGGATCGGCAGGATGGCTTGGAACTCACGGTTGCGCGCCTGCTTGGCGCTGCCGCCGGCCGAGTCCCCCTCGACGATGAACACCTCGGTCGAGTTGTTATCGGTCGACGAGCAGTCGGCGAGCTTGCCCGGAAGGCCGCCTGCGTCGAACGCGCTTTTGCGCGCGATGTCGCGAGCCTTCTTCGCAGCCAGCCGCGCGCGAGCAGCCTGGATGCCCTTCCCGACGATCCGGCGGCCCTCGGTGGGGTGCTCCTCGAACCACTCCGCGAGCCGCGCGTTGACCGCCTTCTCGACGAAGGCGCGGATCTCGGTGTTCCCGAGCTTGGTCTTGGTCTGACCTTCGAACTGGGGGTCGCGAAGCTTGATCGACACGATGCCGGTAAGCCCTTCGCGGATGTCCTCGCCTTGGAGGTTCTCTTCCTTCTCTTTCAGAAGAGTTTTCGCGCGCGCGTAGCGGTTCACCACGTTGGTGACCGCCTTCTTGAAGCCCTCCTCGTGGGTGCCGCCCTCATGTGTGTTGATCGTGTTCGCGAAGGTGTTGATCGAGTCGGTATAGCCGGTGTTCCACTGCATCGCGATATCGACCTCGCGCCCCTCCTCCGCCGACTCGAAGTAGATGACGCGGTTCAGGGTCTCGCGGCCGGTGTTGAGCGCCTTCACGAAGTCGGCGATGCCGCCGGTGAAGCGGAAGTTCTCTTCTTCCGGCGGGGTCGGACGCTCGTCCCGAAGGACGATCATCACACCCTTCGTTAGGTACGCGAGCTCCTTCAGCCGCTGGGCGAGGATGTCGGTCTTGAACTCGAGTTCGTCGAAGATGTCCGGGTCGGGCCAGAAGGTGACCGTCGTGCCCGTCTTCTTGGTGGGCTTGCCCTTGGTGAGCTTCGTGATCGGCTTGCCGCGCTCGTACGACTGACGCCACTCGTGCGCGTCGCGCCACACTTCGACGTCGAGGCGCTTCGAGAGCGCGTTCACGACCGACACGCCGACGCCGTGGAGCCCGCCGGACACGGTGTAGCCCTTGCCCTCGAACTTCCCGCCTGCGTGCAGGGTGGTGAGGACGACTTCGACTGCCGGTCGGCGATCCTTGCGCCCCGGGATCGGCGCGACCGGGATGCCGGCGCCGTCGTCGGTGACCGTCACGCTGTTGTCGCCGTTGACCACCGCCACGATCTTGGAACAGCGGCCGGCGAGCGCCTCATCGATCGAGTTGTCCACGACCTCGTAGACGAGGTGATGCAGACCCCGAGGTCCCGTGGAGCCGATGTACATCCCGGGACGCTTGCGGACGGCCTGCAGCCCTTCGAGGACCTTGATGTGCTGACTGCCGTATTGCTCTTCGACCGCTTTCGCCAACCCGCGCTCCTGCTCGAAAATGAACCGGTCCCCCGGCCCTCCGGGGAGCCCGCTCCAGACCAGAATCGGGCGCCCTTTTCCCGCGCAGCCAGCCCACCGTGGGGAGGTGTTTCCGGTGCTCGCAACCGGTCCGGAAGCTTGGCTCGCCGGACCGGGGTTTGATCGAGGACGCTTAGAGACGATTATAGCACGTCAGAGGCGGTTTTCGGTGCTTCAGAAGGCCTCAGATGACCGCGTTTTCCGGGTCCCGACGAGGGCGTGTTTCGGGACCGGATGGAGTGGGAGCTCCGGGCGCTTAACGGCGGTTGACGGACCCCACCACGACGGCCACTTCGCGGACGTGGCCCGGGCCGAGGAAGTGGGCAGCGGTCGACGCGAGCGAGGATCCCAGAAGGGCAAGCTCGGCCGCCCATGCTCCGCCTTCCACGCGGATCGTGAGGCGTCCGCTCTCGAGCCGGACGGGCTCGCTCCGGGCGGCGACCTGATCCCCAACGACCTCGGCCCATCGCGCCTTGAGGCGCCCGAGGGCCATCTGCTCTTCCCAGCCCCGCTGGCTGATCAGTTGTTTCACGGCTTCCGACACCGGCGCCGGATCACTCCCTTCACGCTCTCGGCCTCGACGGCCGCGTTCACGCATCGGGGCTCACGCCCTGAACGCTAACTCTCATTACTTCCCACTGCAGTGAAGTTGGTAACTCCCTCAGATCGGAACATGTGGCGATCACCTGCGCCCCGGCCGGGAGGGCGGCTTCCAGGCGATCGCGCCGGTCGGGGTCGAGGAGCCCGAAGGCGTCATCCAGAAGCAATACAGGCAACTCTCCGACCCTATTGGCGATCGCGGCGTGCGCGCCGAGAACCAGCGCCAGCGTGGCCAGCCACGCTTCCCCCTGGCTCGCGTGACTGCGTGCCGGAAGACCGTCGATCGCGATCTCTAGGTCGTCGCGGTGAGGACCGGCGAGGGTCGTCTTCCGGATCACTTCGTCGTTGCGCCGTTCTTCGAGGCGGCGCCGGATCGTTGAGGTCCAGGACTCCGGCGCCGGATCCTCCGGTGCCGCGACGTTCGGGGCGTACGCCACGTGGAGCCGGCTGGTCCCGCCGACCGCCGAGAACGCCTCACTCGCGGCCGGAGAGAGCGCGGTGAGAGCTTCGGCCCGGCCCGCGCACAATTCGCCGCCGGGCCCGGCGAGCGCCTCGTCCCAGGCATCCAGCCCCGCCGGCACCCGTCCATCGGATTCGCGCAGGAGCGCGTTCCGTTGCCGTAGCGCGCGTTCGTACTCACGGATCACCGCGTGATAGCGGGGGTGCAGCTGGACGAGGAGCTCGTCGGCGAATCGGCGACGCTCGCCCGGGTCTCCCCGGACGACCGAGACTCTCTCGGGCGCAAAGATCGAAGCGCGTAACGTCCCAAGAACGTCTCGTCGTCGCGGCGCCGACGCACCGCCCAGCTTCGCGCGTGCGCGGCCCTGGGTGACGATCTCGAGCTCCACGAGGTCGACCCGCCCCTCGTGCTCCACCGAGGCGCGGACGATCGCCGCCGGCTGCCCGGATCGAACGAGGACCGCGTCGGTAGAGGTCCGATGAGAGCCCAATGAAGCGACGTACCAGATCGCTTCTAGGATCGAGGTCTTTCCGGATGCGTTCCGCCCGACGAGAGCCACGTGGTCCCCGGGGAAGGCGAGTGTCAGCGCCTCCCAGCATCGGAAGCTGGCGAGCTCGAGGTTCGTGATCCGCAACCCGGAACGAGTTTCCGCTACGAGATGCGAACCGGCATGAGCAGGTAGAGGAACGACCCGCCCTCGGGCGACCGCAACACCGCCGGCTTGAGTCCGTCCCGGCACGAGAGCACGACCTCGCTTCCCTCGATAGCTTGCACGCCGTCGGACAGGTACGTCGGATTGAACGCGATCACCAGCGGCTCGCCTTCGTACTTCCCTTCGACCAGATCGGCGGCCTCGCCGACATCTTGGGTTCCCGCGGTAAGCCGGACGCCCGCCGGCCCAAGTTCGAGTCGCAGTGGTGTCCCCTGCTGAGCCAGGATGCCGACACGCCGCACCGACTCGAGGAACGCCTCACGATCGACCGTCAGGTGGTTCGGCTGATCCTCGGGAACGAGCTGCCTCCAGTTCGGGAACTCGCCCTCGATCAAACGCGTCGTCAGACGGCGATCGTTGCCCTGCACCGAGACCTGCGTCTCTCCAAGCGACAAAGTCACGTCGCCCTCCCCTTCGGCGGCTCGCGCCGCCTCGGACAGAGCGCGCGCCGGGACGACCCGCTTCAGGCTCTCCTGAGGGCCCGCCCATGCGATCTCACGGATCGCGAGGCGGTAACTGTCGGTCGCGGCGAAGGTAATCTTGGCACCCTCGGACTCGATCAGGACACCGGTCAGGATCGGTCGCGCCTCGTCACGCGACGCCGCCTTCGTCACCTGCCCGACCGCGAGCGCGAACTCCCCGGCCGGCACCGTTCCGCCGGGGGCGTCGGTGGGCCCGGCGAGTGCGGGGAAATCCTCCGTCGGGAGGGTTCGCAAGGTGAATTCAGCCGAACCACACGTGATCCGCGCCTGCCCGCCGTCGGCCTCGATCCGAACGGTGCCCGGCGGCAGCGTGCGCGCTATCTCTCCCAGCACCCGACCGGGGAGCACCACGCGCCCCTTGCCGTCGATCCCACCGTCGACCTTCGCCTCGGCGCCGACCTCGAGATCGGTCCCCGCCAATCGGATCCCGTCGTCCTCTGCAACGACCAGCACGCCACCGAGAACCGGAAGGGTCGCCCGGGTACCCACCGAACGCAGCACCCAAGAGCTGGCTTCCGCGAATGCGTCCCGCTCGATCCTGATCTTCACGACGTCCTCCTCCACAGATCGTACGGGCTGTCTATGACATTGATCTTTATAAAACTAGGGTCGAAGAAGTAGTAGGGCGTGTGGACTATGTGGGCGACCGCGTCGACCAGGACGAACGGGCCGAAATCCTGGGGACGACGTGTGTGCGCAACCGGCCTAAACATGAGTCGCTCCCGCGGCACGGCGACGGATACGGGCCGTGAGCTCCTGTACCTGTGAATAAATAGCCTCACGTTCCCCCATGTGTTTCTTGATCTTCGACTCTGCATGCATCACGGTCGTGTGATCGCGTCCACCGAACGCCTCGCCGATCTTCGGCAGGGACAGAGGCGTCAGCTCACGGCACAGATACATCGCGACCTGACGCGCGGTTACGAGCGGCCGCGACCTGGACGGTCCGACGAGCTCCTCACGCGTGACCGAGAAGTATGAGGTCGTTTCCTTGATGATCGCCTCGACGGGGATATCGCCGGTTCCCTCCGAGGGCAGTAGCGGCCGGAGTACGTCCTGCGCGAGCGTAAGGGTCACGGGAACGCTCGAGAGCGACGCGTAGGACACGACGCGTATCAGCCGTCCTTCCAGCTCGCGGATGTTGTTCTGCACGCGCTGCGCGATGAACTCTAAGACGTCGTTGGGAACGTCGAACCCTTCTCCTGCTGCCTTCTTCTGCAAGATGACTACCCGCGTCTCGAGATCCGGAGGCTGGACGTCCGTGATGAGCCCCCACTCGAACCGGCTGCGCAATCGGTCTTCGAGGCTCGCGATCTGCGCCGGCGCCCGGTCGGACGAGATCACGATCTGGCGGCCGTCGTTGTAGAGCGCGTTGAACGTGTGGAAGAACTCTTCTTGCGTTTGCTCCCCGCGAGCGAGGAACTGGATGTCGTCCACGAGGAGAAGGTCTGCCTCACGGTAGCGCTGACGGAACGCCTGCATCTTCTCTTCGCGCACACCCATGATGAACTCGTTCATGAACTGCTCACTCGACACGTAGCGGACGACCGCCGACGGATAAAGGCGGCGGACGTGGTGACCCACGGCGTGGAGCAGGTGCGTCTTTCCGAGACCTGCGCCGCCATAGACGAATAGTGGGTTGTAGCTACGCGCGGGTTGCTCGGCGACGGCGAGCGCCGCGGCATGAGCGAATCGGTTCGACGGGCCGATCACGAAGGAGTCGAAGGTGTATTTCGGGCTCAGAAGGGACGACGCCGTAGCCGGTCTGCCGCTTTGGCGTTCCGGCGCCGTCGTGAGCGGCCGCGGTGGCTCGATCGCGCCGACGGCAACGGGGACCGGTTCGGGAGAAGCGCGGTCGGTGTCCACCAGCACCTCCAGGTCGAGATGCCGGCCGGCAGCTTCACCGAGCGCGTCGGTCAGCAAGGTCGCGTACCGGCTCTCGAGCCACTCCTTCGCGAAAGCGGAAGGTGCCGCGAGCACGATCGTGTCGCCGTTGAGTCGCACGGGACGGGTCCCCTCGATCCACGGCTTCGCCCCGGGCGACAAAGAACTCGAGCGCAGACGCTGAAGGGCGCTCGCCCAGAGCGCTTCTGCGGTCTCGCTCATGAGGCCTCCCGAGTTGTTTCCCACAGCGCGTATCCACATATGTGGATAACACCTGGGGAAGGCTCCGGGCCGCACTCAAGGCACGACGAAACCGAGGGTCGGGGAGGTTGAACCCAACGGAGGTTGGTTCCGGAAGGGCCGCAGACTAACATCGGCCACCAGGGCCTTCAAGAACGGGAATCTCGGGATTCGCGCCTTTGTTGACGGTGTTCCGAGCAGACGCGTAGACTTCGGCGACTTCTCACACAACCATGAAGCGCACCTACCAGCCGCATCGGCGACGCCGCAAGCGCACCCACGGGTTTCGCGCTCGCATGCGCACGCGCGCAGGTCGCGCGGTGCTCGCCCGCCGGCGCCGCAAGCAGCGCGCGCGGCTTACCGTGTAGGCGTCTGGCCCGCGTCCGAGCATCGATGGGAAAGATCCGAAGGCTCACCTCGCCCGCCGACTTCCACCGCACCTATTCCGAGGGCACGCGCGCATCGGTTGGGTCAATCGTTGCCCACGTGCGTCCCACGGACGAGCAGGGGCCGGCTCGGATCGGTGTGACGGCGGCGCGCGGTCTCGGAGGATCCGTCGGCCGCAACCGCGCCAAGCGCCGAGTTCGTGAAGCACTGCGACCCGTGCGCGATGATGTCCGCCCTGGATCCGACGTCGTGCTGGTTGCCTCTGCTGCAGCAACCCGAGCGGACTTCCAGGATATGGTAGATAGCGTTCGTCGTGCGCTTGCACAAGCCGGCGGGTGTCGGTGAAGCAGCTGGTCCGGGGCCCGGCGTTTCTGCTGATCGGCATGATCCGTCTCTACCAGCTCACCCTCGCTCGGATCATGCCGCAGCGCTGCCGGTTCCACCCCTCGTGCTCGGAGTACTCGGTCCAATCGCTACGCGAGAACGGACTCATCCGCGGCGGGATGGCTGCCGGCTGGCGGCTCATGCGGTGCGGTCCGTGGAACCGCGGCGGGCTCGACCCCGTGAAAGCTCGACGCGCGATCGAGGGAGCCGCTCGTGGCTGAGGCATGGGGCGCGATTCTCCGATTTCTCGGCTCGGTACTGTCCGCGATCTACGACTTCATCCCGTCGTACGGGGTGGCGATCATCATCCTCACGCTCCTGGTCCGAGTCGTGCTGATCCCTCTGACGGTGAAGCAGATCCGGTCGATGAGCGCGATGCAAAAGATCCAGCCGGAACTCAAGCGGATCCAGCAGAAGTACAAGGGCGACCGGCAGAAGATGAACGAAGAGCTGATGAAGCTCTACAAAGAGCATGGGGTCAACCCGCTCGGCGGGTGCTTCCCCCTGCTGATGCAGGCGCCGGTTTTCATCGCGCTGTACTCCGTGCTTCGCGCCGCGGTTCCTGTGCCGGCGGTCCCGGTGAACGCCGCGATCCCCGAGGAATTCCCGGAGAAGACGACGATCTGCCGGCCGATCGAGCGTTCCGCGGCCTCGACCACGTTGATGTGCGAAATCACGAGCAGCGACGGCAAGACGGTCGAGGAGAAAGAGATCGAAGTCATCGATGGCCGCGCGGGGACCGGCGGCGGACTGCCAGCATTCGTGACCATCTGCAAGCCCGGTGACGTTCTTATCGACGGGCAGGAAGCGTTCGGCTTCCGCTGTCAATCGCCCGTGGGCACGGGGCACTTACCGAAAGCTGAGAACGGGGAGTTCAAGCAAGATTCGCTGGGCAGCGCCCTCGTGAAAGACGAGGCGACGTTCCTGGGGATGCGTCTCGCCTGCTCACCGACCCAAGCAACCAGCAAGACCACGATACGGCAGTGCACGGCCGCCGAGGATGCCGCGGGTGGCGCAAGCCTAATCGCCTACTTCACGCTGGTCGCTTTGATGATCGGAACCACCTACTACCAGCAGAAACAGATGTCCCGCCAGGCCACCGGCCCGCAAGCGAAGCAGATGCAGATGATGGGCCGCATCATGCCTATCTTCCTCGGCTTCATCTCCCTGAGCATGCCTACCGGGGTGCTTATCTACTGGGTGGTCTCTAACATCTGGACGATCGGGCAGCAGCAGTTCTTCTTGAGCAAACAGATGGTCGGTCAGCCCTTGCCGCCGAGCTCCGGCGACGATGACAAGGGCAAACCCGCCAAGCCGAAGCCCAAGCCAAAGCCCAAACCCAAACCCAATCGATGAACGAAGGGGTCGTTGCCTCAGGCCGTACGGTCGAGGAGGCGATCGACCGGGCGCTTGAGATGCTCGGTGCGACCGACGACGAGGTCGAAGTACAGATCCTGTCCGAGGAAGGCGCCGGCTTGGAACGCGGTGAAGCCAAGGTCCGGGTGCGCTTGCGTGACGAGCGAACCGAAGAGGATCTGGCGCTTGCCCGTGAGACGGCGACGGAGTTCGAGTCGCCCGCCGCGCCCGGGGTCCCGATCACGACCGAGGAGCTCGAAGACCAGGCGCAAGCGGCCGAGGACTTCTTGCATGGTCTCATCGAGGCGATGGATCTCGATGCAGATGTCTCGATCTCGCTTACCTCTCAGGCGGCCCTGCTCGAGCTGACCGGAGAGGAGCTTGGCTTGCTCATCGGCCGGCGCGGCTCGACGCTCGAGGCGCTCCAGGAGGTCACCCGTGCGGCGGTTCAGCGGCGTGTCGGCCAGCGCGTGTGGGTCAACCTCGACATCGAGGGGTATCGCGCCCGGCGTCGTGTGATCGTCGAGCGCAAGGCCCGTTCGACAGCCGCGAGGGTCCGAAAGTCGGGCCGTCCGCAAGAGCTCGAGCCGATGTCGGCGTACGAGCGGAAGATCGTTCACGACAGCCTGGCGGATTTCCGCGGGGTCCGCACCAACAGCGATGGCGAAGGTCAAGAACGGCACGTTGTGATCAGCCCCGCCTAGCGACCGTCTCCAGCAAACTTAGGGCTGCACCCTCGCAACCAGCCAGATCATCCCCGGCCGTTAGGATGTTTCCTAAGAAACATGAGTTTCACGAGAAACATCGCGCGCGATCGGGGCGTGCTGGGCACGTTGCTTCAGCGACTCGGGCTTCCACTCAATCTCGCCTCCCCGTTGATCGCCCACGCCGCTGCCGTGGTCGAGGCATCCGAACGGCTTGGTTTAGTTGCGCCGGGCGATCGCGGGTCCATGCTGGTCCGCCACACGGCGGACTCGCTGCTTTTTGCGCTGGCGCGGCCTCCCATGCCCGGAGAAGCGTGGGCCGACGTCGGATCCGGCGCTGGCTTTCCGGGGCTCGTCTTGGCTTGCTGCTACCCGAATACGACATTTGCCCTGATCGAACCGAACGAAAGGCGCGCCGGATTCCTCGAATTGCAGACCGCCGGGATCGGCCTTGCGAACGTGGAGGTCATGGCCAGGCGCCTCCAGCAGATGGACGCCGGCTTCGATATCGCAATTGCGCGGGCGTTTCAGGCGCCAGAGCTCGCGCTCCACGGCATGATCTCGCTGGTAAAGCGGGGCGGGCAGGCGATCGTAGCTGCAGGTCCTCAAGAAAAGGTTCCGAATGGCGCGACCGTCGTCAGGCTCGATGATCTCGGCGACGTTGACTCGCCCGGCGTGCTCTTTATGATGAGCCGCGAGGCATGACACCACTCCCTGGAAGTCTCTACCATATCGAGCGGCAGACTCAAGCCGTTTCCTCACCAGTATCTGCCAGCTTTTCAGGTATCTTCGCGTTCACGAACCAAAAAGGCGGCGTCGGGAAGACGACCACGGCGGTGAACCTTGCCGCGTGTCTGGCCGACGAAGGCATCCGGACCCTGCTCGTGGACCTCGACCCACAGGGCAACGCGAGCACGGGGGTGGGCGTCGACCGTCGCGCCGTCAAGGTCGGAACCTACGAAGTTCTCGGCGGCTTGGATCCGGCCGAGGGCATCATCGAGACCCCAATAGAGCGCCTCTCCGTCTTGCCGTCGACGATCGATCTTGCGGGGGCGGAGATCGAGCTCGTCGCTGCGTTCGCGCGCGAGTCGAAGTTGCGCGGCTGTCTCTCCGTTTTGCGAGACCGGTACGACGCGATCCTCATCGACTCGCCGCCCTCGCTCGGACTTCTGACGATCAACGCCCTCGTCGCAGCCGACGCGATCGTCGTCCCGGTGCAGTGCGAGTACTACGCGCTCGAGGGCCTCGGGCAGCTACTTCGGACGATCGACCTCGTGCGCGACGGCCTCAACCCGGAACTGCGCATCGCGGGTGTCGTCCTCACGATGTTCGATGCGCGCACGCGGCTCGCCGAGCAAGTGGTGGCGGAGGTTCGACGCCATTTCGGCGACGCGGTTTTCAAGACGGTCATCCCGCGGAGCGTCCGGCTTTCGGAGGCGCCGGGATTCGGACGGCCGATCACGCGCTACGACCCGACGACGCGCGGAGCCGTCGCTTACCGGGATCTGGCACGCGAGTTCATCGCTCGATGGAGCACCGAAACGAAGGATGAAACGCCGGTTGGTCCGGCCGGGCAGCCCGGCGAACCGGCTGCAGGCTCACCGATGGGCGAGGAGGATCGACCATGAACGCAAGCGACGGCTACGACGCGCGTCCGCGAGGCGGGCTCGGGCGCGGGCTGAGCGCCTTGCTTCAAACTCCGGCGACATCGCTCCGCGAGGTCGCGCTGGACGAGATAGCGCCGAACCCTCGTCAGCCGCGAACCGAGTTCGACGACGAGGCGCTCGACACACTCGCCGCCTCGATCCGCGCGGTCGGCGTGCTCCAACCGGTCATCGTGCGTTCTCGCGACGGCGGCGGATACGAGCTGGTGGTTGGGGAGCGGCGTTGGCGGGCGGCGCGACGCGCGGGCCTGGATCGCATCCCGGCGATCGTCCGTGAGATCGACGACGGAGAGCTCCTGCGCGACGCGCTTATCGAGAATCTTCAGCGCGAGGACCTGAATCCGCTGGAGGAAGCCGCCGCGTATCGCCAGTTGCTCGACGACATCGGCCTCACGCACGAGGAGCTCGCCGAGCGTGTGGGACGGAGCCGCGCCGCGATAACGAACGCACTTCGTCTGCTCGGGCTCGCCGCGACGGTGCAGGTCCGGATCGCCGGAGGGACGCTGAGCGCGGCGCACGGCCGAGCGCTCGCCGGCCTTGCCGATCACGTCCATCAAGAAAGCGCCGCGCAGCGGGTGGTCGCTCAGAACCTCAGCGTGCGTCAAGCGGAAGACCTCGTGCGCCGGCTTGTCGAAGGAGGCGCCGGCTTGAAGTCACGAGCCGCCAGCTCGCGCGTGAACCGCCCGCCGGCGATATTGGAAGTTGAGAAACGCCTTTCCGATATGCTGGATACGCGCGTGAACGTCGCGCTCGGACGTCGCCGCGGACGGCTCACGATCGAGTTCGCCGACCTCTCCGACCTCGACCGCATCTGGCGCGTGATCACACGCGAGAACGCCTGACGAGACGATAGGAGGATCCCGTGGAGTTCCGCCGGATCGATCGGTTACCGCCCTACGTCTTCAACGTCGTTAACGACTTGAAGGCAGCGGCCCGCCGAGCCGGCGAGGACATCATCGACCTCGGGATGGGGAACCCGGATCTCGGGTCGCCGCACCAGGTCGTCGATAAGCTCGTCGAGGCGGCGCAGAACCCCAAGAATCACCGGTACTCGTCGAGCAAAGGCCTACCGAAGCTACGCAAGGCGATGTGCGACTGGTACGAGCGCCGCTACGGGATCACGCTCGACGCCGAGACCGAAGTGGTCCAGACGATCGGCGCGAAGGAAGGCATCTCGCACCTCGCGTGGGCGCTCGTCCAGCCGGGCGACACGTGCCTCGTTCCGGAACCGACCTACCCGATCCACACCTTCTCGCTCGCGCTCGCCGGTGCGGACGTGCACGCCGTGCCGCTCGGGCCGGAGGAAGACTTCTTCGCCAACCTTCACGAAGGATACGAGCGCACGTGGCCGCGGCCGCGCATGGTCCTGACCAGCTTCCCGCACAACCCGACCACCACGTGCGTCGACGCGACGTTCTTCAAGCGGCTCGTCGCGTTCGCGAAGGAGCGCAACCTCATGGTCGTGCACGACTTCGCCTACGCCGACCTGTCCTTCGACGGATACCGGCCGCCGAGCTTCCTCGCCACTCCCGGCGCGAAGGACGTCGGGGTCGAGATCTTCTCGCTGTCGAAGTCGTTCTCGATGGCCGGCTGGCGGATCGCGTTCGCGCTCGGGAATCCGGAGATCATCGGCGCGCTCACCCGCCTGAAGTCCTACCTCGACTACGGCGTCTTCCAACCGATCGCCATCGCATCGATCATCGCGCTGAACGAGTGCGAGGACGAGACGAAGGTCTACTGCGATGTGTACCGTTCGCGACGCGACGTGCTCATCGAGGGGCTCGCGCGCGCCGGCTGGGACGTCGCGCCGCCGCAGGCGACCATGTTCGTCTGGGCGAAGATCCCCGACGAGTTCGCGTCGATGCGGTCGCTCGAATTCGCCAAGCATCTGTTGGCCGAGGGCAAGGTTGCCGTGTCGCCGGGCGTCGGCTTCGGCCGAGCCGGCGACACCTATGTGCGCTTCGCTCTCGTCGAGAACGAGCATCGCATCAAGCAGGCGACGCGCGGGATCCGCAAGGCGCTCGCGGCCGGGTCGCCGCGTTAGGGGGAGCGTTGGCCGTGGCAGAGTCTTCGGAGATACGTCGGGCGCTTCTCGGCGTTCTGCTCGGAGTCGCGCTCGGCGCGTTGATCGGATTGATGGGCCGTCGCGGCGGATCCGGCCGGGCCGCTTAAGACGTCCCCATGGGGATCGGACGCCGGATCGCCGACCTCGATCTTGGAAGCCTTCACGAGCTTCCCCACCGCTGCCGTGGGTGCGTCTTCTGGGAGCTCTCGCCGTTCGATCGCGCGATCGCCGTCGAGGCAGATCCGGAGTTCGAGAAAGAGGTGTGGTGCTCGACCGTATGTCTTCACCACGGGTCGGCGGGCAAGGTGGCGTACATCGAAGGTCAGTTGGTCGGATACGCGCTCGCCGGGCCGCCCGGCGAGTTCCCGCGATCCGAGTCGTTCCCCGCGCGCGTGTCGAAGGACGCGTGGTTCCTCGCGACCGCGTTCGTTCTACCGGAGGCGTGGGGACGAGGAGTCGGGAAAGCGCTGATCCAAGCCGTGCTGAAGGACGCGAAGGAGCGGGGACAACGCGCATTGGAGTGCTTCGCCGACCGGTCGTGGGCCGGACCCGACTGCATGCTGCCCGCTGGGTTCTGCGAGAGCGTCGGCTTCAAGGTTCGGCGCGATCACGTGCGCTTCCCGCTCATGCGGATCGACGTGCGATCCCTCGGGAAGCTCACGTCGAGCGCGGCCGAAGCGGTTGAGGAGTTCCTGCGCTCGGTGAAGATCCCGACGCCCGCGCCGGGCGCCGCTCGATCCGTTCAACGCTAGATCGCGACCGGTCGCCGCGCGAACGCACGGAGCCCGGCGGCGATCGCCTCCGCGGCCCTGCGCTGGAACCCAACGTCGAGGAGGAGATTCTCGTCGTCGGCGTTGGTTATGTGGGCCGGCTCGATCTGCAACGCCGGCATCCGTGTTTCACGCAGGAGCGGGAACTGCTTGGCGTGGGCGCCGGCGTCGGGGGTGTCGAGTGCGAGCAACTCCTCTTGGATGCACTCGGCCAGCCGCGCACCGGCTTCGGACCGGAACCGGTCGTGCCCGAAGTAGAAGCACGACGCGCCGCGCCGGTGTGGGTCGCGTGAGCCACCCGCGTGGATCGAAAGGATCGCGTCCGCGTCGAGCGCGTTCGCCAGTGTCGCGCGCTGGGATTCGGTCGGGCCGGAACTTGCATCACGCGTCTGATAGACGATCACGCCGGCGGCGGTAAGCACCGACTCTAGGCGCTGAGCGATCGCGAAGCTGACCTCCGCCTCGATCAGGCCCCCGGGTCCGACATGACCGTCGTCCTCGGCGCCGTGCCCGGCATCGATCACGAGATGGAGCCCGGCGATACCCGGCCCGAAGCGACGGAGCTGCTCGCGCTCGCGCAGCGGGGCCGCGGAGGTCGAGCGGCCGGTCGCCGGCAGACCGGCAAGAGCTCGAAGCGTCGAGCGTCCGACGATCGCGTCGGACGGGACGCCGTAATTCGCCTGGAACTCGCGAACCGCTCGGGCGGTGCGGGCTCCGAAGATGCCGTCCACCCTGCCGACGTCGAAGCCGAGCGCGCCGAGTCTTTCTTGGAGCGCGCGAACGTCGTCGCCGCGCAGGGCTGGAGCGCGTAGGTAGAGCGTGCGGTCGCCGAGGCTCCACGATGCCTCGACGAGCTCACGCCAGGTGGCTTCTCCAACCAGGCCGTCGATCGCAAGGCCGCGGAGCTCCTGGAAATCGCGGACGGCTCCCTCGGTAGAGGGTCCGAATGTGCCGTCGAGCTCGACCGCCGCGATCGGAAGATCGAGCGCAAGCAGGCGGCGTTGAACGTCGCGAACCGCGGAGGAGCGCGTGCCGGGACGGATCAGCATGGGGCCGTACCGGACCCCCGCCCGATCCTGGGGCGAGGGTCTAGGAAAGGAACTCGGCGAGGTCGCCGAGGATCTGCTGCTTGCCGCGTGCGCCGACGAGCCGTCGCTTCTCGACGCCGTCCACGAACAGCACCATCGACGGGATCGAAAGGATCCCGAAGCGGCGAGCGGTGTCCGGGTTCTCGTCGATGTCGAGCTTGGCGATCGTGAGCGCTCCCTGCTTCTCGCTGGCGATCTCCTCGAGGACCGGGGCGACCATGTGACACGGACCGCACCACTCCGCCCAGAAATCGACCAGAACGGGCGTGGAGCTTCCGAGGACCTTTTCCTCGAAATCGGAATCGGTCACCTGGATCGTCGGACCTGCCATGGACACCTCCGTAAGCGAGGCGGCGCCCGAAAGCGCCGCGCGCTGAGTCTACCAACGTGCTACAGGCGTAGGAACGCTTCGATGCCGACGTGTATTCCCCCTGCTAGATCGGCGTTCCGTGGGCCTGAACCCGCTCGAGGTCGAGTTCCACGCCGAGCCCCGGCGCCGAAGGCATCGTGACCATGCCGTCGGGATCGACCGCGATGGGGGAGGTGAGCATGGCGTCGCGCGCTTCGGGCACCCAGCCCGGGGGGTCGTAGGGGTATTCCAGCCACGTGCCCTGCGTCGCGGCGAGCACGTGCATGTTCGCGGCGAGCCCCAGGCCGTTGGACCAGGTGTGCGGGGCGAAGCCCAGCCCGAACTGGGCCGCCATGGACGCGATCTGTAGCGCGCCGGTGATCCCGCCGGTGAAGGTCGCGTCCGGCTGGACGATGTCCACAGCGCGACGCTCGATCATCTCCCGCAGCGGCCACACGTCGCCGGACAGCTCCCCGCCGGCGATCGGGGTCGTCGTCGTATCGCGGAGGCGGCGGTACCCCTCGAAGTCGAACTGATCGAGCGGCTCCTCGAGCCACGCGACCCGGAACTCCTCGTACGCGCGGGCAGTCTCCATCGCGCGCTTGAAATCCCACCGGACAGGGTTGTCGGGCGTGAACGTATCGACCCGCCACCCTTGGTTCGCATCCGCGGCGATGACGAGGTCGTCTCCGGCGGCTTCCCGGACGGTGCGAACCTCCTTCACGTCCTCCCGGAAGGTGGGATGCCGCGGGCGGAGCTTGATGGCTTTGAAACCTCGCTCGATCGCGGCGAGCGCGTCCTCCGCGCGCCGGCGTGGGTCACGGAGCTCGCCGAACGACGCGTACGCCGGGACGCGATCACGCGCGCCGCCGAGGTAGCGGTAGAGAGGCATGCCCGCTGCCTTGGCTGCGAGGTCGTAGATCGCCGTTTCGACGAACCACACGCGCTGGCCGAGCACGCGCACCGCCGTCTCGAGCAACGGCCGCAGCTCCTGCGGGCGCGTCGGGTCTCGTCCGATCAGGAACGCGCGCATGAGGTTGACGGGACCTCGCGCCTCGTCGGCGAACGCGATCCAGCCGGCGATCCCGTCCAGGCCCTCGTCGGTGACCAGGCGGTAGACGACGCATGAGTTGTTCTGGCTCGCGAGGCCGGGCACCCACGACGGGGAGAATGGAGCCGGAAGCGGGAAGTGACAGATCCACGCATCGATGCGTTCGATCTTCATCGCTGACCTCCACGCGCTTCCCGGCGTTTCGCATCGTAGACTCTGGCCGTCATGCCCCGCTACCTGCGCTGGATCGCCGCCATCACCGCCGGGATCGTCATCCAATTCGCGGTCCAGGTGCTGTTCCTCGCCATCGCGGTGGGGGGAGACCCAGACAAAGAAGTGACGATCAGCGGCGCGGAGGGGGCACTGATCACCTTCGGGGCTGCGATCCTCAACGTGATCGCCGCGCTCGCCGTCAACGATTGGCTGGCAGGGAAGTATCCGATCGGGCTGCGCAGCGCCGCGACCGAGGAGAAGACCCCTGGGCGTTAATGGCCCTGGGCTTCGAGCCAGCGCTCGACGTCGATCGCGGCCGAGCAGCCCATCCCCGCAGCGGTGATCGCCTGGCGATAGATGTGATCGACGACGTCGCCGGCGGCGAACACGCCGTCCACGCTCGTCGCGGTTCCGGGGTGTTGCACCTTGATATAGCCGTTGTCTTGCAGCTCGAGCTGGCCCTTGAAGAGCTCGGTGTTGGGATCATGGCCGATCGCGACGAACATCCCGCCGACCTCGAGATCTGATGTCTCGTCGGTCTTTACGTTGCGGAGGCGGAGATTCGAGACCCGCCCGTCGGAGCCCTCGACCTCGTCGATGGTGGTGTCCCAGATGAAGTCGATCTTTTCGTTGGCGTGCGCGCGGTCTTGCATGATCTTCGACGCGCGCAGGGCATCGCGCCGGTGGACGACGGTGACGTTGGAGGCGAACTTGGTGAGGAAGTTGGCTTCCTCCATCGCGCTGTCACCACCACCGACGACCACCAGCGGTACGCCGCGGAAGAAGAATCCGTCGCAGGTCGCGCAGGTCGAGACGCCGCGACCGAGGTACTCGCGCTCGCCGGGGATGTCGAGCATCCTCGCGGTCGCGCCGGTCGAGATGATGAGCGCCTGCGCTTCATAGGTCGCCTCGCCGGCTTCCACCACGAAGGGACGCTTCGAAAGGTCGACTTTGGTGGCATCGGCGGTCACGAACTTGGCACCGAACCGCCCCGCTTGGGCGCGGAACTTCTCCATCAGCTCCGGACCCAGGATGCCGTCGGGGAAACCCGGATAGTTCTCGACCTCAGTCGTAAGCATGAGCTGTCCCATCGGGGCGGCACCTTCGATGATCAGCGGCTCGAGGTTCGCGCGCGCCGTATACAGGGCCGCGGTCAGACCCGCGGGCCCCGAGCCTACGATGACGACTTTCTCTGCCAATCCAGGGTCCTTTCACAGATCGAAGTGGCAGGGATTGTAACGCAGGGGGTTCGCCGGTCCTTCCCGACGACCGGCGCAGGCGCTCGGGTCAGGCTTGCCCGAAGTACAGCACGGTGCAGTCGCTGCGGGACACGACCCAGAGCTCGTACCGCGCGCTCGAGCGGAAGAAGAGAAGGAACGAGGGCTTGCTCTCGAACGTCGCGATCTCGTACTGGATCGGCTCGAGAAACTCTTGGGTCGATCCGCGAACGATGCCCACACAGCGCTCGATCGCCGCGCGCGTCGGGTCGTCCTCGCCTGCACTCGCGAGCAGCGCCAGCTCTCGAGACGCTTGTGGGGAGGCCGCGTACAAAGAGCCCGCGGGTGCCGCGCCCTGGTTCGCCGAGTCGGAACTCGACTCCTTGAACGTGGGCACCGGTGTGGATACGGCGCCCGGGACGATCCCGGCCACGTCGAGCAGACGCGCTTGCGCATCCGCCGCTGTGAGGTTCTCGCCGGACTGATAGATCGCGGCGCCTTTGGCGCGTTCACCCTGCAACGCGCCGGACGCGAGATCCTGCCTTGGGTTGCTGCCCGGCAAGTTCACGGCCACGAACACGATCGCGGCGGCCGCAACCGCTCCGGCGGCCCACGAGACGCGCTGCCACTTCCGCATCGGCGAGCGGGCTCTGCGGATCGCGGCCCGGAGTGCCCAAGAGTCCTGGGGGGTCGGGATCGGTTCCGGGAGCGTCCGGAGGTCGGCGACGGTGGCTTGCAGCCCGATCAGGGTCGCTCGGCACTCCGGGCACGACAGCATGTGCGCCTCGAGGCTCGCGCGGTCGGACGCGTCGAGCTCCCCGTCCAGGTAGGGGGAGAGCAGGTCGAGCTCGTCGTGTGGGTTCATCGTCATTCCTACCTTAGAGGGCCGGGATCGCCGCTAGGTTCCGCCTGCTCCTTCAGATGTCCGAGCTGGCGGGCCAAGGCCAAGCGGGCCCG
>JBKKCR010000087.1:0-10629 GCA_046712825.1 Actinomycetota bacterium | reverse complement strand
GGCTGGCCGGATTCTGTCACGACATCACCGAACGCAAGCAGGTCGAAGACTCGCTCCGATCCGCGTACGAGAACGAACGCGAAGTCGCGCGGCGGCTGCGCACGCTCGACGAGATGAAGGACTCGCTTCTCACCGCGGTGTCCCACGAGCTGCGAACGCCCTTGACCGTCATCATCGGCGTCGCCGACACACTGGAACGCCGCGAGATCCCGCTCAACACCGACGACGGCCGCTTCTTGCTGAGTCGCCTGAGCGCGAACGCGCGGCGCCTGCACAAGCTGCTGATGGATCTCCTCGATCTCGATCGCCTAAACCGGGGTGTACTGGAGCCGCGCCCCCGACCGACTCCCGTGCGCGATCTTGCACTCCGCATCCTGGAGTCGGTCGACATGGACACCCATCGCGTGCAGCTCGAGGTCGACGGCGCGGTCCTCCTCGCCGATCCCGCGCACGTCGAGCGCATCTTCGAGAATCTCCTGATCAACGCGACGAAGCACACGCCGGCCGGGACTACCATTTGGGTCCGTGCAGAGCCCGTTGAATCCTGGGTGATGCTGGTCGTCGAGGATTCGGGTCCGGGCGTCCCGCCTGAGCTTCGCACCGTGATCTTCGAGCCGTTCCGGCAAGGCGACACGCCGTCGCACGCGCCGGGCACCGGGATCGGGCTGTCGCTGGTCTCCCGCTTCGCGCATCTGAACGGCGGTCACGCCTGGCTGGAGGAGCGCCCCGGCGGCGGCGCATCCTTCCGTGTGCTACTCCCGTCGTCCCCCGTGAGCGAGCTTTCCCCCGGGGAGGAGGGCGCCGCCTAGGGGGTCGGTTCGACCCGGCGCTGGCTTCCGCCGCGACGTGCCGCCCGGTTCAAAGCATTGAGGAATGCACGGGCGCTCGCCTCGACGATGTCCGTCGAGATGCCGCGTCCCGTGAACCGCTCGCCCTCGACCTCGATCTGGACGGTCACATCGCCGAGCGCTTCAGAACCCTCCGTCACGGCGGCGATGTTGAACGACCAGAGCTTCGCATCCACGCTCGTTGCGCGCATGATCGCGCCGAAGGCCGCGTCCACCATCCCGTCGCCCATCGCGGACTCCTGGATGGATTCGCCGTTCTTCATGATCTTCACTGTCGCGGTCGGCGAGAGGTGCGTCCCGCCGGTTACCTGCAGCGCTTCGAGGCGGTAGACCTCTTCCACGGTCTGGATCTCATCGGCGACGATCGCCTCGAGATCCTTGTCGCTGATCTGGATCTTGCGGTCGACGAGCTCTTTGAACCGCGTGAAGGAACGGTTCAGCTCTTCCTTGCCGAGCTGGAAGCCCATCTCCTCGAGGGTCTTCGAGAACGCGTGGCGGCCCGAGTGCTTGCCGAGCACGATCTTGCCGCCCTCTACACCGATGTCCTCGGCCTTGATGATCTCATAGGTGAGGCGGTCCTGGATCACGCCGTGCTGGTGGATCCCCGACTCGTGCGAGAACGCGTTCTCGCCCACGATCGCCTTGTTCCGCTGCACCTGATAGCCCGTCAGAAGCGTGACCAGCCGCGACGACCGCGCGAGCTCCTTGGTGTTCACGCCGGTCTCGACCCCGAGCAGGTCGTAGCGCATCTTGATCGCCATCACGACTTCTTCGAGCGAGCAGTTCCCGGCTCGCTCGCCGATCCCATTGATCGCGACCTCGACCTGGCGCGCTCCGGCGCGGACCGCCTCGATCGAGTTCGACACCGCGAGCCCGAGGTCGTTGTGGCAGTGCACCGATACGACTACGTCGGCCAGACGCGGCACCGCCTTGTAGCACTCGCGGATCAGCTCGCCGAAGTCGAACGGGATCGCGTAGCCGACCGTATCGGGGATGTTGATCGTCGTCGCGCCGGCCGCGACCGCAGCCTCGACGATCTTGAAGAGGAACTCGGGCTCGGTGCGGGTCGCGTCCTGCGGAGAGAACTCGACGTCGTCGGTGTAGCCCTTCGCGCGCTTCACGCCGGCGACCGCCTGCGCGAGGATCTCGTCTTCGGTCGCGTTGAGCATGTACTTGCGGTGGATGTCTGAGGTGGACAGGAAGACGTGGATCCGGGGCTGTCGCGCGTGCTGAACGGCCTCCCAGGCGCGGTCGATGTCTTGGTCGTGCGCGCGGGCCAGCGCCGCGATCGCCGGGCCCTTGACGGTCTTCGCGATGGCTGAGACCGACTCGAAATCACCCGGCGAGGTGACCGGGAAGCCGGCCTCGATGATGTCGACGCCGAGGCGGGCGAGCTGCTCCGCGATCTCGAGCTTCTCCTTGACGTTGAGGTTGATCCCCGGCGACTGCTCGCCGTCCCGCAGCGTCGTGTCGAAGATCCGAACGCGGTTATCGCCCACTGGTAACTCCTCCTCAGGCCTTGCCCAAGCCTAGCCGGACCAACAAAAAACCCCCCGTATCCGAGGGGTAGCGCGCACGCCGAAGGCGAGCGCGCCGTCAAAGCAGGAGCAGCGCCGACCGATATGTCTTCGTGCTCGTCATGGTCCGGCGATTCTGCCAGCGGAACGGCTTCGCGTCAAAGAGTTAGCGCTACACGAGGCGCCGTCCATGAGACGGAAATGTACCGTGGCGGTACATTTTTGCCTCAAGGTGGGCGCGGACTTCCGCTACTCCAGCCTGATGAACTTCGCGTCTTTCGCCTCGGATCCTTCCGCGAGCTCGCGCAGGACGTCCGGCTCGATCGGCTGATCCACCGCGAGGCACATCAGCGCTTCGCCGCCCTTCTCTTGCCGGCCCACGCGCATGTCGGCGATGTTCACACCTGTCGTGCCGAGAATCGTTCCGATCGCGCCGATCACGCCCGGGCGGTCGTCGTAGCGCAGGAAGCACATATACGGACCCGGCGGGAAGTCGACCTCGAAATCGAAGATCCGCACGAGACGCTCCTCGTTCCGCACGCCCACGAGCGTCCCGGCGACCGCAGCGCCCCCCTCGCCCGACAGCTCCATGAGGTTGATGTAGTCGCGCGACATCGCGCTCTTCATCTCGGCGTACTGGATCCCGCGCTCGGCCGCCATCAGCGGCGCGTTCACGAACGTTACCGGCTCGTGCACGACCGCCGAGAACATCCCCTTCAACCCGGACAGCGTCAGCACGCGCGTGTCGTGATCGGCGATCTGTCCCTGGTACGAGAACCGCACCTCGTGGATGTTCCCGCCGGACAGCGCCGTGAAGATCCGCCCGAGCTTCTCCGCGAGTGGCAGGAACGGCCGCACGACATCGGACAGCTCTCGGCCTGCCTCGACGTTGACGGCGTACGGGGCAAGCTCGCCTCGCAGCGCGAGCAGCACCTGCTCGGCGATCGCCTCGCCGGCCTTCGACTGCGCCTCTTCGGTCGATGCTCCCAGGTGCGGCGTCAGAACGACCGCGTCCAGCCCGAAAAGCGGCGAGTCACCCGGCGGCTCCTTCTCGAACACGTCGAGCGCCGCGCCGCCCAGCTTCCCCGAGGCGACCGCGTCGGCCAACGCTTTCTCATCGACGATCCCGCCGCGCGAGGTGTTCACGATCCGCGCGTTCGGCTTCATCAGTGCCAGCTCCCGCGCGCCGATCAGCGCGGCGGTTTCAGCCGTCTTCGGCAGATGGATCGTCACGAAGTCTGCCACCTTCAGCGCGTCGTCGATCGTGCCGACCAGGTCGACGCCCATCTGCCCGGCGCGCTGCTTCGCGACGTAGGGGTCGTACGCGACGACGCGCATCCCGAACGCCAGCGCCCGCTGCGCTACCAGCGTCCCGATACGTCCGAGCCCGAGGATCGCGAGCGTCTTGCCGTGCAGCTCGACGCCCTCGAACTTGCTGCGCTCCCACTTCCCGCCTTTGACCGAGGCGTTCGCGGCCGGGATGTTACGCGCTTGCGCGAGCATCAGCGCCATCGCGTGCTCGGCCGCCGAGAGCACGTTCGACTGCGGCGCGTTGACGACGACGATCCCGTGTCGCGTTGCCGCCTCGACGTCGACATTATCGAGCCCGATCCCGGCCCGGCCGATCACCTTGAGGTTCCGACCTTTGTCGATCAGCTCCGCGTCGGCCATCGTCTGCGACCGGACGATGAGCGCGTCGTAGTTCGGGATGATCTCGAGCAGCTGCTCCCGCGTGAGATCGGTCTTGACGTCGACCGTCGTCGCGGTCTTCAGATTCTCGATCCCGCTTTCGGCGATCTGCTCGGCGACGAGGACCTTCATCGCTGGGCGTAAACCTCTTCGGCGGCCGCGACCGCGGCGCCCGGCTTCGCCGGGTACCCCATCTCCTTCAAACACGACTCGAGCGCGGCCATCGCCTGCAGCACGTCGCCGGCGTCGATGTAGCCGAGGTGCCCGATGCGGAACACCTTGCCCTTCCACTTGCCCTGGCCCGGCGCGAACACGATCCCGAACCGCGACCGCACCAATGCCGTGAGCTCGTCGCCGTCGATGCCCTCGGGCGCGCGGATCGCCGTGACGCATACGGCGCGGTCGAGGTCCTCGCCGACCAAGTCCAGGCCTAGCGCACCCACTGCTTCCTTCACCGCGCGTGAGTTGCGCCGGTGGCGGGCGAAGACGTTGTCGATGCCCTCCTCGCGGAGCAGGCGGACCGCTTCGCGCAGGCCGAGGTACAGCGACACGGCCGGCGTGTACGGGTTCTCCGGCTCCTTGCGGTTGTAGGCGTCGCGCACGGGGCCCCAATCGAGATAGAAGCGCGGACATTTCGCGCTCTCGTTGGCCTTCCAAGCGGCGTCGCTCACGCTGACGAACGCGATACCGGGCGACATCATGAGACCCTTCTGCACTCCCCCGACTGCGACGTCGATGCCCCACTCATCGACCATGAGCGGCGTCGCGCCCAAGCCCGAGACCGTGTCGACGACGAAGAGCGCCGGATGATCCTTCACGACGGCGGCGATCGCCTCGATGTCGTTGACGACACCCGTCGAGGTCTCGGAGTGCTGGATCAGCACCCCCTTGATGTCGGGCTCGAGCGCCTGCTTCACGTCCTCCGCGCGAGCGACCTTGCCCCACTCGTACTCGAGCAGCTTCACGTCGAGCCCGTAGGTCGTGCAGATCTTGGCGAACCGCTCTCCGAAGTTCCCGACCGAGACCACGAGTACCCGGTCGCCCGGGCTGAACAGGTTCACGACGGCACACTCCATGCCTCCGGAGCCGCTGGCCGTGTAGGTCAGCACGTCGTTGGAGGTGTTCAGGAGCCACTGGAGGCCCTCGGTGCACTCGCGCAGGACCGCCGCGTACCCGGGGCCTCGGTGGTAGACGATGGGGCTGCCCTGGGCGAGCAGAACCTCGGCCGGCACCGGGGTTGGCCCTGGGGTCATCAAGATCTCGGGTTTCCGCACGTGACGCCTCTCTTCCAGGGAAGTCCGGACGGTCGCTCGACGCCATTCTAGGCGTTCACGACGGCACGTCCTCGCGATATCCCCCGCCCGCCGAAAGGGTCGCAAAAGACTCGGCACGCCTTTCAGGTTTAACGACGTCGATGCCCCGGGAAACCTGGGCGGCATGCGACGCATCAAGGCGATCCTGACGGCCCCCGGTGGTGACGCTATGAGGACGTTTCCCCAGCCCCTGCAGGGGAATGTAATCAGTATCCGTTCTCGATCGAGATCTTCACGTCCCTTGGGAGGACTAGGCATGGCAAGCATCCTCGACCGTTCGCGCCAGATCGTGGTGATCCCGTTCCGATTGATGCGCGCGCCGTTCACCGTGGCGCGCCAGATCCGCAACATGGTCAACGAGCCGGGCGTGATCGGTCAGTCTCGCCGCGCGTTCGTCGAGGAGCTGACCGGGCGCGCCAAGGCGTTCGCGGGCCTCTTGCTCGGCGACGATCGCCTGATCACAACCGGGCAGAACGAGCGCACCCAGGCGGCCGAACGGATGAGCGCCGTCGCGGAAGAGGCCGCCGCCGATGCCATGGAGCGCGAGGCCGCCCAGAAGACCGCGACGCAGATCAACGAAGCCAAGAACGAGCGCATCGAGGCGCAACGCAAGAAAGCGCAACGGAGCTCGGCCATCGCCCTCGATACCGAGCAAGAGAAGCAGCGGATCGAGCGCGAAGCCGCAACCGCGCGTCGTCGGGTCGAGTTCGAGGCGGCACAGGAAGAACTCGTCATCGACGCGACAGAGATCGCAGTCCAGAGCGAAGCCGAGCTCACGCTCGGCCTGGCCGCCGCGGAGGAAGCCGCCGCCGAGCAGGCCCGTTTAGAAGCCGCGGCGATCGAAGCCACACGCGGCAACGGTAAGTAGCTCTCGAGGGAGACGAAATCATGCAGCCGATCGAACCGACGAAAGAAGTCCGCAGAGGTCTCTGGCAGCGCATCAAGGGCAAGACGAAGAAGGTCGCGGGCGCCGCGACGGGCAGCGAAGGCTTGATCGCCTCCGGCGAGCTGCACGAGGTCGCCGCCGACAAGCACATGGAGGCCGCGGAGCGTAAGGCGCGGGCCGACGAGCTACGCGACGCCGCAACAGAGCGGTTCTTCGAGACCCAGGAGGAACTCGAGCAGGAGCGCGCCAAGGTGCGAGCTGAGGAAGATATCCGCGAGGAAGCGGTTGATCGCGCAGCCGCCAACCGGAAGGCCGCCGCCCAGAAGCGTGGGCAGAAGCGCACCCAGGCCGTCGTGAAGCACGCCGCGAGCCAGCGGGTCGCGGCCGACAGGAAGCAGAAGGAGGCCGTCGGCGCTCAGAAGAAAGCGCAGGAGCGCGCCGGCGCACGCAGGGCAACGGCGCGCGGTCGCCGGGAAGCGGCCGCAGCGCTCGAAAACGTCAAGCAGGAGATCGAGAAGAAGGACTGACCCGGCTTACTTCTTTTCGATCCAGGGCATCATCGACCGGAGCTTCTCGCCGACCTGCTCGATCTGGTGATCCGCCTGCTCCTTGCGCATCGCGTTGAAGTTGGTCGCGCCGTCGGCGTTCTCCTTGATCCACTCGCGCGCGAACCGGCCCGAGGTGATCTCCTTCAGGATCTTCTGCATCTCTTTACGGGTCCGCTCGTTGACGATGCGCTTTCCGCGCGAGTAGTCACCGTATTCGGCCGTGTCGGAGATCGAGTACCGCATGTACTTGAAACCGCCTTCGTAGAGCAGGTCCACGATCAGCTTCAGCTCGTGGAGGCACTCGAAGTAGGCGACCTCGGGCTGATACCCGGCAGCGACCAGCGTCTCGAACCCGGCGTGCACGAGCTCGGACGTCCCGCCGCAGAGCACGACCTGCTCGCCGAACAGATCGGTCTCGGTCTCTTCCTGGAACGTCGTCTCTATCAGGCCGGCGCGCGTCGCACCGATGCCTTTCGCGTAGGCCTTCGCGATGGCGTGTGCGTTGCCGGTGGCGTCCTGGTGAACGGCGAGCAGCGCCGGCGTTCCGATCTTCTCGGTGAAGGTCCGGCGCACCAGATGGCCGGGTCCCTTCGGCGCGACCATCGCGACGTCGACGTTCTTCGACGGCTTTATCTGCTTGAAGTGGATGTTGAAGCCGTGCGCGAAGAACAGCGCCTTGCCCTTCTTCAGATTCGGCTTGACCGACTCGTCGTAGACCTTCTTCTGAACGGTGTCGGGAAGCAGCATCATGATGAGGTTCGCTTCCTTGGCCGCTTCCGCGACCGGCAGGACGCGCAACCCATCGGCCTCGCACTTGCCCCACGACTTCGAGCCCTCGTACAGGCCGACGCGCACGTCGACGCCCGAGTCCTGCAGGTTCAGCGCGTGCGCATGACCCTGCGATCCGTAGCCGAGGACCGCGACCTTCTTGCCGTCGAGGACCGAGAGATCCGCGTCGTCGTCGTAGAAGATGTTCGCCATCCGGTTAAGCCCCCTTCTCAGCCAGGCGGAGCGCCTTGTCTGCGATCCCGCGGTCGCCGCGCGCCAGCGCGACGAGCCCGGTGCGCACGAACTCGCGCACGCCGTACGGACGCAGCATGTCGGTCATCGCCAGCAGCTTGTCCGGCGAGCCCGTGGCCTCGATCGTGAGCGCGCCGGGCGCCACGTCGACGATCTTCGAACGGAAGATGTCGGCGATCTCGACGATCTGCGCCCGGGTCTCCGGGCTCGCCTTCACCTTGATCAAGAGCAGCTCGCGCTCGACCGACTGATCCTTGTCGAGCTCCACGATCTTGAGCACCGGCACGAGCTTGTTGAGCTGCTTCACGACCTGCTCGAGCGGCTTGGTCTCGACGTTGACCACGATCGTCATCCGCGAGACGTCGGGGATCTCGGTCGGTCCGACCGCAAGCGAATCGATGTTGAAGCCGCGGCGGGCGAACAGCCCCGAGATGCGGGCGAGCACACCCGGCTTGTTTTCCACCAGGACGGACAGCGTGTGTTTGGCCATCAGATGATCGCCTCCGGGGTGTCGTGGAGGATGTCGGCGTGGTCCTTCTCGAACTCTGGTCCGAGGATGATCTCGTCGTTCGACGCTCCGGCCGGCACCATCGGGTAGCACTTCTCCGTCGGGTCGACGCGGAAGTCGATGACGACGGTCCGGTCGTCGATCTCGTTCGCCTTGCGGATCGTCGCCTCGACCGCGTCGGCCGTCTCGCAGCGCAGGCCGATCGCACCGTACGCCTCAGCGAGCTTCACGTAGTCGGGGACCTCGTACCCGAATTCAACCGCCGAATAGCGCTTGTCGTAGAAGAGCTCCTGCCACTGCCGCACCATGCCGAGGAACGCGTTGTTGATGATCCCGATCTTGACCGGGATGTTCTCGGTCGTCATCGTGGCGAGCTCCTGGCAGGTCATCTGGAAGCAGCCGTCGCCGTCGATGCACCAGACCGGATCGTTGGGCCGGCCGACCTTCGCGCCCATCGCCGCGGGGACCGCGTAACCCATCGCTCCGAGACCGCCAGAGTTCAGCCACGAGTTCGGCCGCTTGAAGCGTAGGTACTGCGAGGCCCACATCTGGTGCTGGCCGACGCCGGCCACGAAGACGGAATCGTCGCTCGCGAGCTTGCCGATCTGCTCGATCACGTACTCGGGCTTGAGTGGGCCGTCGGCGGTCTGGGTGTACTTGTAGGGGAACTTCTTCTGCCAGCCCTGCACGGTCTTGACCCACGCCGAGTAGTCGGGACGACCGCGCTCCTCGATCATGGCCTCGAGGATCTCGTTCAGGTCGTGGATGACCGAGCGCGCGTCGCCTACGATCGGCACGTCGGCCGCGCGGTTCTTGCCGATCTCGGCCGGGTCGATGTCGGCGTGGATGATCTTGGCGTTAGGAGCGAAGGTCGCGAGCTTCCCGGTGACGCGATCGTCGAACCGCACACCGAGCGAGATGAGTAGGTCGGACTTCTGCAGCGCCGTCACGGCCGTGTAGTTGCCGTGCATCCCCGGCATGCCGAGGCACAGCTCGTGGTCGTCGGGGATCGCGCCGCGGCCCATCAGCGTCGTCACCGTTGGGATGCCGGTCAGCTCGACCAGGCGGCGCAGCTCGTCCGCCGCGCCGGCCCGGATGATCCCGCCGCCGGTGTAGAGCACCGGCTGCCGGGCGGACAGGATCAGCTTCGCGGCTTCGCGGATCTGCTTCGGGTTGCCTTTCGTGACGGGCCGGTAGCCGGGGAGGTCGACCTCCTCCGGATACCACCAGGCCATCTCGGCCTGCAGCACGTCCTTGGGGATGTCGACCAGAACCGGGCCCGGCCGGCCGGTCCGCGCGATGTGGAACGCCTCCGCGATGGTCTTGGGGATCTCTTGCGCGTCCATCACGAGGAAGTTGTGCTTGGTGACCGGCATCGTGATCCCGGTCGCGTCGCACTCCTGGAACGCGTCGCCCCCGACCGCCCAGGTCGGAACCTGACCCGAGATCGCCACGACCGGAACGGAGTCCATGTACGCGCTCGCCAGTCCCGTGACGAGGTTCGTAACGCCGGGACCGGACGTCGCCATGCAGACGCCGGGCTCGCCGGTCGCCTGCGCGTACCCGTCGGCGGCGTGTGCGGCGCCCTGCTCGTGCCGGCACAGGATGTGACGGATCGGCGAGTCGAGGATCGGATCGTAGGCGGGCAGGATGGCGCCGCCGGGGATCCCGAAGATGACCTCGACCCCCTCCTGCTCGAGCGAGCGGACCATGGCCTGTGCTCCGGTGATCTTCACTGCGACACCACTCCCCTGGATTAGTTGTTCGAGATCCGGTCCGACGCCCGCGCGATCTCGCGGATGATCTCGTCCGCGGTCGCGATCCGAACGCCGATGGCACTGAGGTCTTGCAGGTTGATGCGATGCGTCTCGTCACCCGTGGTTGCGAGCGCATCGGCGACCGCCACGACGTCGTAGTCGAGCCCAACCGCGTCGTACATCGTGGTACGCGGGCAGTTGGGCAGGTTCACGCCGACGACGACGATCTTGGTGACGCCGGCGCGGCGGAGCAGAAGGTCGAGCTCGGTGAACGCGAAGCCGCTGAAGCGCTGCTTCACGACGACGGGCTCGCCGGGCTCGGGAACGAGGCGGTCGATGATCTGCGCGCCCCAGGTGCGCTCGACCAGGAAGCCGCGGTCGTTCTGGAAGAACGGCACGCGGAACCGCTCGACGTCCCAGGTGTCCGCCCGGTAGGAACGAACGACGTGGATGACGGGCTCCTTCGCCTCACGGAACGCATCGAGGATCGCGTTCATCACCGGGGCTTTGTGGACGGCGTCCATGATGGGTGCCCGGCCGTCG
>JBKKCR010000086.1:0-12990 GCA_046712825.1 Actinomycetota bacterium | reverse complement strand
TCTGCTCCTGCATCACCTCGAGCAGCGCCGACTGGACCTTCGCCGGTGCGCGGTTGATCTCATCGGCGAGGAGGAAGTTCGCGAACACCGGGCCGAGCTCGACGCGGAACTTGCCGGTCTTCGGGTCGAGGACCCGAGTTCCGATCAGGTCGGCGGGGACGAGGTCGGGCGTGAACTGGATACGGCGGAAGGTACCGCCGAACACCGCGGCCACCGTCCGCACCGTCAACGTCTTGGCCAGACCCGGCACGCCTTCGAGGAGCACGTGCCCACGCGCGAGCAGCGCCGCCATCACCCGTTCGAGCATCGGATCCTGCCCGACGATCCAGCGCTTGATCTCGAAGCGCGCGCGCTCGAGCAGTTCTGCTGCTTCCTCGACCGTGGCCGGTGCTTCATCCACCGGCGGCCCGAACTCCATCTCTTCGGCCATCGTTTCCTCCTAAACACCTTGGCTAGACCCTGTTGGCGATCGCCGCGAGCACGCGGCGCACGATCTCGATCGGGACGGCGAACCCGATGCCGACCGACCCCTGGATCGGGCTCTCGATCGCGGTGTTGATCCCGACGACCTCTCCGAAGGCGTTGATGAGCGGGCCGCCGGAGTTCCCCGGGTTGATCGCGGCGTCGGTCTGGATGAGCCCCTCGACCCGCGGGATCTCGCCGTCGCCGGGGAAGGTGCGGTTGAGCGCGGAGATCACGCCGGTCGTCAAGGTGCCGCGCAGCGCGAATGGCGCGCCGATCGCGGCAACGGGCTCGCCGACCTGTAACGAGGCGGCGTCTCCGAGCCGGGCCACCGGCAGGCCCGGCGGCGCATCGAGTATCTGGACGACGGCGAGATCCTGCGTGGGCTGCCGGCCGAGCACGACGCCGTCGTATTCGCTGCCGTCGGCGAGGATGACCTTGACCTCGTCTTCGGGAACGACGTGGTTGTTCGTGATGATCGTTCCCGCCGCGTCGGTGATCACTCCGCTGCCCAGCGCCTTACCGCGCCGACCTTGGTCGGTACTGAGCAGGACGACCGCGGGAGCGACCTGCGTGTAGATGCCGGTGAAGTCGGGGCCGCCGGGCACGGGGCTCCCGGTCGTCGTAGCGGTGGGGAGCGCCGTCACGGCGTCGGGATCCTTCGCGGGTTGATCGCCGGAGCCGGCGAGCCGCCCGCCGAGAAGCCCCGCGGCGAGCGACAGCACCACCACGGCTATGGGCGCGATGATCCGCAGACGCTTACGTTCGGTTGGTGCAGGAGCCGGCTGCGCCTCGTGCGGCAGGGTGATCCGCGTTCCTTCGGGGATCGCCGGGCCGGGACCTCTGCGCACCCACGTGGTTGCGTCGGGTCCGGCCTCGGCGTCTCGCGGCTCGTGCGCCCAAGTGGGGCGCTCCTCCGATGGGGGCTGTTGCTTCCCACGGCGAAACCTCATGCCCGAGATACGACCAGCACGACGTGAGAGGTTCATGAGAGCACCGATCTGATGTGAGCCGTACGGGCCGGACGCAAATAAACGTAACAGGAGCGAAGACGTCATGGGGAGGGGTCGAGGACGAATCGCCCGGCGAGGCTGGCCCTTCACCTCCGTCCCCGACGTCTAGCAGCGGGTTTGGTGGCCGCAGGGGGCCGCTCACTATCCTTGCCGCGTGCCCGACGACCTCGCACGGCTCGACGCGCTCGCGCAGGCAGATCTGGTCCGTCGCAAAGAGCTGACTCCGCTCGAGCTCGTCGACGCGGCGATCACGCGTATCGAGAAGCTCGACCCCGAGATAAACGCGGTCATCCACCGCCGGTTCGAACGCGCGCGCGACGAAGCCGCCGGCCCGCTGCCGGACGGTCCGTTCCGCGGCGTGCCCACCGTGGTGAAAGACCTCTGGAGCCACACCGCAGGCGACCCGTTCCACAAGGGGATGCGGTTCCTAAAGGATCTGGGCTGGACCGAAGAGCACGACACCGAGCACGCCGCCCGCATGCGTCGCGCCGGGTTCGTACTCGTCGGCCGGACCAACACACCCGAGCTTGGGCTCCAGCCGACCACCGAGCCGGAGGCGTACGGACCGACGCGCAACCCGTGGGACCTCTCGCGCTCGACCGGCGGGTCTTCCGGCGGCGCGGCTGCCGCGGTTGCCTCGGCCATGGTCCCGATCGCGCAGGCGACCGACGGCGGCGGATCGATCCGTATCCCGGCGAGCGAGTGCGGTCTCGTCGGCCTCAAGCCGAGCCGCGGTCGCGTAACGTGCGGGCCGTTCGCTGGGGAGTACACGCAAGGCTTCTCAGTCGAGCTGTGCGTCTCGCGGAGCGTGCGTGATACGGCCGCGTATCTCGACGCGCTCGAAGGTCCCGGCGTCGGAGACCCGTACGTCGCTCCCCCGCCCACGCGTCCGTACGTCGAGGAGGTCGGCGCGGATCCGGGCCGCCTCCGGATCGGCGTGCTGACGAGCGACCCGCGAGGGGTAACGACGATCCATCCCGATTGCGTCGGCGCGACCCTGGACGCCGCCCGCCTCCTGGAGTCGCTCGGCCACACGATCGAGGAGTCCTTCCCGCAGGCGCTGACGAGCCCGGAGGTCGCGAGCGGCGTCGTGACGTTCTTCGCGACGTCGGTGGCCGCGGGCCTCGCGGGCTGGTCGCAGAAAACCGGCAAAGAGATCGGCCCCGGCGACGTCGAGGAGGCGACGTGGGCGATAGCCGAACTCGGCCGCACGTTCACGGCGCCGCAGTTCTTCCTCGCTCGCGAGCAGGTTCTCGTGCACAGCCGCCAGATCGCCGAGTGGTGGGCCGGCGGCTTCGATCTCCTGCTCACGCCGACCTTGCCCGAGCCGCCGCCGCCGCTCGGGCACTTCCGCGGCTCCCCGGAGAACCCACTCGAGGGACTGCTCCGCGGTGCCTCGTTCGCGATGCTCAACGCGCCGTTCAATGCGACGGGCCAGCCGGCGATCACGCTCCCACTGGGCTGGTCGACCGAGGGCCTGCCGGTCGGCGTGCAGCTCGTCGCCGCGTACGGGCGTGAGGATCTTCTCATCCGCATCGCGTCGCAGATCGAGCAGGCCGCGCCGTGGGCCGATCGTTGGCCGGCGCTGTCCGCATGAGATTCGGACTCGTACCCCCGATCGTTCATCGCAACCCGCGGTTCACGCCGCCCCGGTGGGAGTTCGACGCCGGGATCGACGACCTGGCGTTCGTCGCCCGGGCGGCGGACGAGCTCGGTTACGGCTTCATGTGCTTCCCCGGCCATGTCGCGATCCCCGAGGAGGTCGCGGACGTTCGCGGTCTCGTGTACTGGGATCCCGTGGCGACCATGTCGTTCATAGCGGCGCGGACGCAGCGCCTCAAGCTGTGCTCGTACGTCGTGGTGCTGGGCTACTACCACCCGCTGCAGATCGCGAAGTCCTACGGCACCGTCGACCGGCTGTCCGGCGGGCGGTTGATCCTCGGGGTCGGCGTCGGCTCGCTGCAGCAGGAGTTCGAGCTGCTCGGTGCCAGTTTCGAGGACCGCGGCCCGCGCGGCGACGACGCGTTGCGCGCGCTGCGGGCCTCGCTGTCGCAGCGCATGCCGGTCTACCACGGCACCTACTTCGATTACGAGGGCTTCGTCGTCGAGCCGCACGCCGTGCAGGAACGGGTTCCGATCTGGGTCGGCGGGCGCAGCCGGCGGTCGCTCCGCCGGGCCCTCGAGCTCGCGGACGGCTGGTCGCCGTTCAAGCTCTCGATCGAGGAGCTGAAACCGATGCTCGACGAACGGCGCGACGAGATCGACGCGCACGAGGGCTTCGATCTGGTGTTCCCGCCGGACCCGCCGCTCGACCCGATCGGCGATCCGAGCGGCGTCGATCAAGTCCTTGCCGCTTACCAGACGCTCGGCGCTACCGCGCTCGCTTTGCGATTCGTTCACCGCTCGCGGGAGCATTACGTCGAGCAGCTCGAAGCCTTCGCGAACCTCAGCGCCGCACGATAGGAGGAGCTCATGATCACGGAGTTCAAGGCCTTCATCATGCGAGGCAACGCCGTCGACCTGGCCGTCGGCGTCGTCATGGGAGCAGCGTTCGTGGCAGTGGTGAACTCGATCGTCGCGAACCTGTTCACGCCGCTGACCACCATCGCCTGCACGCCCGACCCCAAGACCAAGCAGTGCGCCGCATTCCAGGATCTGTCGTTCGGGATTGGCAACAGCACCTTCACATACGGTGCCGTCATTAACTCGGTCATCTCATTTATCCTGATCGGCGCCGCGGTGTTCTTCTTCGTGGTCCGGCCGCTCAACCACCTCGAGGAGCGCCGCAAGCGTCAGTCGGAGCCCGACTCCCCCACGCGCCCGTGCCCGGAATGTCTGAGTGACATCCCAAAGCTGGCGCGCCGCTGCTCGCGCTGCACTTCGGAGGTCGGCGCGGGAGCTTAACCGTGACGCTTGCCCCCTTCGTATACTGCCTCAGAGGGGCCATTTCTGAACGCAGCGACCGCACGTATCCCAACCCTGCCCGCGCTCGACGGGATCAGGGCACTCGCCATCGCCGCCGTCGTCACCTACCACGGCGACATCTTCTGGGCGCCCGGCGGGCTCCTCGGCGTCGAGGTTTTCTTCGTTCTCAGCGGCTACCTGATCACGTCCTTGCTCTGGTCGGAGCTGCTGGACACCAACAGGGTCGCGATCGGAACCTTCCTCAAGCGTCGCGCGCGTCGGCTCTTCCCCGCGCTCTTCGTCATGCTCGCCCTGGTGTCGACCGCGTTCGTGCTGTGGGTTCCTGAGGAGGTCGGTCGCATCCGGGGCGACGTGGCCGCCGCGGCCACCTACACCTCGAATTGGTACCTGGTCGGGACCGACCATTCGTACTTCTCCACGTTCGCGCGCCCCTCCCCATTCGCTCACCTGTGGTCTCTGGCGATCGAGGAGCAGTTCTATCTCCTCTGGCCGCCCGTCTTGTTCCTGATGTGGAAGTTCGCGAGGCGCCGGGCCAAGCGTGTCGCTGCGGCGATCATGGCCGGCGCCGCCGGGTCGGTCGCGGCGCTCTTCCTCCTCTATGCGGGCGGCGATCCCTCGAGGGTGTACTACGGCACCGACACACGCGCCGCGGGCCTACTGATCGGCGCCGCCCTCGCGGTGGTTTGGCGCCCGTTCGCGAAGCCCGAGCAAGACCGGCCGCGGGTCCCGCAGTGGGCACTCGACGGCGCCACGGTCGCGTCGTTGGGATTCTTGGTCTTCGCCTTCATGCGCTTCGAAGACCTTTCGCCGTTCACGTACCGCCCGGGATTGCTGCTGGTCGCTTTCGCCACGGCGACGTTGATCGGCGCGGCGGTTCATCCGGACGCACGGATCGCGAAGATGCTCGGTGCGGCGCCGCTACGATGGCTCGGCAAGCGCTCTTACAGCGTCTACATCTGGTACTTCCCCGTGTTCGTCCTCACCCGGCCGGGCGTCGACTACGACATCACGATCGGGACTGCGTTCGCGATGCGCATCGCCGCAACGCTAACCCTCGCCGAGCTCTCCTACCGATTCATCGAGGAGCCGGTCCGCAACGGCGCGCTCGCCCGGCTGTTCGGTCGCATCTGGCAAAACCTGCGGACGCCGGGCGGCGTCGGCCAGCGAACTGCGCTGCGGCTGGTCGGGACCGCCGGTATCGCTTCGCTTCTACTCGTCTCCCTGACCGCCGCCATCCTCGAAGCGCCCGCTCCCGTGGCAGAGGCGGCCGTGCCGTCCTCACTCGTGGGGGTGCTCGATCAGGACGACGGCGTCGATCCGATGGTCTTCGTTCTGCCGACACCGCACGCGCCGGTCGACGTCCGGCCGCCGGTCGCGATAGGCGACTCGGTTATGACGAGCGCCACGCCGGCGCTCCGCGACCGCTTCAAACGCATCCTGATCGACGCCGCGGTGGCGAGGCAGGTGAAGGACGGGATCGCGGCACTCGAGCGGCTGAAGAGCGAGGGCCGGATCGGACGCGTGGTGATCATCCATCTCGGAAACAACGGACGGTGGCTGGCAGCTCAAGTGGACCGCATCATGCGGATCCTCTCCCGAGTGGAGCGGGTGGTGTTCGTCAACGTCCGCGTGCCTCGACGATGGGAGGCATCCAACAACGACGTCCTTGCGGCCGGCGTCCGACGTCACGCCGGACGCGCCGTGCTGCTGAACTGGAAGAACCTCTGGAGGACATGTCCACCCAAGACCTTCGGCAAGGACGGGACGCACCTGACCGCGACCGGAGCCCGCTGTTACGCGCGACTGCTCGCGAACGCTTCGGTCATCTGATCCCGGGGATCACATCGAGTCCCGTATGAACGCGGCCATCGCCGTGTAGCCGTCCTCGGTCAGATGGATGCCGTCGCTCCGTACCCACTCCGGGTTCGCGTCGAGCACCGTCCCCCAGTCGGGCACCACGAGACGACGGTCGGCAAGGTCCGCCGCCTTCAGGATCTCGACCTTCTCCCGGTAACGTTCCGGGTCCGTGTTGTACGGCGGCATCCAAACGATCCGCCTCGCCCCGCGCTCGACGAGCAGATCGCGCAACGCCTGAACGTCTTCCGCGAACCCGTCACTCGAGAAGGCGGGGTTCGAGCCGAGCGCGACCACGACGGTCGGGGGGACGCGGGCGTCGCGGTCTTCGATCTCGCCGATCGCCCACAAGACGCTCCGGCCGTTCTCGGCGATGGTTTCGAGTTCCCAACCATCCAGCGCAAGGATCGCGCCGAGGTGGCCATACCGATCCGCGCCGACCATGAGCGAATCGCCTATCGCGAGCACCGGCCCTCCGGCCGCCGTGGGTTGCCCCAAGACCGCCGGGCTCTCATCCAACAGCGGAAGGTCGTCCGGGCCTTGATCGCTGACGCATGCGGTGAGCGCAGGAAGAAGAAGCATCGTGGCGAGGACCGCCCTCTTCAACGTCATGCGGTAAATCTATTCATTCAGGGGCGCTTCCCACGCGATGACCGATCCGTCGCCGAAACGACCGCGTAGCTCCTCCACCTCGAGGTCGGGACGGCGTCCGCCGTCGAGATCGCGCTTCAGACGCAGGAGCCCATCCGCAAGCCCCGACGGGTCGGAGGCTCTGAGTCGCTCGAAGAAGCTCGTCTGCTGCCACCACTCAGGATCGAGCAACAACCGTGGATGCCGGCACAGCGCCGCCATCGACGCGTCGACGAGGTCCTCGAACTCGATCGGCTCGGCGCGCGCCCCGGGCAGTTCTTCGAGAAGCTCCGCGAGCGTTTGATGCTCGGGATAGACCCACTCGCGGGTAGAAGGGAAGTACTCGAAGATCCAGTGCACATCCAGGTTCTCGCGTGTGTACACCATCACTCCCAGCCGGCCGCCGGGACGCACAACGCGACGAGCCTCTGCGAGCGCGACGCGCCACTGCGGGATGAGATGGAGTGCCGACACGTTGATGACCGCCTCGAAGGAGGAGTCGGCGAATGGAAGCGCGGATGCGGCCGCGCGCACGACCGGGAGCCCTTTCTCGGCCGCGCGCTCGAGCATGTGCGGCGAGACGTCGAGCACGCACGGCTCATGGCCGAGCTCACGCAAGGCTTCCGCGTAGTTACCGGTCCCGCCGGCCACATCGAGCAAGCTCGAGCCTGATCCGCTCGCGATCGCGCGCCGGAGCGGCCCAAGGATCGACGGGCTTGCGCCGCGCGTCCGGTCGTAGCGCGCTGCCTGCTCGCGATAGTCGTGACGAGTCGGTGCGACTGAGCTCATCCGCGGACTCATGCTAGACGCGTGAAACCGCCTCTGCGCATCCCCGCATAACCTCGCGTTTCGGACTTCATAGGGTTGCCCAAGCTCCCGATAGGGATAATGGTGATGACATGATCATCGATGGTTTCGCCCGGCAGGTCCCGGATACCGATCCGGAGGAGACCGCTGAGTGGCTCGAGTCCTTCCAGGCCCTGCTCGACGCCAAAGGCAAGACGCGCGCCCGGTACCTGCTGACCAAGCTGCTCGAGCGCGCTCGTGAAGAGCAGGTCGGATTCCCGGCGACCGTCTCGACGCACTACGTGAACACGATCCCCGCGGACAAAGAACCGCCTTTCCCCGGCGACGAGCACATCGAGCGTCGCATCCGCGCGTTCATCCGGTGGAACGCCGCCGTCATGGTCACCCGCGCGAACATGCTCTCCGAAGGGATCGGCGGGCACCTCGCGACCTACGCGTCCTCGGCGTCGCTGTACGAGGTCGGCTTCAACCACTTCTTCCACGGCAACGACGGCGAGCGCCCCGGCGACCTGATCTCGTTCCAGGGGCACGCGGCGCCGGGCATCTACGCGCGTGCGTTCCTCGAGGGACGCTTCACCGAGGATCAGCTCGACCACTTCCGGCGCGAGCTCGGCGGCCGGGGGCTGTCGTCGTATCCGCACCCGCGGCTGATGCCGGAGTTCTGGGAGTTCCCGACGGTATCGATGGGGCTTGGGCCGCTGGCGTCGATCTATCAAGCGCGATTCAACCGTTATCTGAACCACCGGGGTTTGGTGGACACGTCGTCCTCAAAGGTGTGGTGCTTCGTCGGCGACGGCGAGACCGACGAGCCGGAAACGCTCGGCTCTTTGTCGCTGGCCGGACGCGAGCAGCTCGACAACCTGATCTGGGTCGTCAACTGCAACCTGCAGCGGCTCGACGGTCCGGTTCGCGGTAACGGCAAGATCATCCAGGAGCTCGAGGCCGTCTTCCGCGGCGCCGGGTGGAACGTGATCAAGGTGATCTGGGGCCGCAAGTGGGACGAGTTGCTGGCGAAGGACCACGACGGCGTGCTCGTCGCAAGGATGGACGCGACGCTCGACGGCGAGTTCCAGAAGTACGCCACCGAGTCGGGGGCCTACATCCGCGAGCACTTCTTCGGCCCCGACGAGCGGTTGACGAAGCTCGTCGAGCACCTCTCCGATGAGGAGCTGCGCATGCTGCCGCGCGGCGGCCACGACTACACCAAGCTCTACGCCGCGTACCGCGCCGCCATCGAGAACGAGGGCGCCCCCACGGTGATCCTCGCGAAGACCATCAAGGGCTGGACGCTCGGACCCGACATCGAGGCTCGCAACGTCACCCATCAGATCAAGAAGATGTCGTCGAAGCAGCTGCGGGAGCTGCGCGAGCGGCTCTACCTCCAGGATGAGATCCCCGAGCAGGCGGTCGACGAGGAAGAGGAGCTGCCGCCCTACTACCGGCCTGCCGAAGGCTCCGAGATCCACGAGTACCTGATGGAGCGCAGGCGCGTGCTCGGCGGCTCGGTGCCGAAGCGACGGACGTCGTGGAAGCCGCTGGAGCAGCCGGCCGAAGGCACCTTCGATGCGTTCCTACAGGGATCCAAAGATCGCGCGGTCTCGACCACCATGGCACTGACGGGGATCATCCGCGCGCTGATGCGCGACAAGAAGATGGGCGCACGGGTGGTGCCGATCATCCCCGACGAGGCACGCACGTTCGGCATGGATCCGCTGTTCGCCGAGTTCGGCATCTACGCGCCCTTCGGACAGCTCTACGAGCCGGTCGACGCGGGGATGCTCCTGACCTACAAGGAGTCGAAGACCGGCCAGATCCTCGAGGAGGGGATCACCGAAGCAGGGTCGATGGCCTCCCTGCAGGCGGCCGGTAGCTCCTACGCCACGTGGGGTGTGCCGACCGTGCCGTTCTTCATCTTCTATTCGATGTTCGGATTCCAGCGCGTCGGGGACCTGATCTGGCAGTTCGGCGACATCCGCGGCCGGGGTTTCCTGTGCGGGGGGACGGCCGGCCGGACGACGCTCAATGGCGAGGGCCTGCAGCACGAGGACGGCCACTCGCTCGTGCTGTCCTCGACCGTCCCGAATATCCGGACCTACGACCCGGCCTTCGCCTACGAGCTGGCGCTGATCGTGCGCGACGGCATCGCGCGGATGTACGGCGACAAGCCCGAGGATTGCTTCTACTACCTGACTCTGTACAACGAGAACTACGCGATGCCTCCGATGCCCGAAGGGGTCGAGGAGGGCGTGCTCCGCGGACTGTACCGATTCGCGACCGCACCCGACGGGCCGTCCCGGCATGCGACGATCCTGTTCAGCGGTGTCGCGTGGAAGGCCGCGATGGAGGCGCGGGAACTGCTCGCCTCTCATCACGACGTCGCCGCCGAGTGCTGGAGCGCGACGTCTTACAAGCTTCTGCGCGAGGACGCGCTGTCGGCCGAGCGGTGGTCGCGCTTGCACCCGAGCGAGCCGGCGCAGGTGCCGTACGTAGCCTCCGCGCTCGCCGACGCAGGCGGCCCTATCATCGCGGTCACAGACTTCATGAAGTCCGTACCGGACATGATCAACAGATGGGTGCCGGGCCCGTTCGTTCCACTCGGCACGGACGGCTTCGGCCGATCCGATACCCGCGCCGCGCTGCGCCGCCACTTCGAGGTCGACGCCGGGCACGTGGTGGTGGCGACGCTGCACGGGCTCGCTCAAGCCGGTGAAGCGAAACCCGAAGAAGTCGCCGAAGCGATCGAACGCTACGAGATCGACGCCGAAGCGCCCGACCCGCGCACCGCTTGAGTCAGTAGCCGAGGGTCACGTCCACGAGCCCTTCGAGCGGCTCGCCATTCGCGAAATGCTTCACGTTCCGAGCGACGAGCGTTCGCAGCTCGGGGATCGCCATCGCGAACGTGTTCGCCGCGTGCGAGGTGATCACGACGTTGTCCATCTCCCAGAGTGGGTGACCGTCCGGGAGTGGCTCGGGATCGGTCACGTCGAGCGCCGCCCCGGCGATCCGTCCTTCGCGCAACGCCTCAAGGAGCGCATCCGTGTCGACAAGCCCGCCGCGCGCGACGTTGACGAGCCACGCGCTCGGCTTCATCGCGCGCAGCGCTTCCGAGTCGATCACCCGCGCGGTCTCGGCCGTGAGTGGAGCCGCAAGCACGACCCAGTCGGCTTCGGGAAGCATCTCTGCGATCCGCGTGAACGGGAGCGTCCGTTCGGCTCCCTCCATGGGCCGGCCGGACCGGTTCACCGCGAGCATGCGCGAGCCGAGCGGTCGGAGCATCCCGGCGAGCGCGGTGCCGATCCCGCCGGTTCCGACGATGAGGACCGTCCCGCCGGACACCCGCCGGGTTGCCGTCAGCTCCTTGTTCGACAGCCAGCGTCGCGTGCGCGCATGCCGGTGGAGCTCGCGAGCGGCGAGGAGCACCAGCGCCAGGGCCTGCTCGGCGGTGGCCCGGCCGTAGATCCCTTTCGCGCAGGTCCAGGTTCGGCCGGGATCGATGACTCCCGCGGAGACGAACGACTCGATGCCGGCGAACGGCAGCTGCACCCATCGGGCCGGCGACTTATCGAGCGCTTCGCGTAGACCGTCGGGGTCACGCGGATCGGTCCACACGATCCCGTCGGCGTCGGCTTCGCTGGTCAAGGATCCGGCGGCATCGACAACGGCCTGCTCGATGTCGGCGTTGGGTGGCAGAACGGCGATCTTGGGGGTGGTCACCGCCGCGCAGTCTAAAGGGTAGGCCGGACGTCCCGTGACGAGCTGGGCGAATCCGCCGGCTTTCGGACCTGACCGGCTCAACTGCGTCCTCGCAGATGACCCAGAAGGTCTATGGACCACTCGGTGATCACAAACGTAGCGTCTACGCAGGTTGGTGATTTTCCCCTACACCTTCCGGGGACAGCGGGATGACGGAGACGATGACCAGACGGTTGTCGCCCGGGGCCACGAAGACGGCGCTGGTGGCCGCCGCCTATGTCGTCGGTGCCCTCGCCGGGCTGCAGATGGCGGTCGACAATCCGAACGTCACCTCGGTGTGGCCCCCATCAGGCATAGCCGTCGCTGCCGTCGTCTTGTTCGGTTTTCGAGTTTGGCCAGGCATCGCAGTGGGGGCGCTCCTTTCAAACCTCATCAACGGGGCGCCCCTGGAGACCTCGCTGGCCATCTCGGTCGGCAACACGCTGGCCCCACTCGTCGCCGGAGTTCTGCTCCGCTATCTGGGTTTCCGGCCCACACTCAGCCGGCTCAAGGATGTGGCGATGCTCATGTTCGTGGGCGGCCTCGTCGCGATGGTCGTCAGCGCGACCCTCGGGACGATCTCTCTCTCGTTCACCGGGCAGGTCGAACTCGGAGATCATCTGTTCACTGCGTGGCTCACCTGGTGGGTCGGGGACTCCCTCGGCGTGATGATCCTCGCACCCTTCTTGCTGGTGTTCGGCTCGCGCGGAGCCGACGCCGAACTCGTCCGACTCCGGCGGTTCGAGTGGGCGGCTTTGCTCGCCGTCTCGCTCACGATGGCGCTCTTGGTCTTCACCACTGCGGTCCCCATCCGATACCTCGTGTTTCCGATGGTGCTCTGGGGAGCCCTTCGCTTCCATCAGCGCGGCGCCGCAACCCTCACGGTTCTGATGGCGGGGGTGGCGCTCGTCCAAGGGACACGCAGTGGCTCGCCCTTCGTCGATCTCTCCCTGACGATGCGCCTGCTTGCGCTTCACGGATTCAACGTGGCCGTGGCGATGACTTCACTGTCGCTGGCAGCGGTCTCCTCGGAACGTTTGCACGCACAAACCGCTCTCAGGAAGGCCGCAGATGAGCTCGAGGAGCGGGTCGACCGTCGGACCGCGGAGCTGCGTGTCAGCGAGCAGCGCATGCTTGAGGTACAAGCGCTCTCGCACGTCGGGTCCTTCCACTGGAACATCGCCGAAGATCGGGTCACGTGGACGGACGAGTTGTATCGCGTCTTCGGCCAGACACCCCAGGAGTTCCCTGCAACGTTCGAGGCATACCTGGAGATCGTGCATCCGGAGGACCGCCTGCGGATAAAGGCGATCGTCGAGAACGCCGTTGCGACGGCAGGTTTCTACGACCACGAATACCGGATCGTCCGGCCGGACGGCGAGATGCGATGGGTTCACGATCGCGGAGAGGCGGTCCTCGACGAAACGGGCGTGCTGGTCGGGCTGGCCGGATTCTGTCACGACATCACCGAACGCAAGCAGGTCGAAGACTCGCTCCGATCCGCGTACGAGAACGAACGCGAAGTCGCGCGGCGGCTGCGCACGCTCGACGAGATGAAGGACTCGCT
>JBKKCR010000085.1:0-3662 GCA_046712825.1 Actinomycetota bacterium | reverse complement strand
CACCGCGCAGTTCGAGAACGCCGTCGATACGATCACGACGCACGAGTTCCTGCTTCGCGAGGGATGGGCATTCGTCCACGTCAGCGCCCAGGCCGCCGGGATCTGCTGCACGCCGCTCACGCCGAAGGTCTGGGATCCCGTCCGATACCGCGCGCTCTCCCATCCGGGCGACGACTTTTCTTTCGACATCTTCTCTCAGGTCGCGCAGGCGATCCGCTCCCCAGCCGGCGTCGCCCCGATGGGCGGGCTCGCGGTCGAGCGGGTTCTGGCCGCGGGCCAGTCGCAGTCCGCCAGCCGGCTGTACGGATACGTCACCGAGGCGCAGCAGGCGGCCGGCATCATCGACGGGTTCCTGATCCACGGCGGCGGCGACAAGATCTACGAAACGCCGCCCGCAGCTCCGGTCCTGCATCTACTCAGCGACGCCGAGGCCTCGCCGGAGAGTCCCAACACCAGCATGAACTACCGGCTCTGGGAGATCGCCGGCACTGCTCACTCCGACTTCTACATCGGCTATCACCAGGTGGTCGGTCAAGGGCCGCGCTTCGCCGGCGCACCGAAACGGCCAGCATCGGCCGACGCCCAGATGCACGTCGTCGCCGGGAACTACGGCGAGCAGCCCCACCCACTCCAGCTCGCTTGCATCCTCGCCGGGTCGGCGTTCCCGATGCGCTATGCGGCAGCCGCGGCTCTGCATCAGCTCGACGCGTGGGTCGAAACCGGCGTCGCACCCGCGAACGGCCCGCGCTTCACGTTCACGGCGGCGGGGACCTTGGCGAGGGACAAGTTCGGCAATGCCAAGGGCGGCGTGCGCCTCCCGCCGATCGACATCCCCGTCGCGCGCTACATCTCGACCCTGTGCGGGCTCGGCGGGATCACGATCCCGTTCACCGATGCGGAGCTGCGGGTCCTCTACCGGACGCACGGCGTCTATTACGCCAGGATGGTGTCCGCCACGAACGCGACGGTAGCCGCCGGCTTCATGCTTTCCGAGGACGCGACGGATCTTCTCACCCGCGCCTGTGCGGCGAAGAACCGCTGGCTCCTGGCCGCAACGCCCTGCTAGCCGACCCTTACGCTTTCATCAGCGCGTCGAGGTAATCGACGGTCCGGCGCATCGAGCGCGGCCACAGCGGCCCGAACGCGTGCTCCTCGTTCGGATAGACGAAGTAGCGCACGTCCTTTCCTGCGGCCTTGAGCGCGGCCGTGGTTCGGTCCGACCAGGCGATCGGGCAGCTGTCGTCGCTCGTTCCGTGGTGGATCACGACCGGAACCGCGATCCGGCTGAAGAAGGTGATCGGCGAGACATTCTGCCAGAACGTCGGATTCTCTTCCGGCGAGCCGTACTCATCCGCGATCCGCTGCGCGAGCACCCTGCGGTCGCCGTCGCGGCGGATCCACCGGTTGAAGTTGTCCACCACGTTCGAGCTGACCGGCGCGAAGACCACCACAGCTTTGATGAGGTCCGGCCGGACCACCGCCGCGTTGTACGTCACGCCGCCGCCCATCGACCGGCCGAGGAGCCCGATGTTCTCCCTGTCGATGGACGGCAGCGTCGAATTCTTGAGGGCCATCACGGCGTTCAGCACATCCTCCGTATAGCCGAGCCGCAGGCCGAGCTCGAAGTTCGGGTCGTCGTCGGACGCGGCGTGGTTGCGGTAGTCGGTGTGGAGGACGATGTATCCCTCTCGCGCGAGATAGTCCTGCTCGCGGCGAAGTCCTTGCCCGTTCACGTAGATGTCTGGGTCGATGTACCCGTGGTTCAGAACGAGGGCAGGGAACGGCCCATCGCCGGTAGGGACGTTCATGACCCCCGAGATCTTGAGCGATGCGCTCCGATAGGTGACGAAGTAGCGCGTGTACTCGCTCGTCCGCGCGAGCACCTTTCCGAGCCGCAGGTCGCGGCCGTTGTACTCCTTCTGCATCAACGCTTGCAGTGAGACGGGGTGCGAAACCGGGCCTGTAGCCGTCGGGACCGGGCTCGTGGCAGGCGTCGTCGCAGGACTGGAGGTCGGGCTCGCCTGCTTGGCCTGAGGTGTCTGCGTGCATCCGAACAGAGCCAGGAGGACGAGCAGCGACGAGAGCCGGCGCACAGGGTTCTTCACGGGTCCATCATCGCCCAAGGTTCACCACTGTGTACTACGACGGACCCCCCAATGGGGTTCGACGCGGCGGCTCGTATGCTCTGGAGCACACATGACCCTTTTGGATGGATACGACGCGGCGAGCTATCGCGACGAGGCGATCGGCGACGACGGATCGCCGAGGGCCCACTACCTTCCGGTCCTCGCCGCGCTCGAGCGCATCGGCGTGGACGCGCTCGCTCGGCGGATCGAGCTTCGGGAAGTCGTTCAGCGTTCGCGCGGCGTGACCTTCACGATGCGAACCGAGGGCGCCGAGACCGAGCGAACCTTCCCGCTCGACCTGGTTCCTCGGATCATCCCCGCTCCCGAGTGGGCGCTCCTAGAGGACGGGCTCCGGCAACGCGTCCGCGCCCTCAGCTTGTTCCTCAATGACGTCTACGGTGAGCAGGTCATCCTGCGTGACCGCATCGTGCCGTGGGACATGGTGCTCTCCTCGCCTCAGTTCCAGCGCCGCGCCTGGGGGATCCGGCCTCCACACGGCGTCCACGTCCACGTCGCCGGCCTGGATCTGGTGCGGGGGGACGACGGGGACTGGATGGTGCTGGAGGACAACTTGCGCACGCCCTCCGGCGCCTCGTACGTCATCGAGAACCGCGAGGTTCTGACGCGCGTCTTGCCGGAGCTGTTCGGATCTTCGCCGGTCCGTCCGGTCGACCACTATCCCGCGATGCTGCGGGCGGCGCTCCGGTCGGCCGCCCCGCCTTCGGTCGGCGACGAGCCGCAGATCGTCCTGCTCACGCCGGGGGCGTACAACTCCGCGTACTTCGAGCACACGCTCCTCGCGCGGCACATGGGGATCCCGCTTGTCGAGGGGAGCGATCTGCTGACCGACGGCGACGTCGTCTACATGCGCACGACCCGCGGCCGGCAGCGTGTCGATGTGATCTATCGTCGGATCGACGACGAGTATCTGGATCCTTTGGCCCTGCGACCCGACTCGCTCCTCGGCTGCCCGGGGCTCCTCGCCGCGGCGCGCGCGGGGACCGTCACGATCGCAAATGCCATCGGGAACGGCGTCGCCGACGACAAGGCCATGTTCGCGTACGTCCCGGCCATGATCCGCTACTACCTGAACGAAGATCCGCTCCTCGCCAGTGTTCCGACGTTCCTTTGCGGCGATCCGGATCAGTTGGAGGAAGTCCTGAAGCGGATCGAGCTGCTTGTCGTGAAACCCGTCGATGCGTCGGGCGGCTACGGGATGCTGATCGGCCCCGCGGCCGACGAAGCCACGATCGACCTATTCCGCGCGCGCATCGTGGCGAACCCGCGCGGCTACATCGCGCAAGAGGTGGTCCGCCTCACCCGACATCCGACCTTGATCGGATCCGGGCTCGCCCCGCGCCATGTCGACCTCCGGCCGTTCGTCGTACAGGGCGGCGATCGCATCGAGGTGCTTCCCGGCGGACTGACCCGGGTCGCGCTGCGCGAAGGCAGCCTCGTCGTGAACTCGTCGCAAGGCGGCGGCTCGAAGGACACCTGGGTGCTCCGCGAGACGGCCGGCCGGCCGCGCGCAGAAGC
>JBKKCR010000084.1:0-66867 GCA_046712825.1 Actinomycetota bacterium | reverse complement strand
GCCCTGGATCTCGGCCTGGCGCGGGCGAAAGAGATCGCGATCTCGGGCGACCCGGCGTCGGAGGACACGCGCCGCCTCGCCGAGGTCGTGTGGCGCCGCTTCCATCCCAACCGCGTGCTGGCCGTCGGGCGCAGCGAGGACTCCACCGTCCCGCTGCTCAAGGATCGACCGCAGGTGGACGGCCGCGCGACCGCGTACGTCTGCGAGCGGTTCGTGTGCAAGCAGCCCGTGACCGAGCCCGACGAGCTCGAGGAACGCCTGAAGGACTAGACGGCGGCCGCGATCCCTTCGGCGATGCGCCAGGCGAGTGCCTGGATCGTGAGCGTCGGGTTGTAGCCCCCGGACGTCGGGAAGATCGAGCCGTCCGCGACGTACAGGTTCGGGATCCCGTGGAAACGTCCGTCCGCATCGACCACGCTTGCATCCGGATCGGTGCCCATCCGCATGGTGCCGAGCTGATGGTTGACGGCGCCGCCGATCGGGTTCGGAAGCTGGCGTCCGATCCCGCGTTTGTGCGCGTCGGTTTCGCCGAGCTGCGGGATGCCGGTCGGGATCGCGAACGGCAGCACCGTCTGGGACGACACGGCTCCCATCGCCGTGAAGATCGCCTCCAGGACCGGGATCATGGCGGTCTGAACCGCCAGATCGTTCGGGTGATGGAGATAGGTGATGCGGGCGACGGGGAACCCGAAGACGTCCTTCACGATCGGATCGAGATCCACGACGTTGGTGCGGACCGGCGGATCCTGTCCCACCATCCCGAGGAACTGGAAGCGGCCGAAGACGCTGCGCATGAACGGCTTGTGGCCCCTCCCCCATCCGGCGGTCTTGGCCGACGAGATGATGCCGCCGGCGAGGATCGGATAGCCGCTCGACGGGCCGATCGTCTGGAGGTTTCCGAATCCGAAGACGGGCGGTCCCCCCGGCGGCCCGAGGTAGAAGTCGTCGAGACAACGCATGCTCCAGAACCCGCGGTAGTAGTCGATCCGCTCGTCGAAGAAGCCGACGCCTCCGGGGAAATGATGGATCTGCAGATAGCGGCCGACGACGTCGTGATTGACGAGGTTGCGCGGCAGCTCCGACAGCAGGACGAGACGTGGCGTGTCGACCGTCGATGCCGCGAGCACGAAGGTCTTCGCCTCGGCCGAGCGGGTCACGCCTTCGCCGTCGACGTAGAGCACACGCTTCACGTTGCCGCCGGACATCTCGATCCGGAACACGTAGGAGTCCGGACGGATCTCGCATCGCCCGGTCGCAACCGCTTTCGCGAGCGCCGTGACGCGGGTGTCGCCTTTGGCGTTGATCGGGCAGCCGTGCGACGAGCAGAACCCGCAGTACGAGCAGCCCGGCCGGCCGTCGTACGGCCCGTTGTTGATCGCGACCGGCGTGGGGAACGGATGGAAACCGAGCGCCCGGGATGCCTCTTCGAAAAGCTTGGCGCCGTAGTTCGGCGGATGGCCCGGCATCGGATACGGATCGGTCCGCCACTCCGCCCCGGGCACCGGGGAGCCCGGCTGCTGCTCGTCCTTCATGCGCCCACCCGCGACGCCGATGAGCCGCTCGACATCACGATACGCGGGTGCAAGGTCGTCGTACGTGAGTGGCCAGTCCACGATGTCGGCGCCGGGCAGGTCGCCCCACGTCGATCGCGCGTTGAAGTCTTCGGGCCGGAAACGGAAGCACACCGCGCCGTAGTGCACACTTCCGCCGCCGACACAGCGGGACACGGGAAGGACCTTCCCGACGAACTGATGGGGGCCCTCTTCCGGCCGATCGCGGAACGTGCGGGGCTCGATCAACGGATCCTGATCGATCAGGTTCCGCTCGCCGAATCGGAGCTCATCGTCGCCGAAGTCCTTCTCGGTGAGCCAGGGGCCCTTCTCGAGCACGAGCACGCGCGCGCCGGCCTTCGCGAGGACGTAGGCGGCGACGCCGCCTCCCGCTCCGGAGCCGACGATGCAGACGTCGAACGCCTGCTTACCCATCGCTAGGCGAACGGGTCTATGACTTCGCGACCGGCGCCGAATCCGTCGATGCAGCCGCCGTAGAACGCGTCGCCGTCGGCGTACGCGCCGCCGCCGATGAGCTCGTCGGGGCAGGTCGGCTCACCGGAGTGGAACGCGGCGACGTATGCGATCTCGTTGAGCCGGTGGTCGCCCGGCAGGGGACCAAAGCCCGCCACGGTAACGTCGAGGTACGAGCCGATGATCCGCTGGCCGGACGCGTTCACGTACCACGGGCCCGTGTAGTACGGTCCCTGGACATCGGAGTGCACGAAGTGCGCCGTGTTGCCTGTGAAGGTGCGGTTGTAACTATCGAACGCCCACACCAGCGGCTCCTGAACGGAACCCTCGGAGACGACCGCTTTGTCGTTGGAGAAGTTCTTGACGTTGGGACTGTGCGCGATGGGCTCGACCGTGTAGGTCGGGTTGAGCGACCCATAGTGGAAGTACGAATGCCCGTGCGCGTAACGGACCGACGGCTCGTTCGCCGGGATCTGCGAATAGTCGAGGAACAGCCGCCGGCAGCCGTTGCACAGCGGCGGCGTGACGATCTCGATCTTCACCAGGCCGGTGTCCGCCGGGGCGAAGCCGGAGAGAGCGCAGTCGGGGTCGTCGCCGTTGACGGTCGGCCCGATTCCGGTGAACTGGAACACGTCGGGTCTGACGCAGAACGCCTCCGCCGGCTGGTAATCGACCCAGGTATCGGTGACGTCGATGAGGGGCCCCATAGGGCTTTGCGTTATCGGCGTGGCGGGGAAGTCGTCCGCGGACGCGACCGAGGCGGCGAGCACCAGGGCCGCACATGCCAGCACGGCGCGTCTCATTCGACCGGCCCCTGACCCGGGCACGTGCCGGCCCCGATCATCTCCTCGGGCGCGTACCCGCCGTACAGGTTCCAGGCTCCCTCGCTTCCGGTCGACGGGAAGCGCACGCCGTGCACGTCCCCCTGATAGCAGAGATCCTTCCAGGAGCGATACCCCTGGTTGCCGCCGTAGACGGGATGCCCGTAAACCGCTTCCATCGTGTGAGCGTACAGGGCGGCGAAGAACGCCGACCCCTCGAGGTCGAGCGTGGTCAGGACGAGATCTTGGATCGGTTCCGAAGCGTCGGCGAACGAGCCGCCGGCGCGCCGGTCGAGTTCCGCGAGACCTTCGGCGTAGACGATGCGCAGACGGTCAACCTCGGCCGCCCAGCCCATCTCCTTCGCGCGCGTCAGCGGCGGGAAGGCAGGGAAGCTCTCGCGGGTCGGACCGCCGGCGTAGATGTCGCCGTCGCCGGAGAGAAGACGCTCTATGTAGTCGCCGGCGCCGAGATCCGCCGCCGACCAGTCGTCGGGACCATCCGCGGGGATCATGCGCGCCAGCGCCGCGTCGAGGGTCGCCCGCTGAGCCGGGACGAGAACGGGCTGGGCGGGCTGAGCCTTGAGGGAGACGGCGCTCAAAGGGATGGACGCAACCGTCGCGCCCGCGGCGCCCGCCTTGGCGGCGGCCGACAAGAACCCTCGTCGCGTGTACCCGCGTCGCATCGTCCAGCGTTTCGGCGAGCGAGGTACTCACACCTCCCGGTCCCGGGCGATTCGAGCGATTCTGGCGCTGATGCATCGACATATCGTCCTAGTTTGTCCTTTGCGCCCCCGGCAGGATTCCTCCTGCCCTCAGGCGAAGCAAGCCGGACGCGTTCGAGTTGGGGGTTGGCTTGGCCGGGGAGGTCCGCCCGCTTATCGCCCACCTGTTCCGCCGCGCCGGTTTCGCGGCGCGCGCGGCCGAGCTCGACCACTATCAGGCCGCCGGATACGACACCGCCGTGGAGGAGCTCCTCTCCGGCGAGCCACTCATGGGCCAGCAGGCGTCGTTGCCGGAAGCCACCGGAACCGTTCAAGAGCCGGCGTACAACCTCGTCGGACGCCTGGCGCCTCGCGGGCTGCTCGACATCCAGACCGAGTGGTTGAATCGGATGGTGACGTCGACCACGCCGCTGGTCGAGCGGATGACCCTCTTCCTCCACGATCATTTCGCGACGGCCTACCGGCCGGGCGACATCGTCGACACGCAGGAGCTCACTGCTCAGAACCACCTGTTCCGGCGGAACGCGCTCGGCAACTGGAAGACGCTCTGCCACGCGATGCTCGAGGACGTGGCGCTCTCGGCGTGGCTCGACAACAACGTCAACGTGAAGGAGCACCCGAACGAGAACCTCGCGCGGGAGCTGATGGAGTTGTTCACGCTCGGGGTCGGGAACTACACGGAGACGGATGTCCGCGAAGCTGCGCGAGCGCTGACCGGCTATCAGATCGGGTACAACCTCGAGCCGCGCGGGCCGCGGAACATCATGGTCTTCAACGCCGAGCTTCACGACGACGGCACGAAGACGATCCTCGGGAAGACGGGCAAGTTCATGCCCCACGACGTGATCAACATCATCCTGGACCACCCCGCGGCATCCACGTTCCTCGCTCAGAAGCTCATCGAAACGTTCGTGACGCCCGCTCCCTCGTCCGCGTTCGTCGGCAAGATCGCGTCGTCGTTGAAGGCGGACAACTGGGAGCTCGTCCCGGCCCTGCGAGCGATCTTCACATCCGCGGAGTTCAAGGACCCGGCGGTCCGGGGCGCGCTGGTGAAGTCCCCCGCCGAGTTCATGACCGGCGCGTTCCGCGCCCTCGGCCGCACCGAGAACGACCTCCTGCAAGCGGCGATCGCATGGATGAGCCAGGCCGGACAGGCGCTGTACGACCCCCCCAACGTCGGCGGCTGGCCGCACAACGAGGGATGGCTCGGCGCCGGGCAGGTGCTTGCCCGCTACAACGCCGGGAACGCGCTCGCCGACCGGCACGTCGCGGCGTTCGTTCTGCCGGGGCAAACCGCGATCAGAGGGACGACGGTCAAAGCGTGGGGCGAGGTCTTCGGGATGACCGAACTCGCGCCGGCGACGGCGACCGCATTGCAGAACTACCTCGATCAGGCGAAGGACCCGACGCCGCAGACCCTCGACGCCGCGATGATCACCTTGGTCCTCGCGAGCCCAGACTTCTCACTCGCATGATGAACCGCCGGGAATTCCTCAAGGCCGTCGCGCTGGCCTCGTCGGCTCCCCTCTGGGTGCGGTTCAGTGCGATCGGTGCGGAAGCCGCCGAGGGAGGGTCCGTCCCGATCCCGGACCATCTGCTGCTCGTGCTCTTCTTGGGCGGCGGGAACGACGGGCTGAACACGGTCGTACCGTATCTCGACGGCGCGTACAAGGCCGCGCGGCCGCAGCTCGCGCTTAAGCCGGACGAGCTGTACGGGATCGGCGGCGGGCTCGCGCTACACAAGTCGCTGGCGCGAGTCAGCGCGATGTGGAGCGCGGGCCAAGTCGCCATAGTGCACAACGTCGGCTATCCGAAGCCGAACTTCTCGCACTTCGACTCAACCTACATCTGGGAGACGGCCGGCCCCGATATGCAGTACCACACGGGCTGGCTCGGCCGGTATCTCGACGCGACCGACGGCGCCTCGAACGGGCCGGTGCGCGCCGTCGCGGTGGGAACCGCCGGGCTGCCGCGCACCCTGATCGGTGAAGCCGGCGGAGGCGTCGCGCTCAACAGCCTGTCGGATTTCGCCTTCGCCGACGAGGGCCGGCCCGATGCCGCGCTCCGGCGGGCGGCGTTCGCCGCGTTCGGGGCGGGATCGTCCGACGGCTCGATGCACGCGAAGGTCATCGAGGCGCAGAGCCGAATGACGAACGCCGTCTCGGCGGTGTCGAAGGTTGCCGACGACGTTGCCGGCCCGATGACGCCCGCGAAGACGATCGCTCAGATGTTCGCTGCCGGTGTCGGAACCCAGATCGGGTTCATCTCGGTCGGCGGCTTCGACACACACACCACGCAGCGGGGCGCGCACGCGGCGCAACTGAAGGAAGTCGATACCGCGATCGCGGCCTTCTTCGACATGGCCGGCACCCTCGGGATCGCCGATCGCGCAACCGTGGTGACGTTCTCGGACTTCGGCAGGCGCGTCGGCGAGAACGCCTCCGGCGGCACCGACCACGGCTCGTCGATGCCGGTCCTCGTGATGGGGCCGCGGGTGCTCGGCGGCTCATACGGCGCCAAGCCGGACCTCACCGCCCTGGTCGACGGCAACCTCGAGCCGACCATCCACCTCGGCAGCGTCTACAGCAGCGTTCTGTCGCAGGCATTCGGCGTCGACCCCGGCCCGATCATCGGCGCCGATCACCCGCTGCTTCCGCTGATCGGCTGAGCCGCTTCGATTCCCGGCAAGCCCTCGTACTGCTGCGCGTCCGCTACTGGCCTGGACAGCCGTAGAGCGGCCACGGGCTCGGCCCGCACGTCGCAAGCGGAAGGCCGGCGATCGCCAAGATGCGCGGCATCGCAGTTCCACTGTTGAACACCGGGAGCAAGAACCTCGTGTCGACCTGGATGTGGGTGATGTTCCCGATCGCTTTACTCTTCTCGTTGATCGCGCCGCTCCCCGAGTCACCGTTGACGATCACGCCGGAGAACCGCCAAATCGTGGGTGACCAGGCGATGCCGACACCGACACGCGGCGTGCCGCCGGCCCCGATACCGGCGCCCCAGCCGACGTGACGGACGAGGAGCGGGGCGTTCGGCCCGGGATAATTAGCGGTCGGGCCGCCCCAGAAGGCCATCGACGGGCTCACGAGACTGTTCAGCGCCGGGTTGATCGAGATCAGCGCGAAGTCGTTCCCGGGTCCGCCGTTGACGCTCTTGGTGATGGTTCCGATGTTGAGCAGAACGCGCGGTAGCGCGAGCATCGTCACCTGCTCGCCGACGTTGCCGCAGTGACCCGCGGTGCCGATCGCCCAGTTGGCGCCGTTGCGGAACACGAAGTTCGTGCTGCACAACGAGCCGCCGCCGACGATGATGAACTGCCCGGGCCGGATCCCAAGGAACGCGATCCCCGCCGTCGGAACCGTGACCGACTCCGGCAGCGCGACGCCTTCCACACCCGAGGCCAGCACCTTGGCGTGAAGATCGGGCGTGTACCAGGACGGGGCAGGCGCGGAGAGCGGGATGGCTTTCAGAGCCGGAGCGGTGCTTCCCATCCCCGGCGCGGCCAGCGCAGTTGCCAGAGCGGCGACGAAAGCGAGGCGAGCGATCTTCATGAGGGATCCTCCCGAAGCATTGGATTTCGTTCCAATCCTTACTTCGCCCCGCGCTCCCCGAAGTCCTCCCCTTGTGGATACGAGGAAGGGGGCGCTGAGCGCCCCCTTCTCACGTTTCGCGGTCGGACTATGGACAGCCCGGCAACGGCCACGGGATGGCCGAGCACGTTGCGAGCTGGTATCCGCCGGCGATCTGCAAGATCTTCGTCATCGACGTACCGGTCATGAACGCCGGCGGGAACTGACTGCCGTCGACGGCGATGTGCGTGATGTTCCCGGCCGCCTGTCCACCGAGGACGATCGCGCCGCTCCCCGAGTCGCCCGGCGTGATCACGCCTTCGAATCGCCACGCGTTCGGCCCCCAGTCGAGGCCGAGCCCCACGCGCGGTGTTCCACCGGTGCCGACAACGAGACCCCAGCCCGCGTGCTGAACAACCGCGGGACCGGTGCCGCCGTACACGCCGGTCGGTCCGCCCCAGTACGCGAGCGACGGGCTCACGTCGCCGTACAGCTCCGGCTTGATCTTGATGAGCGCGAAGTCGTTACCGATCCCCGCGTCGCCGGTGCTCAGGATGACGTTGCCGATGTTGACCAAACCACCGGGGAGATACAGCATCGTGACCTGCTCGCCCACGTTTCCGCAGTGACCCGCGGTGCCGATGAAATATTCACCAGCGCCGTTGGTGAACACGAAGTTCGATGTGCAAAGAGAGCCACCGCTGAGGATGATCAGCTGGCCGGGCCGGATCCCGAGGAAGGTCAGCGAGGACGCCGGGATCGCTGCTTCGGCGGGCACCGGCACGCCGCGCGGCCCGGCGGCGAGCACCTTCTGATGCAGCGCGTCCGTGTACCACGACGGAGCCGGCGCTTTGAGCGTCTTCCATTGGATGCTCTTGCCGAGCAGGCCCGCGTTGGATACCGCCGGCGCCACGATCATCGTGGCCAAAGCTGCTGCTGCGAGCGCGACCGCGAACTTGCGAGAACCCTTCATCCTGGACCCCCACCCTCCGAGTCGGTCGCCCCTTTTGGGGCAAACCTCATGGTAGGCGCGATGAACACCCTTCGTCCGTCGTCGCCCGGTTCCTTATCAGCAGATTTACCCGAACGTCCCGAGTTATATGCCGCGCCACAAAACCGATCCGCCCCTTTTAGCCAAACCCCCCGCGACCAGGGCAGGAACCTTGTTCTGCAGCCGGGCGGCGCGATAGGCTCGCCGCCTTGTGGAGAAGACACAGCAGCGAAACCTCGTTCTGATCCTCGCTCGGGAGCTTGCCTCGAACTCGGCGACGCCGATGTTCGTCGTCGACCCGGCGGGGAACCTCATCTTCTTCAATGAGCCGGCCGAGCACGTCCTCGGACGGAGCTTCGCCGAGACCGGCCCCTTGTCTCCCGAGGAATGGGGAACCATGTTCTCGCCGGTGGACGAGAACGACGAGTCCATCCCACTCGACGTGCTTCCCCTTGCGAAGGTGATGCGCGACCTCGAGCCCGGACACATGGAGTTCACCATCACGGGGCTCGACGACGAGAAGCGAAAGATAGCCGTCACCGCGTTCCCGCTCTTCGCGAGGGCGAACGAGTTCGTCGGCGCCGTCGCGATCTTCTGGGAACAGAAGCCGCAGGGATCGGCGTAAGGATGCACGCGCGGATCTGGGGGTGCCGGGGATCGCTCGCTTCGCCTGGGCCGGAGACGATCCGGTACGGCGGCAACACCTCCTGTATGGAAGTGAGACTGTCGGACGGCACGCTCTTGGTGCTCGACGCCGGCACCGGCATCCGCCCGTTCGGACTCTCGCTCGACCCCGACCGCGACAAGACGATCCACCTGTTCCTTTCGCATCTGCACTTGGATCATCTCGAGGGGCTTGGATTCTTCTCGCCGCTGTGGCGCCCCGACGTGGAACTGCATGTGTGGGGGCCGCCGTCGCCGCTGCGCTCGCTCGAGCAACGGATCGCGCGCTACCTCTCCCCACCGCTCTTCCCTGTGCATCTGTCCGACATCCCGTCGCATCCGCAGTTCCACGACGTCCCCGACGGTGAGTTCACGATCGGCGGTGCGACGGTCCGAGCTCAACCGATCTCTCACCGCGGACCGACGGTCGGCTACCGCATCACGGAAAACGGCAAAACGTTGGCCTATCTCCCCGACCACGAACCAGCGCTCGGCGTGGACCTCGCAGAGATGGAGCCCGAGTGGATCTCCGGACACGGCGTGGCGGAAGGCGCCGACGTGCTGTTCCACGACGCGCAGTACACGCCGGAGGAATACGCCGACCGCGTCGGCTGGGGACACTCGAGCGTGGAGCACGTCGTCACGTTCGGTCTCGTGTCGAAGGTGAAGCAGCTCGTTATGTTCCACCACGACCCGCTCCACTCCGACGGCCACCTCGAGGCGCTCGTCTCGAGGGCGGGAGAGCTCTGGGGCGCGAACGGCAACGGCGGGGGCCCTGTCCTGGCGTATGAGGGGATGGAGATCGAGCTCTAGGTCCGTTCGCACACGTAGACGCGCGTCGTGTGCGGGAAGTCGATGTGCGTTCGGCCCTTCGTCTGCGGGTGAGATCCTATCAACGTCCGGATGCGCTCGAGGATCTGCGCTCGTTCGTCGTCCGGAAGCCGTGCGATGAAGCTTGTGGACGCAACGCGCTCCACAACCCCGTCCGGCTCGATCGGCTGCACGTTCGGGAAGGAACGATCCTCCAGCGGTCCGAAGCCGGGCGCGGGGAACGCGGCTCGCCACTCCCCCGATTCGTGGCGGCGGATCGCGTCACCGTACTCATCGACGATCGCGGCCATCTCGCGGACCCAATCGACTGAGGTGTCGCGTGCGTTCCACACGAGCCCCAGACCGCCGCCGGGCTCGAGCACGCGATGGATCTCAGCGAGCGCGCGCGGTGCGTCGAACCAATGGAACGCCTGAGCCGCGACCACCGCGCGGGCCGCTCCCGATGCGAGCGGGATCGCTTCGGCATCACCGGCCACGGTCGTGACCGTGGGCAGCAGCGCGGCGAGCTTCGCGCGCATGGCATCCACCGGCTCGAGCGCGATCAGGCGAGCGCCGGTCGGCACGAGCAACTCGGTGAACTTTCCGGTTCCGGCCCCGAGGTCCACAACCCGAGAATCTGGCCGGATCCGTAGCCGCTCTACGAGCCAGCCGACCGCAGCGGGTGGGTAGCCGGGCCGCGCGCGCTCGTATGCATCGGCTCCTGCCTGGAATCCCGAGGAAGCGATGTGATCGATCGACATCTGCACGGAACATTAACAACGCGTGAAGCGTCGGTATCTCTGTGGGTCGCGTTGCTCAACGATGCAAGCTCCTCGTAGCCTGAGGCGCCGTTTCGCCCGGGTGCTGCCAGTTTGGGCATCACCCAGGGAGGGGATAAGCCGCGCAAGCACCGCCCGCCTTGCCGGAGGACGACATGGTGACCGGTTCGAACGAAGCCTACGAGTTCCCTTGGCTCACGGGCCTGGCGCAACGCTGGCACCGGCATCGCACGTTCGGATCGCGCAACTTGCCGGGCGCCCGCGAGCTCGCCGCCCGCAAGCTCGCGTCGGGCGAGCGCATCAGCGTGGTGCTTCCCGCGCTCAACGAAGCTGCCACGATCGGTCCGATCTGCTCGACGATCAAGCGACACCTGATCGAAGGCTCGGGTCTCGTCGATGAGTTGCTCGTTGTCGATTGCTCGTCGGAGGACGGCACACCCGAGATCGCGACCGAGGCCGGCGCGATCGTGCACGACATCTCCGACCTCGTCCCCGAGATGCCGGTCGTGCTCGGCAAGGGCGAAGCGTTGTGGCGGAGCCTTTCGGTTGTGTCCGGCGACATCGTCGTGTGGGTCGACTCCGACATCCGCAATTTCTCCACGCGGTTCGTGACGCGCCTCGTCGCGCCGATCCTGAGCGACCCGACGATCTCCTTCACCAAGGGCTTCTACCGCCGCCCGATCGCGCGCGGGGAAGAGCTGATCCCCGACGAGGGCGGCCGCGTCACCGAGCTCCTCGCCCGTCCGATGCTGGCGGCGCTGTTCCCCGAGCTGTCCGGGTTCATCCAGCCGCTGTCCGGCGAGTACGCCGGCCACATCGACGTCCTCAAGCGCGTGCCGTTCTTCACCGGGTACAGCGTGGAAGTCGGCCTGCTGATCGACCTGCTCGACACCGTTGGTCTCGACGCGATGGCGCAGGTCGACCTCGACGAGCGCATCCACCGGAATCGGTCGCTCGCCGAGCTGGGGCCGATGGCGTACACGATCGGCAAAACGATCCTGCGCCGGGCCGAAGAGCGGGGGCGTATGCGTTCCGGAATCGATTTCTCTGCCGCGCCACTGCTGCGTCCCTCACCGGACGGCATCGAGATCCACAACAGCATCGAGGTCGAGCGCCCGCCGATGGAGCAGATCGCGGCGCACGTCAAGGCTTTGACGGACGAGGAAGAAGAGCAGGCCGCGACCCTCTAAGCCAGCACAGGCTTCGCTGAACGTCTCGCGAAAAGCAACCTAGCAACTCCGGCCGCCAGGATCAGAGCGCCCGCTCCCCCGACCCACCAAACAACGCCCATCTTGTTTGGCGCAGCGCATCTAGGATCCGGCGATTGATGCGGGGATGTGCCTCCGAGCAACTGTACGACGCCTTGCTTGATGATCACTGCCTCTCGAGGAATGCCGAGCTCGTCGAGCTTGCTCTCAACAAGTGGTTTCGCGCCCAATCCCTCAACTCTGACGCGCAGCCTATTCTCGGGTTCCGCGAATCCGATCGAGGTCACGCAACGCACCGACATCATGCTTCCCCGGCGCATGCGATCGCGCCACTCTATGAGCTGCAGCATGCCGTAGCGCCCCTCGAGCAGGACGATGTTGTCGAGAGACTGGCCGTCGAGGTTCGACTTGAAAACACTCTCGAGCGCGGCCCTCAGGTCTTCCGCAATACCCGGCCGCTGTGCGGTTACATAGATCTTCAATGCGCGCTGTTCCTGGCTGTAGAAGAACCCTCCGAATTCGGGGACTATCTTGCCGACATCTGCCCATAGTTCGTCGACCGACCGCGTGATGTCACCGGTCCCTTGTGCAATGGGTGGGTCGTTGGCTGAGGCGGCCAAAGGATCTGCCCCGATCAGGAGGCCGACGACCAGCGCACAGAGAACGAGCCGTCGCATCCGGACCTCCTCACAGGGGAAGCGATCCGCCCGGTTGGTCACAACCGAGCTGGACGAAGCGTAGCGCTCAGTCGGACTGGGCGCCGAGCATCTCCGAGGTTTCCGACGCCTCGATGCCCGCAGGCGGAACCGTCTGCTCGGCGAGGGTGCGCTGGACACCCGCTTCGGCCCAGCGGCGGAGCAGATAGGGCTTGCGTTCGAGGAAGAGGTCGGCGTACCGGCCTATACGCTCCTCAGCCGCGTACTGATCGTCGCCGGAGGCTTCCTGCACGAACGTCGCCGTCCGTGCGAAGTAAAGCGGGATCATCGAGTCTAGAAGCACCGACGAGTCGAACTCCGCGGCACTGAACGCTACCAAGTAGTCGTAGACGATGTGCGCCCACAGGTCGGCTGGGAGCACGAAACCCTCGGTCTTCTCGGCGGCTTCGTCCGTCGCCCGCACCACCGCGTTGAGCGTCTCGGCCGAAAGGACGTCGCGCCAGAGTTTCTCGTACTTCATGTATCCCTCGATGAAGCGCCAGGTGAGCCGCCCGGCCTTGATGCGGATCTCCTCGGCCGACGTCGCGGCGCGGAAGCCATACGTGGGGACCGGCGTCATGTCCTCGACGTCGCTCCATCGGTCGGAGTACCGGCCGGCGAGGGCGAACAGCGATCCGACGACTTGCCGGAACATCGGGCCGAGATGCGTCCCGGGGTCTTTCGCATCGTGGACCTTCGCGCCCAGCTGCGTCTGACAAACGCGGAAGCCTTCGACGATCGCCGTCGTGGTCATCCAGATGTCGATGCCGTACCGGGCGACGTCGGTGCCCCAGACGTCGCGGTGCGCCCAGCTCGCGGCCATCCGGCCTGAGAAGCCGAACTCTCCGCCGATCGGCTGGCGGACGAGCGACCCGTAGAGCGCGGACGTCAGTGGGAACGCGATCGCGTTGGTTATCGTTCCGTCGTACTTGTGGCGCGCGTACATCGGCGCGACGAAGTCGTGTCCGTTCACGAGCACCGGCCGCAACAGCGACTCGACCCACTGCGGCGTGATCGAGCGGAGATCCGAGTCGAAGACGGCGCACGCCCGGGCGCCGACCGTCTCGACGACGGAGAACAGCGTCCGGAACGCGCTTCCCTTCCCGGAGATCCCGCGGTACCGGAGGGCGAGCCGCTTCGGCGAAGGCGCCTTCGGATCGATCAGCAGGAACTCTTCGTCGGGACCGGTCGATGCTTCCATCGCGGCAGCGACGGTGCCGTCCTCGGATCCGCCGTCCGACACGACGATGGCGGCCGAGACGCCGGGGAAGGCCCGGCGCAGCCCGGCCTCTACGGCGCGGACGACGTTGGGGATCGTTCGGACGTTGTTGAACGATGGGATCCCGCAGATGATCTCGACCCCGTCGAGCTCGCCTATGTGCGGCTCGAGCTCGGCGGAGAACTCGCTCGCGACGGTCTCCTCCGGCGGGGGTCGGCGCTTCCTAGGCATAACCTCGTTCCCCTACCCAGTCCGAGCCCAACCCACGCTCACCGAGACTCTGCGAGCCGGAACAGCTCGATCTTGTGCGCCTCACGGAAGAAGTCTGCGCCGAAGTAGCGAAGCATGTACTCGACCTGCGACACGTGCGCCTCGATCGCCTGCAGCTTGCGGTCCATCAGGTCGGGATCGAGCGCGAAGTCGATCGCCAGCTCGTCCGGCGGACTGACCGGCGGCAATCCGGGAGCGAACACATTGAATTTGTTCATGCGAGGAACGAACTCCTCCGCCCACTCCTTGGTGGTCGTCGCGTAATAGAGCTTCGCCCCCGGCTTCCCCGAGCGTCGGAAGGCCTCAGTCGTCCAGGCGCAGACGGCCTTGTGATCGGCGTGATCGGTCATCCCGTCGGGCCCGAACGTGAAGACGGAGTCCGGTGACACCTCTTCCATGATCGCTTGCACCTTCGCCGTAGCTTCCTCGGGAGGAACATCAGCGCACGAACCGTCGATGTAGCCGAGCCAGTGGTGCTCCTTCACGCCGAGGATGCGCAGCGACTCCATCAGCTCGGCGTCTCGCACCCGGCCCATCGTCTCCGACGGCCAGCGCTTCTCGTCCCAGGAGCCGCCTTCGCCCTTCGTCGCCGTCACGCACACGACCCGATCGCCGTCGTCCGCCGCTCGAGCCATGAGCCCGGCGGTCAGGTACGTCTCGTCGTCGGGATGCGCCCAGACGCCGAGGATCGTGCCGAGCTCTGCCATCGATGGTCTCCCTTCACATCGCGCGGCGACGGAGCGCCGGCATGTCGAGGACGGTGATCCCGCGGCGCGCGGTCTCGATGTAGCCGCGCGATCGGAGCTGGTGGAGCGCCTTGCTCACGGCCTCCCTGGACGCGCCGGTCCATCCGGCGAGCTCTTGCTGCGACAGCGGGAGCGTGATGCGGAGCCCGCGCGTGGACTCTTCTCCGAAACGCTCTGCGAGCTCGACCAGCCGGTGGCAAACGCGCCCAACGGTGTCGTGCGCGCCGAACTCGATGCGTTTCCGGTCGGCGTCGCGGAGCTTCCGGGAGAGCATCTGCATGAGCGATACGGTGACGCGCGGACGCATCTCCAGGAAGGCGCGGAAGTCTTCGGCCGGCACGCTCAGCACGTCGACCTGCTCGAGCGCGCTCGCCGAGGCCGAACGCGGCTCACCATCGATAGCGGAGAGCTCCCCGAGCAGCTCGCCGGGCCCGCGAACCGCGAGGACCACCTCCCTGCCGTCGGCGGTGAAGCTCGAAACTTTCACGCGGCCGGCTCGAACGATGAGGACGTGCTCGGCACCTTCGCCTTCGTGGAAGAGGATCGCTCCGCGACGGAAACGCCGCGCGCGTCCCCACGCCGTCAGCGCCTCGAGGTCGCCCGGCTCCAGCGCGGCGACGAAGCCCTGGGTCATCACCACCTCACCGGGTAGAGCCGATGCGTGCCGGTAAGGCCTTTGAGCTGAACGTCGCGCGCCTCGCCGAACTCGAACTCTTTGCTGGAGGCCGTGAGCTCTCGCAGCAAGGATGAAACGAGGATCTCGCCTCCCTCGGCCGCGGCGCCGACCCGGGCCGCGAGGTTGACGTGTCGTCCGTAGAAGTCGCCCTCCTCCGCGATCGCCTCACCGGTGTGCAAGCCGATGCGCACACGGATCCCGTCGTCGGGAGCCTTGTCCGCGTGCTCGGCGAGCGCGCGTTGGACCTCGACCGCGCAAGCGACCGCACGTCGCGCCGAGGAGAACGCGACCATGAATCCGTCGCCCGAGGATTTCACCTCGAACCCACCCTGCGCGGCGACCTGCTCGCGCACGATCGCGTTGTGCATGCGGAGCAACTCGATCCACCGCCGGTCGCCGACCTGTTCGTTCAGTGCGGTGGAACCCTCGATGTCGGTGAAGAGCAAGGTAACCGTGCCGTCCGGTGCCGCGTGGCTGCGAAGGTTCGGGCGTTCGCGCTCCAACGATGAGGCGACACGGTCGATCGAGCTCTTGATGTCGGTGGGGAGCACCATGCCTTGCGCGCTCATCTTCTGCTGGAGAGCTCGTTCGGCGAGCGGCGACATCCCGAGCTCTTTCGCTATCTCCAGGGCCCCGTCCAGGTGGCGAATCGCCTCGTCCACGTCGCCGGCCCCGCGGCGGGCAAGCAGCATCGTGGCGTGATCGTGAAGGATCTCGGCTACCCAGGGCCGCGCGCCCATCGACCGGCAACGATCAACCCCCCAACGGAAGAACCGGTCGGCCTCGTCGTAACGTCCGCGAACCGTCGCGAGGATCCCGAGATAGCGGGCGCCCACCCCGTTGCAGAACACAGCGCCTGCCCCCATGATCACCCGCTTCTCGAAGGGCCGGATCAGCGGTTCGATCTGCTCCGCCTCTTCGGGTCGATCCAAGAGTCCGCAGAGCACGGCCGCCGTCGCGAGCATCATCCCGGACGACACGCCTTGCGCGGGAAGGGTCACCAAACCTTCGGCGAAGGCTCTGTCGAACTCCCGGACCGCCTCGGCGGTGTCGCCGAGTCTGTAGGCGCCCAGGGACACGAACACGCGCGTCCAGGGTTGCCGGGCTGAGTACGTCGCCGCATAGGTCTTGAGCGACTGCTGGGACCAGGCCATGGTCTCACGGTTCCCGGTGGCGAAGGCGTTGGCGAATGCCTGTCCAGCCCGCACTTGGATGGCGTCCGGCTCCTGTGCGTTGGTGCCGATCCGGAACGCCTCGAGTGAGAGCCGTTCCGCCTCCTCGAAGCGTCCGAAAACGGAGGCGAGCATCGCTTGTCGGGAGAGGGCGTACAGCCGGTACCGGGGGATGTGGGACGCCTCCGCAACTCGGGTGTATTCGTCGATCGCCGCCTTCGAGCGGGCGAGGTCACCCATATCGGTGAACGCGATGATCCGCCACATCAACCCGTCCAGCTCGAGCTCGACATCACCGACGCGGCGAGCGATGTCGGCGATCCTGCCGCCGGCCGCCTCACGAGCCTCAGGCGGCTCGACCGCCCACAAGACGTACGCGCGAGTACTGAGCGCCTCGGCGAGCGCCACCGGATCATCGGCCGACTCGGCCACGGCCACAGTCTGATCGCCCAACGCGCGCACGGGCTCGAAATCGTCGGAGAAGTACAGCGCGCGAGCCAGGTGGCCGAGGAGACGAGAACGGAGCGCGAGATCGTTTTCGCCGATCGCCTCGATCGCCTGCTCGAGGATCACCACTCGCTTCTCGTCCACCTGACCGAACGCGGCACCGGCTTGCAAGCCGATCGCCGCTTCGGCGAGGGAGGGTGCGTCGCCGATCTTGCGAGAGCGGGCTGCCGCGTCGAAGAAGGCCGCTCGGGCGGCGTCGACGTCGCCGGACCGTCGCTGCGCGTCGCCGAGCGCCAGCAAGAACCGGCACCGCAGAGCCTCGTCGGGCGTTTCGAGCAGCGACATCGCCTCGATGGCCCTCTGGTAGTGACGCGCCGCTTCCTCGTAGGCGAGAAGCTCGGTCGCACGCTTCGCCGCGGCGCTCGCGTAGTCGATGGCCTTGCCGACGTCCCCGCCCGGAGCGGCCTCGAGGAAGTGGTAAGCAAGCTCCGAAAGATTCGCGGTGTTGCGTTCCCCGTACAGCATCTCGAGCGTCTCACCCATCCGCCGATGGAGCATCACGCGGCGCGTCGTCGGGATCTCCTCGTACAAGGTCTCGCGGATCAACGCGTGCGAGAAGATGTAACGATCAACCGATCGAGGCGCCTCTCCGATCACACGAGCGGCGCGTGCCTCGTCGACCGCGTCCATCACCGATGCCGGATCGAGGTCGCTCACCGCTTGAACGACCCCGAGCGGAAACTCGCGCCCGGCGACGGCAGCGATAGACAGCAGCGCGTTGGTCTTCTCCGAGAGCTGATCGAGCCGGCGGCCGATCACCTCCCGCACGCTCTGAGGGATGCTCAGACTCCACGAGCTCTCCCCGGGATCCTCGAATTTCCCTTCGCTGGCGAGGAGACGCACGATCTCCGCGACGAAGAACGGGTTTCCCTCCGTCTCGCGGTGAACCGCTCGAACGAGCTCGGGCGGGGGTTGCACGCCGCACGTCATCTCGATGAAGCGCGCTACGTCGTCCACCATGAGCCCTCGCAATATCACCCGCTGGCTCACCTGCTCGCGGGCGAGCTCGGCGAGTGCCTGAGCCAGCGGATGCTGGCGCCGGAGCTCCACATCCCGATAGGTGCCGAGCACCAGCAGCCTGCTCGAGCGCAGCTCTCGCGCGAGGAATTGGAGCAATAGCAGCGTCGGCTTGTCGGCCCAATGCAGGTCGTCGAGCACGATCACGAGCGGCTGCGCGCGGGAGGCGCTCTTGAGGAACGTTGCGATCGCATCGAAGAGGCGGAACCGGGCTTGCTCTGGGTCGAGCGCCGGCGGCTCGGGCAGGTCCGGGATCCGTTCGCGAACGTCCGAAACGATCTGGGCGATCTCCGGCGCGCCGGTGCCCATGACCGACGTGAGCGCCGCGGCGTCGCGGTCGTGGATGAACGCGCGGATCACCTGGACCCACGGCCAGTACGCCGGCGCGCCTTCGCCTTCGTAGCAGCGACCCACCAAGACCTGCGCGCCGCGCAACCTGGCGTAGGTGGTGAGCTCGTCGGCCATGCGCGTCTTGCCGATCCCCGGCTCTCCCATGAGGAGCAAGAGACGTCCTCGACCCGAGAGCGCGTCGTCCAAGCCGGCGCGTAGATCGTCCATCTCTCGTTCGCGCCCGACGAAGACGCCGCCGGCGAGCCGGTCGAGCGGGTTCGCCTCCTCGCGCGCCGCGGCGGATGGACCGGCCGTGGTGGTGGCCGTCGCGATCTTGACGAGCGCGTCGCGGACCTCGGTCGCCGACTGGAGCCGCTTCTCGGGATCCTTCGCGAGCAATCCCAGCACCAACCGCTCGAGGGCCGGTGGTACGTCGGGGGTGTGCCACGACGGCGCGACCGGAGCGGTACCGATGTGCTGCGAGATGATCGCGACGGCTTCGTCGCCGAGGAACGGCGGACGTCCGGTCAGCATCTCGTAGAGCATCGCGCCGAGCGAATACAGGTCGCTCCGGGCGTCGGGGGGCCGCCCCATGGCTTGCTCCGGCGCCATGTACGCGACGGTGCCGAGCATCATGCCCTCCGCGGTGAGCCGCGATCGGTCGAGGGCGACCGCGAGCCCGAAGTCGCCCAGACGTGCGCTGCCGTTCTCTTGGAGCCAAACGTTCCCCGGCTTCACATCCCGGTGGACGACGCCACGGCCGTGCGCGTGCTCGAGGGCGTGCGCGACCTGGCCGCCGATGCGCACCGTGTCTTCCAAGGGCAGCCCGCGGCCGTCCGCGGCGGCGATGAGATCTTCAACCGATCCGCCGCTCATGTACTGACACACCAGATACATAGAGCCGTCCTCCTCCACCACGTCGAAGACGGTCACGATGTTCTGATGGTCCCCGAGGCGGGCCATCGCCTGCGCCTCGAAGCGGACCCGGTCGAGCCCGGATTGGTCGAGCCCCTCGGTCTTGATGAGCGCCAGCGCGACGTCGCGCTCGAGTCGCGAGTCGTGAGCGAGGAACACCCGCTTGCGGCCCCCCTCGCCGAGGAAGCGCTCGACCTTGTACCGGCCTCCCGCGAACGCGGAGGGAAGACTGGGTTGCCGTGCAGGCTCGGCGGCGCCGAGCCGGTACCCGCATCCCCGGCAGAACTTCAGATCGAGTGGATTCGTCCGGTTGCACCGCGGACAGGGGCCTTCGGGTGCGAGCGGCGTCCCGCAGCTCCCGCAGAAGGAAGCGTCGTCGGGGTTCGTTGCCGTGCAGGACGGGCAGTTCATCGGCCCAAGGAGTCTAAACAACGAGGGAGCCCTTCCGGGGCTCTCGCCGGTCTCTCCGAAAGACATCGCCTGCGCCCACCTGGCCGACAAAGCCTCCCGTACGGGTACGCTTCCCGCCCATGAGCGCCGATGCCTGGGTGACTCTCGTGGTGACCCTGACGACGATCGTCCTGCTGGCCCTGGATCGCTTCCCCCCGCCGCTGGTGATGGGGGGTGCCGTCACAACCCTTCTGGTGGCCGGCGTGATCGACGAGAAGGGGGCGCTTGCCGGCTTCGCCAACGAAGCGCCGGTGACCGTCGCCGCCCTCTACATCCTCGCCGGCGCGGCCGAGGTCACCGGCGCGCTCGACGGGCTCACATCACGGGCGCTCGGCTCTAAGGCCGCCTCCGACGACACGCGTCTCGCCCATCGCCGACAACTCTCGCGCATCGCTTATCCGTCGATGGCCGTCTCCGCGTTCATCGCGAACACGCCGCTCGTTGCCATGCTGGCGCCTCGCGTGCTTGCGTGGTGCGAGCGCAGCGGTCGCTCGGCATCGCGGTACCTGATGCCGCTTTCATATGCGGTGATCTTCGGCGGCTGCATGACGCTCGTCGGTACGTCGACGAATCTTGTGGTGTCGGGCTTGCTGCGCGACGCAGGGCTCAAGCCGCTCGATGTTTTCGAGATCTCGCCGGCCGGCGTCCCGATCGCGATCATCGGGGTGACGCTGATCGTGCTCCTGGCTCCTCGGCTCCTTCCGGTCCGCAGCGCGCCGAACGAGTCACTGAGGACCATGCGTGAGTTCACCGTCGAGATGGTCGTCGCGGCGCAGAGTCCTCTCGCCGGCAAGTCCGTCGCCGAAGCCGGGCTCCGCAACCTTCAGGGCGTGTTCCTTATCGAGATCGAGCGAGACCGGCGTACGATCGCCCCGGTGTCGCCGGAGGAGATACTCGTGGAAGGCGACCGGCTCACGTTCGCCGGGAACGTGGCCCGGGTGCTCGACCTACAGAGGACGCCAGGCCTGGCGTCGGCGGAAGAACGTCATTTCACAACGGTCGGGAAGAGTCTCGAGCGCCGGTTCTTCGAGGCAGTCGTCGGCGAGAGCTCCCCGCTCGTCGGCGGGACGCTCAAGGAGGCCGATTTCCGGAGTCACTACGGCGGAGCCGTTCTCGCGATCCATCGGTCTGGTCAGCGTATCCCCGGCAAGCTCGGTGATGTGCGGCTGCGCACCGGAGACGTGCTGGTCATCGTGGCGGATCCGGGCTTCTGGTACCGGTGGACCGACCATCCGGACTTCCTGGTCGTAACTCCACTGTTCGGCAGGGTGCCCCAGCGCAAGGAGAAGGCGTGGATCGTCCAGCTCCTGACGGTCGCCATGATCGGCGTCGCCGGCGCAGGGCTGCTGAACCTTCTGCAGACTTCCTTGGTTATCGCGATGGCGCTGGTGATCTTCGGGGTCATCACACCCGCGGAGGCGAAACGATCGGTCGATCTCGACGTCATCCTCCTGATGGCAACGTCTTTCGGGCTGGGCATAGCGATGGCGGAAAGCGGGCTGGCACGGGATATCGCCGATCTGATCGTGAAGGGCTTCCAGCCGCTCGGGGACGTGGGGATCCTCGGCGGCGTCTTGATCGCAACGATGATGATGACCGAACTTCTTTCGAACAACGCAGCGGCGGTGTTGATGTTCCCGATCGCGATGGCCACCGCGCAGACCGCCGGGCTCCAGTTCCGCCCCTTTGCGATCGTGATCCTCTTCGGAGCGACGCTGTCCTTCCTCACCCCGATCGGCTACCAGGCGAACACGCTCGTATGGGGGATGGGCGGCTACCGGTATCGTGATTTCTCGCGCCTCGGCGCGCCGCTGACGATCGCGACGGCCGTTGCCGTGCTCGTGCTCGTCCCGATCTTCTTCCCACTGCGGTAACTCACATGCGCGCGGTACTTTGCAGAGCGTTCGGTCCTCCGTCCTCGCTCGTCCTCGATAACGTTCCGTCCCCGCAGCCCGGATCGGGACAAGTCGTCATCAGCGTGAAGTCATGCGGGGTCAACTTCCCGGACACGCTGATGATCGAAGGCCGCTATCAGTTCAAACCGCCGATGCCTTTCTCACCTGGTGGCGAGGTCGCCGGCGTCGTCGCGCGCGTCGGTGAGGGTGTGACCTCCGTACGGCCCGGCGACCGCGTGATCGCCGTCACCGGTTACGGCGGCTTCGCCGAGGAAGTGGTGACCGACGCGGAACGGCTCGTCCCGCTGCCCGACGGCATGGACTTCCCCGCCGGGTCTGCACTCCTGTTCACCTACGGGACCGCGCAGTACGCGCTCCGGGATCGCGCCCCGCTCGAAGCCGGTCAGACGCTGCTCGTGCTCGGCGCCGCCGGGGGTACCGGTCTGGCGGCCGTCGAGGTCGGCTCGGTGATCGGCGCCCGCGTCATCGCCGTCGCGTCCTCGGAGGAGAAGCTCGAACTGTGCCGGGAACGAGGCGCCGCCGAAACGATCAACTACGCGACCGAGGACCTTCGTACCCGGATCAAGGATCTCACCGGAGGCTCCGGGGTCGATGTGGTGTTCGACCCGGTCGGCGGAGATCACGCCGAGGCGGCCGTACGAGGCATGGCGTGGAACGGCCGCTATCTCGTGATCGGTTTCGTTGCGGGGATCCCGAGCGTGCCGCTCAACCTGATCCTGCTCAAGTCGTGCTCGGTCATCGGGGTGTTCTGGGGAGCGTTCGTCACCCGCGACCCCGGCCGCAACCGCGAGCTCCTCGCCGAGCTGTTCGGATGGCACGCCCAGGGAAAGATCGACCCGCACATCTCGGCCGGCTATCCGCTGGAGCGGGCGGCGGACGCGCTAAACGACCTGCTGGAGCGGAAGGCCCTCGGAAAGATCGTGCTTCTGCCCTGACTCAGTCCGACTGGGCGACCCTATCTGCTCGAAGCTCAACTGCTCGAGCGCGGCGCCGACGAAATCCTTGGCGAGCTGCATCGCACGCACCCAAGTCTCGTGCAAGGCCTCTTCTTCAAGCGACGCTTCGACTTGGTTGAGCTGGTCCCATCCCCACCGCATGAGCTCGGAGAACTCGGGGGTCGCCGGGAACCGCAGGGCGATATCGGTGCCGGCCTGGGCGGACTCGAGCTGCGCCTGAGCGTCCGTGAGCGCCTGTGTCATCGTCGCCGCGAGGTGCTCGGGGATGGACTGGAGCGGCCGGAGAGCCTCGGGGATGTTCTCTGCATCGAGGATCAGCTGCCAGCTGTGGAAAAGGTAGACGAGCTCGTGCACATCGGTGAACGGTTTACGGGGTAGCGTGATCTCCCCGATCTCTATCGCCACTGCCCCTCCAGTCCCCACACCGAGATGTGCCGGATGATTTCACTCTCCTACGGGCACCCCCGTCAAGGGGTTCTTTTCCACACATGAGGTGCAATATGGCGCCGGGGTCGTGTATCAGTGGCCGACCCCGCGACCAAGGAGCCGGATATGGCGCTGCTCGACCGCTTCCAGATGACCGACCGCGTGGCGATCGTGACGGGCGCCGGCAAGGGTATCGGCGCGGCCATCGCCCTGACCTTCGCGGAGGCGGGGGCGGACGTGGCCCTGCTGGCTCGGACGGAAGCCGATCTGGAACGCGTCGCGGCCGCGATCCGGGAGCACGGCCGGCGGGCGCTCGTGGTCCCGACCGACGTCATGGACTTCGATGCGCTCTCGGCGGCGGTGGACCGGACGGTAGCCGAGCTCGGCGGGATCGACATCGCGGTCAACAACGCCGGCGGCGCGGTTCCGGCCCCCTTCATGGACACAAAGGCAGAGCATCTGGAGTGGGCCTTCCACTTCAACGTCTCGGCGCCGGTCGAGCTCTCCCGGCTCGTGGTGCCGTACATGCTCCGGCGCGGCGGCGGGGCGATCCTCAACATCGGGTCGATGGCCGGGGCCCACGCGTCGAGGGGGTATCTCGCATACGGCACCGCGAAGGCCGCGATGGCGCACGCCACCAAGCTCATGGCATCCGACCTCGCGCCGAAGATCCGGGTGAACGCCGTCCTGCCCGGCGCCGTCGAGACCTGGGCTTTGAACTGGTACCTCGGGTACATGGAGGAGAAAGGCACCCCCATCCGCGACACGATGGTCGATCGGACGCTGCTCCAGCGGAACGGCACGCCCGAGGACGTCGCCGCGGCCGCGCTGTACCTGTGCTCCGACGCGTCGTCGTGGGTGACCGGCAAACTCCTCGAGGTCGACGGCGGTTGGACGTTCGAGCTCCTCCCGCGCACGATCCCGGATCTGTAGCAGGAACCTCGCCCAGAACAGCGGCCAGGAGGCGGTCAAAGTCGGGCTTTGCTTGAAGCTCGGAAACGACGCCTCACCTTTGACGCCTCCGCCTTAGGGCGTTAGCGTCCCTCCTCGAGGGCGAGTCAAGGAGGGAGCCATGGCTGAGAAGTGGGTCCTCAAGGGTGAAATGGCCGGGGCGTGCCCCTGCGACTCGCCGTGCCCATGCATCTTCGGTCGCGACCCAACCAAAGGGACTTGCGTCGCGATCGAGTGCATAAGCATCGCCACAGGGAACTACGGATCCGTCGACCTGGGCGGTCGCAAGGTTGCCATCGCGTTCTCGTGGTCGGGCAATCCGTTCGCCGGCAACATCACGGCCGGCTTCTACATCGACGACGCCGCCAGCGAGGAGCAGCGGAGCGCACTCGAGACGATCCTCACGGGGAAAGCAGGCGGGACGTTCGCAGACCTAGCGGCGCTCTACGGCACGGTGAAGGGCGTGAAGCAGGTCCCGATCGACTTCAAGGACGGAAAGAAGCCCACATTTAGCGTCGGCACTCTTGCGACTGCGGAGCTGGAACTTCTTACAGGCGCCGATCAGCAGGGCCCGATACGTGTGATGAACTCACCGTTCGACTTCGGCACGGATGGACTCAAAGTTGGAACGTCCTCCGGCCGTTTCGTCGACGAGGATTGGGGATTTGAGACTGAGCTGACCTACGGCGATCACGGGACGGTCGATCTGTCGGCCTAATCACGGACTCGCCGGGGCGGTAACGCTTCAGCGAGCGCGCGTCGCGTACTCGATCGCCTGGTCGAATGTCATCGCCTCTCCCTCGAGGTGCGCCCGCTCGAACTCCGCGGCCGGCAACCCGGCCCGTGCCGCCGAGGAATGCTTGTGATGACGCTCTAGGTCTTTGCCGACGGGGGGAAAACCGATCGTCCTCCATGTTCCCCAAGCCGCACCGGCGAGCCGGGCGGCGCGGACGAAGTCGCCGCGCGCAGCCGCGATCCCCGACATGATCGACAGCGCCTCCGCCATCCAGTCGCGCTCCCCGATGGATGCGAGGGCGTGAAGCGACTCGACCGCCTTGGCTTCCGCGGCTTCGATCTCACCGACGAGCAGCAGCGCGTCGGCGAGGCCGCACCCGTCGACCGCAACTCCCCAATCGTTTCCGGCCGCCTCGTCCAGCCGGATGCATCGCTCGAACATCTCGCGCGCGCTCTCTCCATCCCCGTCGTCGAGCGCGATCACGGCGAGGTTGTGTGTCGAGGAAGCTTCGCCGCCCGGATCCCCGATCGCGCGCCTTATCGACAAGCTCTCCGCGAAGAACGTCCGGGCCCGCTGGATGTCGCCGGCGTTGCGGGCAGCCGACCCCAAGCTGTTGAGCGATGACGCAACCCCGCTCCGATCCCCGAGCTCCCGGTAGGCGGCGAGGGCCGATTCGAACAGCCGCGCGGCGGGCTCGAAGTCTCCGCGCTGATCGTGGAGCACCCCGAGCCTCGCCAAGACCCGGGCCCGCAGCTCTGTGCCGGCGTGCGGAACCTTCTCCCGGGCGAGATCCAGCCAGCGACACCCCTCGAGCGCATCCGCGTGCGTGTACCAGAACCAGCCGAGCGCTCCGGCGAGCCTCGCGCCGAGCACGGTCCGGTCTCCCGGCGAAGCGTCCTCGAAACACCACGCGAGCGCCGCGCGGAAGTTCGCGAGCTCGGCCTCGATACGAACCCGCCATTCGCTCTGGGCCGCCCCGCGTAGCTCCGCGTCGGCCCGTTCAGCGAAGCCCGCGAAGTACGAGGCGTGCGCGCCCCGGAGATCCTCCGCATCGCCGGAGCCCTCGAACAGATCCAGCGCGAACTCGCGGATCGTCTGCAGCATCTCGAATCGCTTCTCCTGTGCCTCGGTCGCGATGATGAGGTTGTGGTCGACGAGCACGTCGAGCGCACCGAGCGGATCCTCGTCGTCACCTGAGAGCACGCCCTCGAGCGCATCGATGGTTGCCCCGCCCGAGAAGACGGCGAAGTGTCGGAAGAGCGAAGCGGCCGGAGGCTCGAGGAGATCGACGCTCCACGCGATCGTGTCGCGCAGCGTTTGCTGACGTGCAGGGAGGTCTCGCGCACCGCCCCTGAGAAGCGTCAGCCGGCTTTCCAACCGTTGGAGGATCTGACCCGGCGCAAGCGTTTTCATCCGGGCGGCCGCCAGCTCGATCGCCAGAGGAAGCCCGTCGAGCCTGCGGCAGATCTCGAGAACGGCGTCCGCATCCGCCGCCGTCACGCGCAAGGAAGGCTTTACCGCTCGCGCTCGCTCGAGGAATAGCGCGGCGGCGGGTGAGTCGTCGATCGCCTCGGGGCCGCCGGTGCCGGCGGAGGTCGCCAGTGGACCGACGGCGTACTCGCGCTCCCCGCCGATCCGGAGGGACGCCTGACTCGTCGCGAGAACCTTCAGGCGAGGAGCCGCCGCGATAAGCGCTGCGATCCCCGGGGCAGCGCGCGCGACGCGCTCGAAGTTGTCGAGCACGAGAAGAAGCGATCGGACCCGGAGGTCTTCGGCCAGGCGTTCTTCGACCCTGCGGGATCCGATCTCCACGCCGAGGACGTGAGCGATCGTCGGGAGCACATCCGCGGGGTCGGTCACCGCCGCCAGCGAGACGAAGAAGACGCCGTTCGCGAAGCGCTCGCGCACGCGCGCGGCCGCCTCGATCGCGAGCCGGGTCTTGCCGGCGCCGCCGGGTCCGGTCAACGTGACGAGCCTCGTTTCGTCCCGTTCGAGCAGTGCCTCCAGCTCGGCGACCTCGGCCGCGCGACCGATCAGCGAAGTTGCAGGGGTCGGGAGATTCGTTGGGACTTCGAGGCTGCGGAGCGCGGGGAATTCGTCCGGCAGACCTTCTCCGACGAGCTGGTACAGCCACTCCGGCTCCTCGAGGTCCTTCAAGCGGTGCTCGCCGAGGTCCTTGAGCGCGATCCCCGCCGGCGGCGGATCGAGGAGATCGCGCGTCGCACGGGAGAGCACGACCTGCCCTCCGTGGCTCGTGCCGGCTATCCGCGCGGCGCGATTCACGTCGATGCCGAAGTAGTCGTCGTCCACGACGAGCGTCGCGCCGGTATGCATGCCTATGCGCACACGAACCCGGCACCCGTGCGGCCACTCGTGCGCAGCCAGCCTTCGCTGCGCCTCCGCGGCCGCTCCGACGGCATCCGCAGCCGAACGGAACACGATGAAGAAAGAATCGCCCTCCGTGCTTCGCTCGACGCCCCGCCAGGTTAGCCAAACCTCTCGGAGGATCCGGCGTTGATCGGCAAGCACGTCGCCGTACCGGTCGCCGAGCTCGCGAACGAGCTTGGTCGACCCTTCGATGTCCGTGAACATGAAGGTCACGACGCCTGTTGGAAGGTCCTTGCTCACCGTGTGGGCCCGCCTGGTCTCGAACCAGGAACCAACGGATTATGAGTCCGGTGCTCTAACCGATTGAGCTACGGGCCCGGTCTGCTCGGCGAAGTCTATCGACGGAGTGCGTGTGAACGACCGGCGCCCGGGTAGAGCCTTACGGGAGGTGTCACCCATGGATGTTGGTTTGCTTGTTTTGCGTGCAGTCGTTGGGGCTCTTTTCGTAGGGAACGGCGCCCAGAAACTCTTCGGGTCTTTCGGTGGCCAGGGGATCGAAGGAACCGGTGGGTTCATGTCCTCGCTCGGCTACCGGAACGGCCGTGCGATGGCGACGCTCACCGGTCTCGTGGAGTTCGGCTCCGGCGCGCTGCTCATGCTCGGTTTCCTGACGCCGTTCGCCGCTGCAGCGATCATCGGCGTGATGCTGAACGCGATCATCGCCGTCCACGCGCCGAAAGGGCTGTGGAACCCGAACGGCGGCATGGAGTACCCGATCGTCCTGTCCACCGTGGCCGCGACCCTGGCTTTCGCCGGTTCCGGCGCCTTTTCGATCGATTCGGCGTTCGATCTCAAGCTCGCCGGCAGTGCGTGGGGCTTGAGCGCCATCCTGCTCGGCACGATCAGCGGATCGATCGTCGCGATGAGCCGCGAGCCGGCACCTGCGCAAGAACAGGCGGCGCCGGAGGCGACGCGGAAGAAGCGCGCCGCTTAAGAACGACAGGCTGCCGGTCGGGAGATGGCGCGTTGACGTGACGCCCCCATCTCCCGGCCGCGGTTATCTGTCGGCCCGGCGATCGAACCGGGCGATCGAACGGATGAATGCGCGCGGCGCCAGGAGCTTGAAGAACTGAAGGCCTCCCAGCCATCGCGGGAACGACCGTTCGAACTTCCCGTGCTCCAGGCAGTCCCGCACGGCTGCGGCGATGCGCTCGGGTGGGTGCAGCTTGCCGTGGAAGGCCGCGGGCTCCTGGACCTTGTCCCAGATCTCCGTTCGTATCGGTCCCGGATTGATCAGATGTACCTCGACACCGGTGCGGTGCAGGTCGCCGGCGAGCACCTCGCTCCAGCCGGCCAGCGCGTGCTTCGACGCCGTATACGCGGCCTCCCGCGGGCTGGGGATCCGGCCGGCGGCGGACGAGATGTTGACGATCCGTCCGCTCCCTCGTTCCACCATCGACGGAAGCACTGCGAGCGTCGTCCAGACCGCACCCAGGAAATTGATCCGCATGACCTGCTCCACCTGGTCGGCGGACAGGCGCGTCGCGTGCACCCGCATGGGGATGCCCGCGTTGTTGACGAGCACATCGATCCGGCCGTGTCGCGACAGCGCGTCCCGCACGAGCGCCTCGGCCTGATCACGGTCGCCGATGTCGCAGACGACCGCTTCGCTCGCCGGGGCGCCGCGGCGGCAATCGGCTACGACGGCCTCAAGAAGGTCCCTGCGTCGCGCGGCCGCGACGACCGTCGAGCCGCGGGAGGCGAGATCCCGAGCCACGGCGGCACCGATCCCCGACGAAGCGCCGGTCACGACGGCCACGCTGCCTCGATAGTCGAAGCCCATGGTCGGGCACCCTACCGTCGCGCTACCATACGGGGCGATGCCCCTCTACGAGTACGAGTGCCGCGCGTGCGACAAGCGCTTCGATCAGATCGTCTCGATGGCCGCCGCCGACGAGACGGCGTGTCCCCGTTGCGGCGCGCACGAGGTTCGGCGGCTCATCTCCGTCATCGCCGGGATGACCGGCCGCGCAGCCGCGCCGGCTCCGGTGTGTGGGCAGGGCGCCTGCGGCGCCTGCTAGTCGCGGGCCGAGGCATGAAGGTCCGCGTCCGCCTTTGGGGCGGCCTCGCCGAAGCAGCCGGGTTCACCGAAGACGTCCTCGAGCTCGATCCCGGCGCGCTCGCCGGCGACGTTCTCGATCTCCTCACCGAGCGCGCGCCCAGGCTCCTCCGCTACCGGACGGCCACGCGCGTCGCCGTCAACGCCGATGTCGTCGACCCCAGCGCCCCGCTTGCCGACGGCGACGAGGTCGCGCTTCTCCCGCCCGTCGCCGGCGGGCAGGACGACGTCGTCGAGATCCGGCCGGGCGCGCTCGATCCATCGGAAGCGATCGGCTTCGTCACCACGCCGGCATCAGGCGGGATCGGCGTCTTCGTCGGCGTCGTGCGCGAGACCAACGACGGTATGGCCGTCGCCGAGATCGACTACACGGCGTATGAGGAGATGGCGCTCAAGGCGATCGGCGCCGTCGTCGGGGAGGCGCGTGAACGCTGGCCTCTGCACCGGCTCGCCGTCATGCATTCGGTCGGACGCCTGCGCGTCGGCGACGCAAGCGTCGTCGTGGCGGTTTCGGCGGAGCATCGGGCGGAGGCGCTCGACGCATGCCGCTACGTCATCGACGGGTTGAAGGAGCGCGCGCCGATCTGGAAGCAAGAGTTCGGCCCGGACGGCACGCGCTGGGTCAACCTCCCTGCGGAGGACCCCACCGCGCCGCCAGCTCGCTGACCGCCTCCGACGCGGCGCGAAGGTCGAAACGCTCCCCCGCCGCCTCCGCGCGACCCGCCGCGCGCCCGACGACGAACGCGGTCAACGGAGCGAGGTAGCGGACCCCCGTCGCGTCGGCCGTTACCTTCGTCAAGCGGAGAAGGACGCGTTTCGCCTCGTCGTCGATCCCGCCCGCGATGCCGAGTCCCTCCTCCACACCGCGGATCCATGTCTCCTCGGTCGCGTCCATCCCCTGCTCCCTTCGATGGTGGTACCGTCGCCTGCATGGATGGTGCCACGTCCGGAGTCGCCGCCGTCGTCCTCGCCGGAGGGCGCTCGAAGCGGATGGGGACCGAAAAGGCGACGATCCCCTTCTGCGGGCGTCGCATGATCGATGTCGTCGTCGAGCGTCTCCGCGGACTGACCGACGAAGTCGTCGTGTGCGCGCGGGAGCGGAGCGTGCTGGAGCCCATCCTGGTGCCGGTCGTCGAAGACGCCGAGGAGTACGCCGGCCCCCTGCCCGCGCTCGTGGCCGGGATCCGCTCGGCCGGCACGACCAAGGTCGTCGCCGTCGCCTGCGACATGCCGTTCCTGAGCGTGCCGCTGCTGGCCGATCTTGCGGCCCGCCTCGACGACAACGTGGACGCCGTGGTCCCCGTGACCGAGGACGGCCCTCAACCGCTGCACGCCGCCTACGGGGATTGTGCCGTCGAGCCGTTGCTCGCTGCGCTCGCCGCCGGAGAGCGGTCGCTCCGCGGCGCCCTCGACCGCCTGCGGGTGCGCTGGGTCGAAGAGGAGGTATGGCGCGGCCTCGACCCGACGGGCAGATCCTTCCGCAACATCAACACCCCGGAAGAGCTCGCCGAGGCCACCGCGCTCGAGACCGGATGACGAAGCCCCCGATCATCGATCGCTTCGGTCGCACCGCGACCGACCTCCGCATCTCGGTCACGGACCGGTGCAACTTCCGCTGCACCTACTGCATGCCGGCCGAAGGCCTGCAGTGGCTGCCGAAAGCCGAGATCCTGACGTACGAGGAGATCGCGCGCCTCGCAGGGGCCTTTTACGCGCTCGGCGTGCGAACGATCCGACTGACCGGCGGCGAGCCGACCGTGCGGCGAGACCTGCCGGAGCTCGTGCGGAAGCTGCGGGCCGTCGCGCCCGACGTCGACCTTTCCATGACGACCAACGGGCTTCTGCTCGATGTGCTCGCGGCGCCGTTGAAGGAAGCCGGTCTCGACCGGGTGAACGTATCGATGGATTCGCTCCTCCGTCATCGCTTCGCGGAGATGACGCGTCGCGACGCGCTCGACGGCGTCATGCGCGGGCTCCGCGCCGCCGAGGCGGCCGGCCTTTCCCCCATCAAGCTCAACTGCGTGGTTCTGAACGGAACCAACGACGACGAGGTCGCCGACTTCGCCTCGTTCGCGCGAGAAACCGGCTACGACGTCCGATTCATCGAGTACATGCCTCTCGACGCCGACCACGGGTGGGAGCGCGCGAAGGTGCTCCCGAGCCGCGAGGTTCTCGCGCGTATCGCGGAACGATTCCCGCTGATCGCCGAAGCGTCCGACGGGCCGTCTCCGGCGTCGAGCTATCGCTTCGCCGACGGGGCTCCCGGCTCTGTTGGCGTCATCGCCTCGGTCACCGAGCCGTTCTGCGACGCGTGCGACCGGATGCGGCTCACGGCCGACGGCCAGTTCCGCTCGTGCCTGTTCGCGCTCGACGAGACGAACCTTCGAGACCCGCTGCGCGCGGGAGCCTCCGACGAGGATCTCGAGGCGCTGGTGCGCGCGGCGATGTGGGAGAAGTGGGCCGGGCACCGCATCAACCACCCCGACTTCGTGCAGCCGCAGCGCAGCATGTCCGCCATCGGCGGCTAGGGCGTCGCCGACCGGGTTTGCACTGTTATTACCGGGCAAACGACTTGACGAGCGACCTCCGGCGGGGTCATAGTTTCTCTCGAACCTCGGATGAAGTCGCAGCGTATCCGGGGTTTTCCCGTCAAAGATAGGGGAAACGTCGTCGCCCCGGGGGCCGCTGTTGACCATCGCCGTTGAGGACCTGACCCGGCTCGATGCTGCCTCGGCTGAGGAGGTCCTCGGCTGGGCTCTCGACGAGTTCCATCCCCGCATCGCGATCTCGAGCTCCTTCCAAGCCGAATCGATGGTGATCCTCGACCTCGCCACCAAGATCCGGCGCGACGTTCGGATCTTCACCATCGACACGGGACGCTTGCCGCAGGAGACCCACACCCTCATAGACGAGGTCCGGCACCGTTACGACATCAAGGTCGACGTGATCAGCCCCGACCACGCCCGCGTGCAGGCGATGGTCCGCCAGCACGGCATGAACCTCTTCCAGCGCCACCAGACGCAGCGGATGCTCTGCTGCCACATCCGCAAGGTCGAGCCGCTACGGCGCGCGGTGTCCGAGCTCGACGGCTGGATCACGGGCCTCGGACGCGACCAGGCCACGACTCGCGCCGACGTCGGCAAGGTCGAGATCGATGAGACGCACGGCGGCATCGTCAAGGTGAACCCGATCGCCGACTGGACCAAGGATCAGGTCTGGGACTACATCCGCGGACACAGGCTCCCCTACAGCGAGCTCTACAACCAGGGTTACACCTCGATCGGCTGCGCGCCGTGCACGCGCGCGGTGGCACCCGGCGAGGACGAGCGCGCCGGTCGCTGGTGGTGGGAGAACTCGGAGTTCAAGGAGTGCGGCTTGCACAAGGAGATGCCGCACGAGCGATTCGATCAGGAGCTCGAGTGGATCGACGAAGCGACGAAGTAGCGGCGGCATCGACGCCGAACGCGCCGGCGCGCCCGGACTCGCATGCCCGCGCTGCGTCCGAACGCGAGCGCCGCGGGAAGGCCAAGCCCAAGCGCGCACAGGGCCAGTGGGCGCTCGGCTACTACGAACCGCTCAACTTGCCCGAGCAAACGAAGCGCGATGACGACGGCCTGAACGTGCGCGATCGCATCGAGAAGATCTACTCGGTCAAAGGCTTCCGCTCGATCCCCCCGCCCGACCTCCGCTCGCGGTTCCGCTGGTGGGGCCTCTACACCCAGCGCAAGCAGGGAACCCCCGCCGGGGCCACCGCGACCGCCGAGCCGGAGGAGCTGGAGGACGAGTTCTTCATGCTCCGGATCCGGATCGCGGGCGGCCTGCTCACCTCCGAGCAGCTCCGCGCGATCGCGTGGGTCTCGGAGCGTTTCGGACGCGACGTGGCGGACGTGACCGACCGGCAGAACATCCAGCTCCACTGGATCCGGATCGAGGACGTGCCGCGGATCTTCGAGGAGATCGAGCGTGTCGGGCTCACGACGTGCGAGGCCTGCGGCGACACGCCGCGCAACATCCTCGGCTGTCCGCTCGCCGGCGTCGACGCGGAGGAGATCCTCGACGCGACACCGATCGTCGAGCTCACCCACAAGCGGTTCGTGGGCGATCCGGCGTTCTCGAACCTGCCGCGTAAGTACAAGACCTCGATCTCCGGATGCGTCCAGCAGTGCGCGCAGCACGAGATCAACGACATCGGCTTCGTCGGCGTGCGCCGGGAGGACGGACAGACCGGGTTCGACCTCTGGGTCGGCGGGGGGCTCGGCCCGACCCCGCACTTCGCCAAGCGGCTCGGGGCCTTCGTGACGCCCGAGCAGGTGCCCGACGTGTGGGCCGCCGTCACCGGAACCTTCCGGGATCACGGCTACCGGCGCTCGCGGAACCACGCCAGGCTGAAGTTCCTGATGGCCGACTGGGGCCCCGAGAGGTTCCGCGAGGTGATCGAGCGTGAATACCTCGGGTACGCGCTCGCCGACGGCGACCCGCCGCCTTCGACGAATACCTCCCAGCGGGATCACGTCGGCGTGTTCGAGCAGTCCGACGGACGCTCATACGTCGGCTTCGCACCAAAGGCGGGACGCATCTACGGACATCAACTCCGCGTCGTCGCCGATCTGGCCGAGCTTTACGCGACCGGGCGGATCCGTACGACCACACAGCAGAAGATGGTGATCGTCGACGTAGCGCCCGACCGGGTCGAGGAACTCGTCGCCGCGCTGGGCGACCAGGATCTCCGCGTGCGCCCGAGCGCGTTCCGCCGCGGCACGATGGCGTGCACCGGGATCGAGTTCTGCAAGCTCGCGCTGTCGGAGACGAAGATGCGCGCGCAGCAGCTCTACCAAGAGCTCGAGGAGCGCATCCCCGACTTCGACGAGCACATCCAGATCAACGTCAACGGTTGCCCCAACTCGTGCGCCCGGTTCCAGACGGCCGACATCGGCTTGATGGGCGCGATCATGAAACGGTCGAACGGAACCAAGTCCGACGCGTTCCTGGTTCATCTCGGGGGGCACCTGGGTGAGGGCCACTCCTTCGGGCGGAAGGCGCGGGGGGTGCGCGTGTTCGGCGAGGATCTCGCTCCCTACGTCGAGACGCTCATCCGCCGGTACATGGTGCGGCGGAACGGTCATCGCTCGTTCTCGGAGTTCGTCAACGGGCTCTCCGACGAAGAGCTGACCGCCTTCGCCGCGCCGCCGCGCTCATGACGGCAGACCCAACGTCGGAAGGGGGCGGCGAGTCGCCGACGCCGCGCGCGCAACCGTATTACTGCCCGTACTGCGGAGAGCAGGACCTGCGGCCGGGCGAGGAGCACGGGACCTACCACTGCCGGACGTGCGACCGGCTGTGGCGGCTGGAGTTCAAGCGAGTAGGAGGAGGAGGGTGAGATGCCATCGATCAATGGGGCGGTAACTCTGGAAGGGAAGCCGGCCGGAGGTGTGTACATACGGCTCATCGGGCCGTCCGGCGAGTTCGTTTCCGAGCAGTACACCAAGGACGACGGGAAGTTCACGTTCCACGTCGCGCCGGGCTCCTGGACGCTGGAGGCCAAGGCCGCCGGGGCCACCGAGTCCAAGCAGCAGATCGACATCACCGCCGACGGCGCGGAGGTGTCGACGATCGCGGTCGAGCTGGTGAGCGCCTGATCCGGAGGCGCGACTCGAGACCGACGAGCCGGTATCCTTCCGCCGACGACAACCTGACGCGGAGGCGCCGTGCCTGAGGTCATCGCCAGGCAGACCGTGCTGTCGGACGACGGCACGCACGAGCATGTGAAGCTCGTCGGCTACACCTCCGGCCATCTCGGCTCGGGTGAGCCGATCACGATCGGCGTCGAGCGGCTGACTCAGCTCGTCTGGACGGGCGAGCGGTTCTTCATCAAGAACGATGAGATAGAGGCCGAGGTCGTCATCGGCAAATGCCCGGTCTGTGGGCTCGAGCCCTATTTCCGCACCCGCGTCGACTCGGGGGACGAGCAGAAGCTCCTCGCCCTCCCGCTGGCCGGCTGAGAGTTCACCCAGCCGTTACGCGATCGAAAACCGCTCGAAACCTCCACCCGCTAGTGTCGGCCTGGGAGGTGGGACGTATGGAAGCCCTACTTGAACGGCTGGAAGACGTCGAGGACGACCTGATGAGCCGCGCCTTCCTCTACGACGTGCCGATCGGGTATCGGGACGGCGTGGAAGCGGCGATGACGGCGGTCCGAGCGGTCCTCGGCCGCGCCACCGCAGCAGCGTAAGGAGCTAACCGGCGAGGAGCTTCGCCGCGGCGCGGACCTCGTCGATGCCGATCTCGAGCTGATCGCACAGGCTCGCGATGTCGTAGTACGCCCGCTCGGACTCCATCAGCCCGTCCTTGAACCGGACGACGGCGATGAAGGGCAGATCCAAACGGCGCCCGGTCGGCGCCACGCCCATGAACTCGCCCTTCATCGTCCCGGTGAACGATCCCCACTCGACCAGCGTGTCGTCGCCGAACGCGCGGTCGTCGATGCTCAGGACCGCGTCGGGGAACGTGTAGAAGAGTGTCGCGTATTGAAGCGCGACCCCCTGTTTCCCTTCGAACTTCAGTCCGAGCGCGACGATCTCGAGGAAGCACTCGTCCACGAACGTCGCCACCGCCGCGTCGACGTCGCCACGGTTCTCCGCCGCGATGTGCTCGTCCTGAACCTTGACCATCTCTTCCGGAGTCATCTCGCCCCCTCAGGTTCTCACCGGAGGATAGAGCGCATCGACTCTTTGCGCTCGATCACCGCCATGCCGTCAGGATCGCTTGACATCAGGAGGGATATCCGGATATCCTCCGGGTCATGGCGAAAGTTCTTGTCTCCTTCGACGACCGATTGCTGGCCAGAGTCGATCGGGAAGCCAAACGCCAAGGCCTCACGCGAAGCGCCTACCTCGCCCGAATGGCGGAACGCGAGCTCGGCGCTCGCAACGGACCGGGACGGCAAGCCAGCGTCCGACGCGCGATGGATCGGCTGGACGCGCTCTTTCGCGCCAACGGCATGTCCGAGGACCCCACCATCGCGATCCGAGCCGAGCGAGACGCACGGTGACCGAGGCCGTCCTCGACGCCTCAGTCGTGCTCAAGTGGTTCGCGCCGAATGCGGAGGTCTCTTCCGAGCAAGCCCGTATCGTTAGGGAACGGCATCGCGCCGGCGAGCTGATCGTAACCGTACCGTCGTTGCTCTTTCTCGAGATCCTCAACGTTGCCGGCCGCCGATGGACATGGGCCGAGGCCGACCTCCTCGACCTGGCGGCATCCCTGAAGATGGTCGCTTTCGAGGTGGCGGAGGCAGACCTCGAAGATCTGACTCCTTGGATCGCCCGGGGACTCTCCGCGTACGACGCGGCCTACGTTGCGCTGGCTGAGTCCCGCGGCATCCCACTCCTTACCGACGACGACCGGATCCTGGCGGCCGCACCCGAGACGGCGATCGACCTCGCGTCGATCTGAACCCCAACCGACGACGAGGGCTAGAGCTTCGGCCGGGCCCGCTCGACGATCGCGCCGAGGTCCAACCCGGACGGGAGCGTGCCGAATGCGCGGCCCCAGTCACCCGCCATCCGTGACGCGCAGAATGCGTCGGCGGCAGCCGGCGAGGCGTGGCGCACCATCAGCGATCCTTGGAGCGCGAGCGCCAAGCGTTCGACCAAACGGCGAGCGCGCGCTTCGATCCCGTCCGTCGGATCGGCGAGCTCCGTCCGCACCGAGGCGACGAACGCGTCCAGCCGTGGATCGGCGCCGGACGCGAGCTCGATCTCCGCGAAGAGCGCGTCGAGGGCTTGCGGCGTCTTCGCCAGCGCGCGGAGCACGTCCAGGCAGATGACGTTGCCCGAGCCTTCCCAGATCGAGTTCAGCGGGCTCTCGCGGAACAGACGCGGCATCCCCGAGTCCTCGACGTAGCCGTTCCCGCCGAGCACCTCCAGCGCCTCGGCGGCGTGCGCGGGGCCCCGCTTGCAGATCCAGTACTTCGAGATCGCCGCAGCCAGCCGCCGGAACAACATCTCTTCCTCGTCGTCGGCCCCCGCGTCGTACGCGCGCGCGAGCCGCATCGCGGTGATCGTCGCGGCCTCGGACTCGAGCGCGAGATCGGCGAGCACGTTCCGCATCAACGGCTGGTCGATCAGCGTCCTGCCGAACGCCGACCGATACGCGGCGTGGTGCGTCGCTTGCGCGACCCCTTGTCGAATCTGCGCCGTCGTGCCGATCACGCAGTCGAGCCGGGTGTGGGTCACCATGTCGATGATCGTCGGAACGCCGCGGCCCTCCTCCCCCACCATCCACGCGGTCGCGCCGGCGAACTCGACCTCGCTCGAGGCGTTGGAGCGGTTGCCGAGCTTGTCCTTCAGCCGCTGGATGTGGAACGCGTTGCGCGTGCCGTCGGGAAGCCACCGCGGAAGCAGGAAGCACGACAGCCCGCCGGGCGCCTGAGCGAGCACGAGGAACGCGTCGCACATCGGCGCGGAGCAGAACCACTTGTGCCCGGTGATCCGGTACTCGGAGCCCGGTCCGCCGCCGTTGGATGCGACGGCGCGCGTGGCGTTCGTGCGAACGTCGGAGCCGCCCTGCTTCTCGGTCATCGCCATCCCGGCGAGCGCACCGCGTTTCGACGCCGACGGCATCGAGCGCGGGTCGTAGTCGAGCGAGGTGAACCGCGGCTCCCACTCCGCCGCGAGCTCCGGCTGCTTCCGCAACGCCGGCATGACCGAGTAGGTCATCGAGATCGGGCAGCCGTGACCGGCCTCGACCTGCCAGGTCATGAACATCGCCGCCCGGGCGACGTGCGCGCCCGGCCGGTCGTCGCGCCACGGCAGCGCGTGAAGTCCGTGCGAGACGGCGATCTCCATCAGCCGATGCCATGAGGGATGGAACTCGACCTCGTCGATACGGTTCCCGTAGCGATCGTGGGTGCGCAGCACCGGCGGGTTGACGTTGGCCTGGACACCCCACGCCTGCGCGGTCTCGGACCCGGCGATCTCCCCGAGCTCGCGGCACTCGTCCTCCGCCCAATCCGCGCCCTCGCGGCCGAGCGCTTCCACGAGCGCACGGTCGGACTCGAAGACGTTGTACCCGGAGAGCGGCGGCGGCTGGTTGGTGACCTCATGCGTTGGCATACGAGACCTCCCGAGAGATGGCACGGGTGCAGAACCGAACGATCGCCTCGATGAGCCGTCCGGGGTTCCGGGCTCGCGCCGACGGCGACAACGGCCCGACGAGGGCCTCCCCCATCGCACCCACCAAAGCTGATGCGACGACCTGGACGTCTTGTTCCGGAAGCTCGCCGGCCGCGATCGCTTCGCGCAGCAGCCTCGCGAACACATCGCGGTACGCGCGGCGGAACCGGAGCCGCTCCTCGTCGACCGCCGGGTCGGCGGGCTCGGCGATCAGTGCGTACGCGAGCCGCCGGCCGCTGAGGGCCCGGCGGGCGAAGGTCTCCAGCGCCGCTACCAGGCGCTCTGTGGGTCGCGCGTCCGTGCGCGCGGCGACCGCGCGCACCACCGCCAGCTCGCGCCCGGACGCGCGACGAAACACCTCGGCGAAGAGGTCGGCCTTCGAAGAGAAGTGCCGGTAGACGCTTCCCGTCGCGACACCGGCCTCGTCGGCCACGGCCGCGACCGACACCTCGCGATAGCCGCCGCGCGCGATAAGGCCGAGCGCGGCCCGCACGATCCGCTCGCGCGTCTCCGCGAGCCGCTCCTCCATCAACTCCGTCCGCCGGTACGGCATCGCAAGGATTGAACAACGGTTCATTCCTTGCCGTCAAGGGGTTCCGCCGCCGATGATGGCGCCGGCATGGAGCTGAGCGGAAAGGCCCTGGTCGGCACCATCGTGTCGGCGGAACCGCTCGCGGGGGCCCGCAAGCCTGCCTACGTGCTCGAGATCGATTTCGGTGCCGCGGGGCGCAAGCGCTCGAGCGCCCAGATCACCGACCTCTATTCCCCAGCCGACCTGGTCGGGTCGCAGGTCGTCGCGCTCGTGGATCTTCCGCCGAAGCGGATCGCCGGCGTCGTGTCGGAATGTCTGGTCCTCGGCGTCCAGACGCCGGCCGGCGTCGTCGTGCTCAGGCCGGAGCGGTCCGCGGACGACGGCTCCGAGGTTTTCTAACGTCGCCTGCGCACGTCCCGCACACGCCGAGGATCTCGGCGCGATGTGTTCGGACACGGAACCCGCGCGGCCGGGCGACGCGGACCGCCCACTCGCTCACGTCGCACTCGGGGATCTCCTCGACCCGGCCGCAGGACTCACACACGAGATGGTGATGGTGCTCGACAGAGCAGACGCGGTACCGGAGCTGGACCGGGTCCTCGCGCAAGACGTCGACGACGCCGTCCTCGACGAGCATACGCAGCGTCCGGTAGACGGTCGCCAGACCCGTCCGGCTCCCCGCGTGGCGCAACCGATCGTGCAACTCCTGCGCCGACAGCGCCTCACCACCGGCGAGCGACGCCAGCACTTCGCTCCGCTGCTTCGTCTCGCGCCTCACGCAGCGACCCTCCCCCGCGCGAGCGAACGCCGCGCGAGCCGCACCGCGTCCGAGATCAGGTACGCGGCGACCGCGACGAGGACGATGGTGCCGCTGGGCACCGTGTCCAAGGCGTACGAGGCCGCGATCCCCGCAACCGCGCACGCAGCCCCAACCAGCGACGCGGTCACCAGCGTCGCCTTGAAGCTCCGAACGACGTTGCGCGCGATGCCCACCGGCAGGACCATCATGGCCGCGATGAGCAGGATGCCCACGACACGCATCCCGACCCCGATCGTCAACGCCGTGAGCATCATGAGCCCGGCGTTGAGCGCGCCGACCGGCAGCCCGCGAACGACCGCCGCCTCCTCATCGATCGCGACGGTGACCAAGCCGCGGTAGCTCAAAGCGACGACGCCGAGGATGAACACGGCGAGCACCACGATCGTGACGAGCTCGCCGGCGGTGACGCTCAGCACCTGACCGAACAGGATCCCGAGAAGCCCCGCGTTGAACGACCCGCCGAGCTGCAGCACGACCGCGCCCAACGCGATCGAGCCGTAGAAGAACAGCGCGAGGCCCATGTCGGCCTCCTCCGGACTGCGGCGACGCATCACGTCGATCCCGATCGCTCCCAGCACGGCGAACGTGAGCGCCGCGGCGAGCGGCGACACGTCGAGCCAGAGCGCGAACGCAACGCCGGCGAACGCGACGTGCCCGATGCCGTCGCCGATCAGTGAGAGCCGCTTCTGCACGACGAACGTCCCGATCGACGGCGCCGCCGCCCCGACGGCCGCGCCGGCCACGACCGACATCCAGAACAGCTCGAAGAAGCCCATCAGTGGCCACCCGACGGGTGGTCCTCGACGAACATCCCGATCTGCTCGCGCGCTTCCTCGAGCGGGATCTCGTCGAGATGCCCCTGATGGAGGGCGACGACGCGCGTGAGGTGGGGTCCGACGGCGCCGACGTCGTGGGCCACCATCACGATCGTGACGCCCGAGGCATTCAGGTCCCGCAAGACCTGGGCGAATCGCGACTGCGACTCCTTGTCGACACCGGCCGTGGGCTCGTCGAGCACGAGCAGCCTCGGGTCGGACACCAGAGCGCGCGCGATGAGAACGCGCTGCTGCTCACCGCCGGACAGCTCGCCGATCCGGCGACCGGCCAGGTGCGCGAGTCCGACGCGGTCGAGCGCCTTCGCGGCGGCCTCCCGGTCCGCGCGCCGGAACACGCCGAACGGGGAGCCGTGCACACGCCCGGTGAGGACCACCTCGGCGACCGTCGCCGGCACCCGCGAAGAGATCGCGGCGCGCTGCGGCACGTAACCGACGTTCTCTCGCGCGCGCGGATCCCGGGCGGGAAGCCCGAATAAGGCCGCCGTTCCGGCGGCGGGCTCGAGCAGGCCGAGCGCGACCTTGACCAACGTGCTCTTGCCGCTGCCGTTGGGCCCGAGCAGCACGAGGAAGTCGCGCGGCCGTACGGCGAGGCTCACGGCGTTGAGAACGCGTCCGCTTTCGAAGGCGAACTCGATCTCACGAACCTCGAGCACGGCGTCTTTCGGTGTGCGGTCGCTCAGCTCTTGCATTGCAGCCCCAACGCGAGCTCTGCCAGGTTCGCCCGCATCAACGACACGTAGTCCTCGCCTGCGGTCCGCTGCTCCTCGGTGAGCCCCTCGATCGGGTTGAGCACCGCGGTGCGCGCCCCCACCGTGCGAGCAACCGTCTCGGCCACGCGCGGGCTGACCAATGTCTCGAAGAAGATCGTCTTCACGCCGCGCTGCTTGGCGATCCGGGCGACCTCCTCGAGCCGCCGAGGCGACGGCTCGGCCTCGGGCGACAAACCGGAGATGGCGATCTGCTCCAATCCGTACCGAGCCGCGAGGTATCCGAACGATGCGTGTGCGGTAACGATCTCCCGCCGCCCGCACGTGGCCAGCGTGGCCCGGAAGCTGCGATGCAGCTCCTCGAGCGAGGTCTTGTGGGTGAAGGCGCGGCTCTCGAACACCGTCTGCTCTTCCGAGAGCCGCGCGCTCATCTCCTCGGCCACCCGCTCGACGATGCGGATCATGAGCAACGGATCCAGCCAGACGTGAGGATCGGTAGCCTCATCGTCGTCGGCGTCCTTCGTCAGGGGGAATCCTTCGAGCAGGTCCACTGCGGTGGTCTTGTTGGGGATGGCCCCGATCGCGTCCTCCAGAGCCGGCTGGAACCCACCGCCGAGGTACAGGATGAGGTCGGCCGAGCGGATCAGCCCAACATCGCTCGGCTTCAGCTCGAGGTCGTGCGGCTCCACGCCGGTGGGCGTGATGTCGTGGACGCGAACGAATGGCCCGCCGGCCTGACGCGCCGCCTCGGCCAGCGGGTAGAACGCCGCGACGACGTCCAGGCCGGGCCCCGGCGGCGCTCCGCTGCCCCCGCAGCCAGCCGAAGCCATCGCGAGCGCCACCGCGACGACGCCGGGCCTCCAACCGGTCCAAGCCATGCCGGGACCGTAAGAGATAATGAGAATGATTGTCAATACGCTACCGCCCACACCGGAACTAGAGTGTTCGATGACGGGAGGAGGGGTCGTGGCCAGAGAGAGCGATCGTCTGCCCACCACCGAAGAGGAGTGGCGGGCACGGCTCACGCCGGAGCAGTACCGCATCCTGCGGGGGGCCGGCACCGAGCGAGCGTTCACCGGCGAGTACGTCGACACCGAGGACGACGGGACGTATCGGTGCACGGCATGCGGCAACGTCCTTTTCAAGAGCGACGTCAAGTACCACTCGGGTTCCGGATGGCCGAGCTTCACCGAGGCGGTCTCACCCGAGGCGGTGATCCTGCACGAGGACCGGAGCCACGGGATGGTCCGAACGGAGGTGCGATGCGCCCGCTGCGGCTCCCACCTCGGTCACCTCTTCGATGACGGGCCCCGCGAAGCCGGCGGTCAGCGCTGGTGCATCAACAGCGCGTCGCTGGAGCTCGATCGCGGCTGAGGAGCGCTTAGCGCCTGCTCGAAACCATCGCCGCGATCGCGCGCCAGCCGAGCAGCAATACCACCGTGACCGTCATCGTCACGATCCCGAACACGACCTGAGATCCGTCGGCCGGCCGGCTCAGCACGATCGCTCTGATCGCGACGCCGGCCGGGACGGCGATCGCCCAGGTGATGAGCATCGTGCGGAGGCCCGGCTGCGAATACGTCCCCACGAACGCCGCGACGACGAACCAAGCGGCCAGGATCGGCAGTGCGTTGCGTGCGACCCCTCCGACGGTGATGCCTTCCTCATGGCGCGCTAGCCCGATAACCGCGAACATCGCGATCGCGATAGCGTCCCCGATCAGGAGGTTTAGCGGGGAGATCGTTCGGCGCTCCGCGGCTTTCACGGCTCGAGCGCCCGTCGCACGAACTCCACGAGCTCTTCCTCGCGGCGCTTCAGCGCGCTTCGGCTCTGCTGCCCACCGCCCAACGCCCGCAAGACACCCGCCTCGGTCAGCGATCCCACGACGGCCGTGTAGAGGGTGAACAGCAGCAACGTCGGGTCTTGGCGGCGGAACGTGCCGTCGTCCATGCCGCGCTCGAGATGAACGAGGGCCCGCTTCCGCAGGGGCTCGAGAACTCCGGTTACCCGTTGGATCACCTCGGGGCCGCGCCGGGATGCCTCGCGCGCGAACGGCGGGAACTCCGGCCACTCCTCCGCCAGACGGAAGATGGCCGAGATCACCCGCTCGGGGCGCTCCCGCTCGTCCTCCCCTTCCAGGGCCCGTTCGAGCGCCGACGACAGCCGGGTCGCGAGCTCGCCGATGCAGGCGTCGAACAGCTCGTCCTTCCCCGGGAAGTAGTACAGGAGCGTTTGCTTACGCACGCCGGATGCTTCGGCGACCGCGTCGAGGCTGGTGCCTTCGTACCCCCGGCCACCGAACAGCGCGACCGCGTGGTGGATGAGCTGGCGACGCCGCTCCTCGCCACCCGTGCGCGTCATGGAAGGGGTTCGGGCCCGCGGGGCGCCGGGTCCCGAGCCGCTACTTGACGACGGCTTCGGCGGGGAGCTTGATGCCGGCGCGGGCGATGTCCCGTATCGAGACGATCCCCTTGAGCTCCCGCTCGCCATCCACCACCGGCAAGTGTCGGAACCCGTGCTCGAGCATCACCTGAGCAGCCTCTTCGACGCTGATGTCGGGGGTGACGGCGGTCGGAGCCGGGGTCATGTAGTCGCGGATGTGAGTGACCTCGGTGTCGATGCCCTCGGCCACGGCCTTGACGATGTCGCGCTCGGTGAGGATGCCGATCAGGTAGCCGTCCTCCGTGATGACCACCGAGGAAGCCTTCCGCTCCTTCATCGCCTGCGCCGCCGCTTGGAGCGTCGTGGCAGGCTCGACGTCCAGGACGTCGGTCGTCATGATCTCCCGCAGCAACATCTGGCCCTCCCCGTCCAACCGTTGCCGTACCTTACCCTGCTGACGCAGACCCATGCACCCCAGTTCCGTCCGCCATATCCGCAGTTCACCCCGTATGTGCGGGCCCACAACGGTTCTCCTTAGTAGCCTCAAGCGATGCGTTTCCCTGGGTGGTTGACGCGCCCGCCCGTGCGGCGTGCGGTCCTTCTGGTCGGCTTCGCGCTCTGCGCGGGGCGGATTTTCGCGCCCGTGTCCTTCCCCTTCTCCTCAGGCGAGATCGTCGTGCGGGTCACCCCGAACATCCCGGGCGGTACCGTCGCACTCGACCTCGGGCCGTTCGGCCAGCTGTCGTGGAACACCCACACGGCCCCGCTCGACGTTCACGCCTCGTTCGTGATCGGCGAACGGCCACGAGGCCTGCCCGACCTGGCGGAGCTCCGGGATCTTCGGCTCGCGTTCCTCATCCGCAAGCTGGTGTGGCTCGCGCTCGCCGGGGCGCTCGGCGGCCTCCTCGTCGCCGACGCGATGGGGCGCAGGCGGACGGCGATCGCCGGTGGGGTCGGCGCGTTCACCTTTCTCGCGGCCGGATCGCTCGTCGTCGGCGCCACCATCCTCACCTTCGATTCCAACGCGCTGGAGGAACCTCACTACCGCGGGCCGATCGAGGACGCGCCGCGCGTGCTCGAAGTACTCGGTGAGGTAAGCCGCGACCTCGCCGGCGCGCGGCGGAACATCAACAAGGTCGCCGAAGGCCTGCTGCGCCTTCACTCCCAGATCACGTCTCGACCGGCAGCCCCCTCAGGGCCGACGACGAAGGTCCTCGTCGTGTCGGACGTCCACAACAACCCGATCGGTTTCCTGATCGCGCAGGAGCTGGCGCAGCGCTTCGGCGCGAGCGTGACGATCAACGCCGGCGACTTCACCGACCGTGGAACGCAGACTGAGGCGGAGCTTTTCGCGCGCTTCGGCGCGGTGACGCCGCGGCAGATCGTCGTCGGCGGCAACCATGAGGATCGCGCGACCTTGGATCTCGTCGGGACGATGTCGGGCGTGACGCTGCTGGAATCGGGCCGAACGGACCTCGTGGAAGCCGAAGGGATCGCGGTGCTCGGAGAGACCGATCCGAACGCCTACGGCATCGCCTCGGATCCACGGAACGACCTGGCCGATGTGGAGATCCCCGCTCGCTGCGAGCAGCTCGCGCAGCGATTCCTCGCCACCGACGCCCTGATCGTCGTCGTCCACGACCGCCGACTCGGAGAATGCGCGGCCGACGCGGCGCGCGATGCGGGACGTCCCATGGTTTTCGTGCGAGGTCACGACCACAAGCCGCTGCTCGCCATCGACGGAGGCGTGCTCGAGATCTCGCCCGGAACCAGTGGCGCCAACGGGATCAAGACACCGAAGAGCGCGCCGTACGGGTTCGGGCTGCTCGAGTTCGATCCGAGCACCGGCGAGCTCGTTTCCGCGTGCCTGTTCGCCTTCGACGACCCCGCTCACCTGCGCGAGAGCGAGTGCCGCATCGCCCCGCTCGCCCCGCCCGAGGAGACACCGCCGGGCTAATATCCGATCATGCCCACGATCACGCTGGCGAAGGGCGATATCACCGCCGAGAGCGTCGACGCGATCGTCAACGCAGCGAACTCATCGTTGATGGGCGGCGGCGGCGTCGACGGAGCGATCCATCGCAAGGGCGGCCCGGAGATCATCGAGGAGTGCCGGCACATCCGTGCGACAACGCACCAGCAAGGTCTTCCCCCCGGACGGGCTGTCGCCACGACCGGGGGCAAGCTCGCGGCGCGTTGGGTGATCCACACGGTCGGGCCCGTGTACTCCAAGAACGAGGACCGCTCGGCCATCCTGGCGTCGTGCCACACGGAGTCGCTGCGGATCGCCGACGAGCTCGGCGCGAAGAGCGTGGCGTTCCCGGCCATCTCGACCGGTGTGTACGGCTACCCGCTCGATCTCGCGGCGCGGGTGGCGATCCGCGCGGTCGCCACCGCAGCAACCGGCGTTGAGGCGGTGCGGTTCGTGCTGTTCGACGACGCCGCCCTGGAGGCGTTCGATCGCGCGTTGAAGGAAGCGCTATGACGCGCGTCTTGGCGGGGACCGAAAAGGGGCTTCTCGACGTGGGGTCCGGGGAGACGCTGCTCCTCGGCTCGATCGGCGCGATCGCGCACACCGAGGGCATATGGTGGTCCGTCGTCGACGAGTATCGCATCTTCTCCTCGCCGGACGCCCTAACGTGGAGCGAGGCCGCGGACATCCGAGGGCTGAGCGCGAGATGCCTCGTCGCCTCCGACGGCGGCGCCTTGATCGGCACGTCCGAAGCGCATCTCGTGAAGGTTGTCGGTAGCTCGGCGACACGCGTGCGCTCTTTCGACCGCGTTTCAACACGTGACGACTGGTACACGCCGTGGGGCGGCCCACCCGACACCCGCTCTCTGACCCGCGACGCCGGCGGTCGCGTCTACGCGAACGTCCACGTCGGCGGGATCCTCGCCTCCGAGGACGGCGAGGCCGGCTGGCACGCGACGACGATGGACGTGGACGCCGACGTCCACCAGGTGCTCGCCCACCCCACCGTGCCCGGCCTCGCCTTCGCGGCGACGGCGATCGGGATGGCCGTCACTCGGGACGGCGGGGCTTCCTGGGAGTTCACCGAAGAGGGGCTCCACGCGGCGTACTGTCGCGCGGTCGGGCTAGCCGGCGACGTGATCCTGCTATCCGCTTCCACGAGCCACACGGGCCGGAAGTCCGCCTTGTACCGCCGAGACCTTGAAGGCGAAACGTTCGAGCGCTGCACGGAGGGCCTCCCCCAATGGTTCGCCGACAACGTGGACACGTACTGCCTCGATGCCGACGCTACGAGCGCGGCGCTCGGAACGAGCGACGGCATCGTCTTCGTCTCCGAAGACGCGGGACGATCGTGGAAGGAGATCGCCGCGGGCTTGCCGTCTATCTCGTGCGTGGTGCTCGCTTAAGCGGAACCGTCCCCGCCGGGCGTCCAGGCATCGCCCACGTATCGGAGGATGTCGATCATCCGGACGGCCCGTGCCGCCTCCGAGTCCAACCGCTCCGTGACGGTAGCCGCCACGGCCCGCCGCACCTCGTCGTCGATGCCGCCGATGCGCTGAAGAACCTTCGCGCGCATCCCGTCGGCGGACAGCTTCACGCCCACGTCTTCGGGCAGCACCGGGTCGATGTCGAACGCCAGCGTCACCGGCTCAAGAGCGCGGAGCGCGATCCGAAGCGCGATGGAAAGCTGCCCCTTGTATCGATGCGACGCGCCTGCGACCCGCACGTCCAGGGCGAGATCGATCGGGATCGTCGCGTCGAACGAGAGCGGTCCCCCGCGCCACGCGTTCTTCGCGGTGACCGTTCCGAGCGTTCCCGTGGCGGTCACCGATGCGGCGCCACCGGGCCCGGCGTTCATCGGCCCAACCCGGACCTCGTCCCCTGCGACGTGCGCGATCGTGGCCGCCACCCGTTCGGGCGTGACCACGTGCGTGATGAAGTTGACGCCGAGCTGCTCGTACGTGATCTCTTCCATCGCTCGCGAATGCTACCCATCCCACAACCTCATCAACGCGCGAGCCGCCGAAATCCGGCCGCCTGGGGCGCTGCACGCCGGGCCGTGAATCACGTGTTGCTTGGGCCACCAAGCGGGTGCTAGGCTGCGTGCATGGACGAGCGATGGAAGTCACTCGGCGAGTTCATTCGGACGCAACGGCGTCTGGCCGACATGTCGTTGCGCCAGCTCGCCAACGTCACCAAGGTTTCCAACCCGTATCTCAGCCAGATCGAGCGCGGCATCTACAAGCCGTCGGCCGAGGTGCTCAAGGCGATCGCCGATGCGCTGAAGATCTCCGCCGAGAACCTCTACGCGCGGGTCGGATTACTCGATGCTCGCGCCCCCGAAGAGGTGGACGCGGAGCGTGCCGCTCGCGAGCAAGCCGCCGACGTCGAGCGCTCGATCCGGCTCGACCTCGAACTGACCGCCGAGCAGAAGAACGCTCTGCTGCGGGTCTATCGGAGCTTCGTCTCCGCAGATCGCGAGGCGGCGGGCCGGGAGTCCGCGACCGGCTCTGCTAAGCCACCCAAGCAGGTTGCGAAAAGAACCAAGCGCCAGACTTGACACGCCAAGCATCCGCTTGGTATACCTAGCACCACGAGAGCCCCAGTGGGGGGACCGCAAGGAGGAAGACATGGCACGCAGCTATCTGAAGATGGTCGACGAGGCCGGCGACCAGGCCCTTTCGGCCCTCGGCAAGGCGCAGGAAGCCGTCGTTTCCACGGTCTCGACCGTGAGCGAGCGCATCGCCGACGTGCTGCCCGACCTGCCCAAGAACCCGATCGCCGACAGCGTCCCGACGCCGCGCGAGACCACGAAGACCGGTTTCGAGCTCGCGGAGAAGTTCCTAGGCGCTGCGAAGGACTACTCGCTCGAGCTGCTGAAGGCGCTCGAGCCCCTCACCACCAAGACCTTCTGGAACGCTCGCAAGGCCAAGAAGGCTTCCGCGAGCACCAAGGCCGCGTAACACCAGAACCAGACCCGGCAGTCGAAGCCCCGAGCTTGCTCGGGGCTTCGGCCTTTCTCGGGGTCTTCACCCGCAGGCCGCGACCGGGTCGGCGAGGACCTGCTCGAGGATCGTCGGGAAGTCCGTCATGATCCCGTCGACGTCCATGCCGAGCAGCGCGCACATCGTCGGAACATCGTTGATCGTCCAGACGTGCACCGCGAGCCCGTTCGCGTGCGCGTTCGCCACGAAGTCCGCGTTCACGACCTCGATCGGCACCCCCGGGATCGCGTTGAAGATCACCGGAACCTGGAGCGCGACGTAGCGCGGATTGGGAAGGCCGGGGAGCGGCCCGCGGGCGGAGGTGTGGAAGATCGCCGTCTCGACGGTTGCGGTTGCGGTGTCGATCTCCGGCGCCCAGAGCTTGAAGAGCTCGATCGCGTGATCGAGGAACGAAACCACGATCACGTCGTCCGATCGGCCGAACTCCCGAAGCAGATCGGCCAGGATCTTCTCGTACGGAGCGGTGTCGGGCAGCGTGTTCTTGATCTCGATGTTGGTCGGGAAGCCGGGGAAGGTCTCGAGCACCTCGCGCAGCGTCGGGATGGTGAAGTCGTTCGGCTCGAAGCCGGCCGGCGGCGGCACCGCGCCGGTGGCGACGCCACGGAAGATGTACTCGGACTCCGCGGCCGAATGCGTCGTGCCTTTCACGGGAACGAACCAGTGCGCGGCATCGAGCGTCTTGATCTGAGCGAGCGTGAGCTCATCGACCCGCCCGGTCCCGTTGGTCGTCCGGTCGACGGTCGTGTCGTGGAGGACGACGATCTCTCCGTCCTTCGTGGCGTGCACGTCGAGCTCGAGCATGTCAACGCCTTTGGTGAGTGCGGTCTTGAACGCGTAGAGCGTGTCGGACGGCGCTTCGTTCTCGCCGCCCTGATGCGCGATGTTCCAGACCCGCCGATCGAGCCACGGGTTGTCACCCAGCGCGGCATCGCCCCCGACGGGCATCAATGTGACAGCGGCGAGCGCGAGTCCGAGCAGGTGCTTGATCATCTGGCATAGGTTCGACCTTCCGGACGGGTCCACCTGCTTTGCCTCGCAGGCGGAGGGACTGAGAGGCTAAGGACATGATGGCGAAGCTCGCGGGTTGGCGGAAGATCGCGGGGGCGATGTGGGGCCCGCCGGACGACCCTCAGATCTACGGCGCGATGGAGTTCGACGCCGGCCCTCTGATCGACCTGATCGAGCGCGGCAAGGCTGCCGGCCACCGTGTCACCGTGACGCATCTTGTTGGACGTTCGATCGCGCTCGCGCTGGCCGCCGTCCCCGACTTCAACATGCGGATCTACGGCTCGAAGATGATCCCGCGCGAGTCGGTCGACATCTTCTACATCGCCGCCGTCGAGGGCGGCCGCTCCTTGTCGGGCGTCAGAGTGGACAACGCCGACCGCAAGTCGGTCTTCGAGATCGCCGACGAGCTCTACGTGCGCGCCTCGCGGATGAAGGCCGGCGACGACCCGGAGTTCGCCAAGACCAAGAAGACCATGGAGGCGCTCCCCCGCCGCGCGCTCAAGCTCGCGATGCGATTCAGCGCCTGGGTGGCCGGGGACCGCAACAAGTCGTTGAAGGCGCTCGGCGTCAAGGCGAACCCGTTCGGGAGCGCGATGGTCACGAGCGTCGGCATGTTCGGCCTGCCGCAAGGTTTTGCCCCGCTGGCCAAGTTCTATCGGATGCCGCTGCTGGTCCTGGTCGGCGAGATCACCGACAAGCCGGTCGCGATCGACGGCAAGGTGAAGGTACGGCCGATGCTGCCCCTTACCGCGACGATCGACCACCGGTACGCCGACGGGTGGCACATCTCGCAGCTGTTGAAGCCCTTCAAGGCGTACTTCGCGGATCCGGCGCAGTTCGAGCCCGACCCCGCGACGGTGCCCTCGCCTCAGGCACCCACATCTCAGATTTCGACACCACCACAAGACGGTGCCGGAGACCGCGGCGCGCGCACCATCCGACCGGGGTCGAGCGGGGCGCGCGCCGCTGGAAAGAGCTAAGACCTAGCGCGCTCCGGCGGGCTCGGGCTCCGGCTCGATGTAGGCCAGCTCTTCCTCGACGGAGACCTTAGGCAGGATGCGGTCGAGCCACTTCGGCAGCCACCAGTTCCAGTCCCCCATCAACCGCATCGTCGCCGGGACGAGAACGACCCGGATGAGCGACGCGTCGAGGAACACCGCGGTCGCCAGGCCGAAGCCCATGGCTTTGATCGGCGCCAGCGACGCGAACGCGAACGCGCCGAACACGGTCACCATGACGAGCGCTGCACTCGTGATGATCCGCGCGGTGTGCTCGAGGCCCCAGCCGACCGCCTCGGTGTTGTCGTGCGTCCGCAGGTATTCCTCGCGGATGCGCGCGAGCATGAACACCTCGTAGTCCATCGACAGGCCGAACAGGATGCAGAAGAGGAACAGCGGCAGGAACGAGTCGATGTTTCCGGTGGACTCGAACCCGAGCAGCCCCTCGAAATGCCCTTGCTGGAAGATGAACACGATCACGCCGTACGTGGCGAGCACGGACGCGGTATTCATCAAGATGGCCTTGAGCGGGAGCAAGATGCTGCGGAAGAACAGCATCAGCACCAGGAAGGAGAGCAACATCACCAGCCCGACGACCGGGATCAACTTGTTCTGCATCTCGTTATTGATGTCGGTGTTGAGCGCGCCGTCGCCGCCGACCGCAGCCGTGACTCCTGCGGGAAGGGTTCTCGGTAGCTGGTCGCGTAGCCGTTCGACGAACGCGTCGACGGGGTCCGACTGCGGGCCGTGCTTGGTGACTGCGTAGAGGATCGTTCGGGTTCCGTTCCGCGCCACAAGGGTGGACACGAAGGGCTTCGCCTGCGGCGAGTTCGCCACGGCCAGAGCCTGCTGCGGCGGTGCGTTCGGGAGGATCGTGGCCACCGAGTCGACCCGTGCAACCTCACGATCGGTCGCGATCTCCTGCGCAAGCGCGTAGATATCGGTGAACCCGGCGCCGAGGACGCCGCGCGGGTGGTCGACGACGATCTGAACGGGGGCGACCTGGCCCTCGCCGAACGCTTCCGCGGTTATCTCAGCGGCGACCCGTGGACCCGCGTCGGGCGGCAGGATCGACGGCCCAGACGACCCCATCCGCAAGCCGACCGCCGGCGCCGCGAGCACGCCGAGGATCAGGACCGATACGGCGAGCGCCGTCCATGGGCGACGCATGACCGTCATGGCCCAGCGATGCCATACCGCGCCCTCGACCGAACGCTTGCGTTTGATCGCCCACTTGTTGACGCGGCGACCGAGCAGCCCCAGAAACGCCGGAAGCAGCGTCAGCGCGGCCGCGCCCGCGAGCGCTACCGCGATCATCGGCGCGAAGCCCATGGACCGGAACGCGGCAACGTTGACGAGCTGCGTGCCGGCGAGCGCCACGACGACCGTCATCGCCGAGACGAAAACCGCCTTGCCACTCGAGGCCATCGCCTCGGCGATCGCCTGCGACACGGCGCGGTCGTTCCTCAGATGCTCGCGGAACCGCGTCAGGATGAACAGCGAATAGTCGATCCCGACGCCGATGCCGACCATCGACGCCGTGTTCTGCGCGAATGTGCTGACCGTCGTCTGGCTGGCGATGATCGAGATCACTCCGAACGCGACGCCGAGACCGACCAGCGCCATCACCAGCGGAACGCCGGCCGCGACGACCGAACCGAACGCGATCACGAGGATTATCAGCGTGATCGGCAGCGCGATCCGCTCGGCGCGCTCAAGGTCGGTGGTTGTGGTGTGCTCGAACGCCGCGTAGAAGGGCGGCGCGCCGGTGACGAGCGCCGTGATACCGCTCCCCCTCGCGGCATCCTCAACGGCCTTCTCGACCGCGGGGTTGTGGGCGAGGGCTTGGTCCTGGTCGTCGGTGATCCCGACGGTCGCGGTGAGCACATGCCCGTCGCGCGAGATCGACCGCTCGGGGGCCGCGTAGGGGTCGGACACCGCGGCGACACCCGGCGCTTTGAGCAGCGCATCGCGCACCGTCTCGAACGTCTGGCGGAACTTCGGGTCGGTAGCGGTGAGCGTGCCGGACTTCATGACAAGCAGGTCCGTGAGCTCGTACGCGGAGAAGTCGTTCTCGACCGCCTTCGCGACGAAGTCCGACTGCGAGCCCGGAACCTCGAACCCTCCTTGGGAAAGGTTGTCCGAGATCTTTCCGAGCGCCGGGCCGAGGGCGAAGAGGATCCCGACCCACGCGATCAGAACCCAGACGCGTCTGCGGTAGGCGAACGTCCCCAGGCGGTAGAACCGGGACCGCTGCATGTTCGGTGCAGCTTCGCGTTTCCCGTTGAGCTCCATCTTGTCCATCTCCTCCCCGACGGTCCTACGGACACGGCCGCATGGCGGCCATCACGAAGGTCCGCATGTTCTCGATGCGCGCACGGAAGTCCCCGAGCTCCGTCAATGCGTCCGATACCTGCTCGACGCCGATGAAGGCCGACACGATGACCTCGGCGGTGGTTTGTGGATCGAGATCGGTGCGCGCGTCGCCCTCGGCCTGCGCGGTCCGGATCAGTTCGGCGACCATCTCGAACCACACCCGGAGGTAGCCCGTCAGCCTCGGCGCCAGCCGGCGTTCGCGCGCAAGCTCCACGCACAGCCGCCCGACGACGCGCGCGGAGGCGTCGAGCTCGTACATCTCACAGCCGCAGTCGAGCATCGCGTTGAGCCGGTCGATCGCGCGCGGATGCTGCTGCATCACCGCGAGGATGTGCGCTTGCCATTGCTCCTGCTTGGTGCCGAACACGTCGAGCGCGAGCGCTTCTTTGGATGGGAAGTGGAAATAGAAGGCGCCCTTGGTGAGGCCGGTGTCTCGGACGATGTCGTTCAGGCTGACGCCGTTGTAGCCGTGCTCGGCGAACGCGAGGGCTGCCACGGACAGGATGTGCTGGCGGGATGCCTCGCCCCGGTCGGTGGCGGCTGCGGTGCTGACGTGAGCCTCCATGGAGCCCTCATCTTTCCATACCGACCGGTCGGTTTGTCAAGGGCTCGGGCACAGAAAGCCGCTCGTTTGACCCGTTCAAGCAGGTCGGACGGCTTGCGAACAAGGTCTCACTCGCTTCCGGCGTCGTGTTATAAGAGAATGGAGACGCTTCAGGGGACCGGCATCGGGGAGGCGGGGGAATGGCAACGATCCTGCTGGTTGATGGCGATTCGGTAGAACGACGCATCATGCGGATGACGTTGGATCTCGACGGTCATCGTGCCGCCGAGGCGGGGACCGGCCGGGAAGCGCTCGAGATCGTCGCCAAATACCCCGTCGATCTGATGTTCATCGGCACAGCCCTCGGCGACGTCGACGCATACGAGGTCATGACGCGGACCCGCACGCTACCCGGGCGCGAGAACACCCCGATCGTCGCGATCCTCGACGCACACGATGAGAAAGGTCCGGTCGAGTCCTTCATGGCCGGCGCGATCGACCTTCTCATCCGCCCGTTCGGTGCGCACGATCTGCGCGAGGTCGTCCTGCGCGCCACGTCGGTCGATGAAGTCGATCGTCGTCGTGTGCTCGTCGGCCGTCAGCTCGAAGCGTTCGAGACCGCGCAGCGCTTGCAAGAGCAAGCGCGGTCGATGCCTCAGACGTAACGAAGCTCGTCGCTTTCGTCGTCGCCGACGGAGCGAACGCACGTCGGGCAGAACCACCGGGCATCCAACGGCGTACCGCACGACTCGTGCCGGAGATGCTCGATCTCACTCGGCTCGACGGCACCCCACTGCGCGAGCATCCGCAGCGCACCCGCGAGCCCGCGTCCGGCGCCGGAGAGCTCGTACGCGTGGCGCGGCGGCCGCGTCTGGTACGGCCGCGCGACCACGACGCCTTCCGCCTCGAGATGCTTCAGCCGTTGCGACAGGACGTTCGAAGCGATGCCTGGGATCTGGGAAAGCAGGTCGTTGAACCGTCGCCCGCCACCGCGCAAAGCGTCGACGATCAGCAGAGCCCAACGGTCGCCGACCCGAGCCACGGCTCTCGCGAGGGGGGAGTCGTCGGATGACGGCGCGTCTGCCAGCCCACGGCCGGCCGCGATCGTCCCACCCTTGCGCATCGACATCCTGGACATCCTATCCTCCACTTGCGCTGCAGGTTTGCTCATAGTAACTTGCAAGTCGCAAGTATAGCCAGAAGAGTAGCAGGAGGTTCAGATGGCGGTTTTCCCGGAGCTCAGAGAGGCGATCAAGAAGCTGGCCGATGAGGTCGGTCCGTCCTTGGTCGGCGTCGGGCAGCGTTGGGGCGTGGGCTCGGGCGTCGTGATCGGGTCCGGCAAGGTGCTCACCAACGCGCACAACATCCGCGGCGACGAACTCGCCGTCACCTTCTCCGACGGCCGCACCGAAGTCGGATCGGTGTCTGGCATAGACGTGGACGGCGACATCGCGGTCGTCTCCGTCGACACCAAGGACGCGCCGGCGGTGACGTGGTCCGCCAACGGCGGGCCGGACCTCGGCCACGCCGTCTTCGCGCTCGCGAACCCGGGCGGTCGCGGGCTGCGCGTGACGGTCGGGCTGGTGTCGGGCACGGAGCGTTCGTTCCGCGGGCCGCGAGGTCGCCGCATCTCCGGAAGCCTCGAGCACACCGCGCCGTTGCTGCCGGGATCCTCGGGCGGTCCGATCGTCGACGAAGACGGGACGCTGCTCGGTCTCAACACCAACCGGCTCGGCGAAGGGTTCTATCTCGCGATCCCGGCCGATCAGGCGCTGCGCGATCGCGTCGACGCGCTGGGGCGCGGCGAGATGCCGGAGCGGCCGCGACTCGGTGTCGCCATCGCGCCGGCTGAGGTGGGCCGTCGCCTGCGGAAGGCCGTCGGTCTTCCGGACGCGGACGGCTTGCTCGTGCGCGGCGTCGAAGAGGACAGCCCGGCCGCACACGCCGAGATCCGTGAAGGCGACCTGATCGTCAAGGCCGGCGATAAGCCGGTTCGCGACACCGACGATCTTCACGCCGCGCTCGACGCACTGACTGCGGGCGCCACGCTGAAGCTCACGGTCCTGCGCGGGGCCGAAGAGCGTCAGGTCACGGTCGCTTTCGGCTGAGCAGCAGACCGGTTACGAGCGGTCGTTGAACAGGCCGAAAACGTTGCCCTCGGGATCGGCGAACTGGGCGTAGGAAACGGTGTCCATATCCATCGGCTTCATGACCGTCTTCGCGCCCAGCGACTCCGCCCGCTCCAGGTACTTGTCGAGATCGTCCACCTGCGCGTAGACGGTGACCATCGGCTGCCCGGTGGGCGATGCCCCGATCCCACCGCCGATGCCTTTGCCGTCTTGCGGCCCAAGATGGCCGTACTCGATCGTGGCATCGGGCGCCACGGTGATCTTCCAGCCGAAGAGCTCTGAGTAGAACGCCTGCAGCGCCTTGGCGTCGGTGCCGAGGATCTCGAACCAGGTGATCGCCGGGTTCGAGCCCGCCGAGACGCCCGGGTCTTCCACCGTCGGGTCGTCCTTGATGATGCCGATGCGGTTCCCCTGCGGATCGAGGAACTGTGCCAGCGTCACGACGCCCGGGATCTCCATGACCGGCATCGCGATCTTCCCGCCCAGCGACTCCGCCTTATCCAGCGTGGCCTGAAGGTCGGGAACCGCGGCGTAGAAGGTCACCGCGGTGCCGCCGTCCGGTTCCTGGCCTACGCCTCCGTTGATCCCACCGCCGGCGTGCGTGTCCACGACGCCGTAGTTCAGCATCTCGGGCATGTTCTGGATGTGCCAGCCGAATAGCTCGGCGTAGAACTTCTGGAGCGCGGGGCCGTCCTTGCCGATGACCTCGAAGTGCACGACGGGGTTGCCCATGGTCTCCCTCCCGGCTCGAGCCTCCCCGATACCTTCTCCCCTCCGGCGGCCGAGGCGCAAGAGCGATCAGGAACGAAAGGGATACAGAGGGAGCGGCTCGATGCCGAGATCGAACGCCACGAGCTCGCCGGTGCCGGAGCAGGTGACGTACAAGGTGCCGTCGCCGATGCAGGCGTTGGTCGGCTCGGTGTGCTCGGGGAACTCCATCGTTTCCTTGTGCGTGCCCTCGGCGTCGTACACCTGGATGACGTCGCCCATCGAGCCGCACGCGTAGAGGTCCCCGTCGGACGCGAAGCAGAACCCGTCGGGGAACCCGCGCGGGAGCGTGACGAACTCCTGCGGCTCCCCCACGCCTTCGGGCGTCCAGTCGAAAGCGATGATCTTCATGATGTTGGACTGCGCGACGTAGAGACGCCCGTCGAGGCCGAACCCGATCCCGTTGCAGAACATCGGAACGTCGGCGATCACCTCGGTTTCACGCGTGCCCGGATCGAGCCGCCAGATCCGGCCGACCTTCAGGTTCGCGAAGTCCTCCCAATTGCGCGGGTCGGTGAAGTAGAACTTGCCGTCGGGCCCAAAGCAGATGTCGTTGGGCCGGTGCGGCGCGTCGCCGGGCAGGTCGGGGAGATCTTCACAGCCTCCGTCGAGCGTGACGCGCTGGATGCGCCCCTCGATGAGCCCGCCGGGCGCGTGCCAGTAGCCGCCGGGCCCCAGGCTCAATCCCCCGTTGTTCGCGACCCACAGCTCGCCGTCGGCTCCCAGCGCCGCCCCGTTGGCTCCCCCACCGGTCTTCGCGACGAGGGTCTTGGAGTCTTCCGAGCACCGAGTGATGCATTGCCCACGGATCTCGGTGACCGTGACCTCGCCGTTCCCGAGGAATACCGGCCCTTCGGGGAACCCGAGACCGGAGACGATCACACGCGGTTCGACCGTCACGCTGCCGTGTCGATGCACGCGCCGGCGCCGCCGGCTTCGAACTCCTGCGTCGTGCAGTAGCCGCTCCGCGGGAAGTAGTCGCCCATGATCGCGGCGGCGTCGGCGCCTTCCGGAACGTTCTGGATCGCTTCGGCGAACGAAGAGGCCGGAAGCATGTGACGGTAGATCACGAGGCCGTCGTAGAAGACGCCGCCCCAGGGGATCCAGTTCGCCGCGTGCACCGCGAGCGCGGCGTCCGACGGCTTGTCGGCCGGGTCGGAGATCACGAACGTCATGAAGCCGTCGGCGCCGATGACGCTCTGATGGTCGGCGAGGCACGCGATGTAGCGCTGCGTCGCGAGCTCGTTCTGGCAGATCGACCAGTACCGCACCTGCGACGGCTGGGTCGGATCGTCGCCGGCGCGGGTGTCCGGGAACGTCGGCGCCTTCGCGCGCAGGACGAACACGTCGCCGAACGAGCGCGAGAGGATCCGGTATAGGTACGCGATGTGCTGGTTCGACAGGAACCCGCCTTGGAACCGCGGCACAGCGTCGGTGGCCGGGTTCGACGGAACGCGATCCCAGAGCACGCGATCTAGGCCGTAGAAGCGCCGGAACTCCGGCGTCTGCTCCGTGGGCACGAAGGGGAACACACGCGGGATCGCGTCGGGGAACGACGCCTCGCGGATCGCCGTCGTCACCGTGCCGCCGGTCGCCGGGGGCAGCGGATCGCAAGGCGCGAACGGGACCCGCACGTCGCCGGGTAGCACGAGCGTGATCAGCGGCAGCGGCTGTCCGCCGGCGGGATCGCTCGCGTCGTCGGGCGTGTAGACGCGCATGAGGATGAAGCCGGCAGGGTTCGGGAGGCCGTCCGCTGTGGCGCCGGCGTAGAGCGTGTTCGGCGCCGGCGTCTCGGGCTTCCCTGAGAAGGCGACGTGCGCGGTGAACGCGCCGCCCGGGGTCGTTCCCGGGGTGACGAACGGGTTGATCGAGCCGGCGTCGGGCGCGATCTCGCGGTCTGCAAGCGAACCGACAGGCCGTTGGAGCTCGTCGTAGGCGTGGAACGAGAAGTAGCGCGCGTCGGGATAGGTGCCGCGGATCTCGAGATGCGCGCCGGGGATCGAAACGAACCGCGTCACCCAATAGGTCGCGGACTCGTCGGGATACGCGAAGTTCAGCGTGTCGGCATCGATCTTCGCCGGCCACGAGCAACCCACGGCCGGCGTCTCAGCCGCACCAGCCGCGAACGGCAGCGTAACGACGAGAAGCGCTACAGAGATCAGCCTACGGAGACGAGCCACGTGGAGGTGTTTCTCTCTCGCCGGCCGCAAACCCTGCCCCGGCTAGTCGCGGGCGTCCGGCTGGGGGGCGGCGAGCGATGTCAGTCCGCCGAGGAGGAGCGTCGTGAGGGAAAGGACGAGCTTTTCGCGCGGCATGTTGCGGCGCTCGAGCCAGCGGTCGCCTGCTAGATGCACCATGCCCACGATCCCGTGCGCCCATTCCTCGGCGAATTCGACATCAACGTCGAACCGCGCCGCCTCCGTGCGGAGGAGGAGCGTCACCTCGGCGGCGACGCCGCGCAGGAAGCTCGACGCGGCTGCGCCCCCCTGGCGCCGCTCGGCGATCGTCGTCGCGAGTTCCGCGATCGTTTCCTGGATCACGAAGCGGTAGATCTCAGGTTCCTTCTCGATCAGCTCCAGGTACGCGTCCATGGTCGCCGAGAGCCGCCCGGCCGGCTCCGTCTCGCGGTCGAGGGCCTCGTGCAGGCGGCCGAGGAGCAGCTCGAGGTAGCGCTCCCCCAGCGCCTGGGACAGCCCCGCCTTGTCGCCGAAGTGCCGGTACAGGATCGGCTTGGTGACGCCGGCCTCGGCGGCGATCTCGTCCATCGAGACCGTCGGACCTTCCTTGCGGATCGCCCGGTCGGCGGCATCGAGCAGCTCCTCCCGGCGAGCTTCTTTGCGGGAGGTTCTGGTCGTATCCATGCTTGACAGGTTCACGTTACTCATGGTAACAGTTACTCAGGGTAACACGCAAGAGCCTTGGAGGAAAACGTAGTGGCTGACGGGACGTTGAGGGTGGCGGTGACCGGGGCGGCCGGGTTCCTCGGCCGGGCCGCCGTTCCGGCCCTGCGCGACGACCCGGCGATCGGCCGCGTCGTCGCGATCGACCGCGTCTCAGGCGACATCGCCGGGGTCGAATGGGCCCTCGCGGACATACGCGACCCGGCCCTCGCCGACCGGTTCGCTGGTGTCCACGTGGTCGTGCACCTCGCGGCCGTGGTGCTCGGCGATATGCGGCTGGCGGAGGACGTCAACGTCCGCGGGACGGCCAACGTCGCCGAGGCTGCAGCGAAGGCAGGATGCAGGCGTTTGGTCCACGCGTCCTCGGTGGCGGCATACGGATTCGGCGTCGCGGGAAGGCTCCTCACCGAGGAGGACCCGTTGCGGCCGCTCGACGCGTTCCCGTACTCGCGAACGAAGGGCGCCGCCGAGCGCGCGCTCGACGAGATAGAGAAGAGCCACCCTCAGCTGCAAGTCGTCCGGCTCCGTCCCTCGATCATCCTTGGACCGAACACCCATGAGCTCGCGACGCGACTCGCCGGCGGACTCAGTGTCCGGCCCGGACGCAACGCGAGCGCGACGCAGTACGTGCACATCGACGATGTCGTCGAGGCGTTCCGACTCGCGACGCTGTCGGATGCGACCGGCGCGTTCAACATCTCGCCGTCGGACACCCTGACCTACCGAGACATGGCGACGATCGCCGGCGCCCGCCTGGTGACCGTTCCCGCCGGCGTGGCGCGGTTCGCAACGCGACTCGCCGAGCGGTACCGGCCGGCGATGGGGATCGATCCCGGCTGGGTCATCATCGCCCAGCGGCCCCCGCTGGTCTCCGGCGATAAGGCCGAGCGGGTGCTCGGCTGGCGTCCCAAGTATTCGGGCCGTGAAACCGTCGAAGAGTTCGTTCGAACAACCCGTGGAGGAAAACGATGACTCCCCTACTCGCACACGTAACCGGGACCGGATTGGACGACTGGGCGATCGTGGCGGTGCCGTTACTCGGGCTCCTCGCGATCACCGGAGCGCTCGCGCGCCCGAACGGCGGCCGGAGTGTGCTCGCGCGCATCTCCGATCGCCTCGAGAAGATAACCGGCATCGCGGGCTGGGCGGCGGCGACGATCGGGATCGGACTCGGCGCGCTCAGCATCGCCGTCATCGGGTTCTACTGGGATGTCGCGTGGCACATCGACCTCGGGCGCGACAAGGCGCTGTTCACCCCGGCACACGACATGATCCTCCTGGGATTGCTGCTGATCCCGGTGGCCGCCGGCGCGGCGATCGTGCTCGCGAGCGTGACGCGGGCCGAGACCCGTCTCCGCGTGGGAGCCTTGCGGGTTCCCTGGTCGTCGCTGGCGTTGGGGGCGATAGGTCTTGGAGCGCTGACCGGCTTCCCGCTCGACGAGCTGTGGCATCGCGCGTACGGCATCGACGTGACGATGTGGGGGCCGACGCATCTCATGATGATCGGCGGCGCATCTATCACGCCGATCGCCCTGTGGCTGGTGTTCCGGGAAGCCGGCGCGTCGGCCCAGGCGGGCTTTCCGCGCACGATCGCGATCGTCCTCGCGGGCGCGACCCTTACCGGACTGTCGACGTTCCAAGGCGAGTTCGATTTCGGGGTTCCTCAGTTCCAGCTCCTCTATCACCCGGTGCTCGTGGCCGGGGCGGCCGCCGGCGCGCTAACGCTTGCGCGGATCGTGCTCGGGCGATGGGGCGCCTTGAAGGCGGTCGTCGGGTTCCTCGCCATCCGCGGGCTCGTGGCGCTGCTCGTCGGTGGGATGCTAGGCCACACCGAGCCGCGGTTCCCGCTCTACATCGGCGCCGCGCTCGCCGTCGAGCTCGTAGCCCGGCTCGCCGGGACCGCAAACCGCATTCGGTTCGCGGTCTGGAGCGGTGTCGCCTGTGCGACGCTCGGACTCGCGGCCGAATGGGGTTGGACGCACGTCTGGGGACGGCACCCATGGAACGGCGACCTGATCCCCGATGGGCCGATCCTCGCGCTCGTCGCCGGGGTGTCGGCCGCGACGCTCGCCGCAGGACTGGCGACGATCGCGCGCGGTGAATACGCGACGTCCACCGGGCCCGCCGTCAGGCCGGTCCGGCTCGGCATCATCGCCGTTTCCCTGGTCGCGCTCGCGGTCGCGATCGCACTTCCGTTCAAGCGGACGACCGCGGACGACGTGACGGCCGCGATCTCGCTCACGCGAGTCGGCGACTCGGCTTTGGTCGACGTGACACTCTCACCGGCCGATGCGGCGGAAGGCGCCGCGTGGTTCGAGACGATGTCGTGGCAGAGCGGTCGCCTCGTGCTGGCGCCGCTCGAGCGGATCGAGTCCGGACGCTACCGCACAGCCGTTCCCCTGCCGGTCACCGGCGGAGCGAAGACGCTCGTCCGCCTGCACCGCGGCAGCGAGATCATGGCCGTGCCCGTCTACCTGCCGGCCGATCCGGAGATCGGCGCCGAGGAGATCCCCGCGGTGGATCGGACGTCGACGTTCGCGCGCGACTCGCGCCTGCTGATGCGTGAGTCCCGGATCGGCAACCCGCTCACCGCACGGTTCATCTTCGGCACGCAAGCGTCGATCGTGGCCGTGTGGATCGCGATGATCGGGTTCGCGGCGTGGCGGGTCGGACGCCCTGATCGCACGACGATCAAAAAGAAAGGGAACAAATTCCGCTTCGCGGCGGCGTAGACCGGAGGACGTATGCGATTCAGCCTGTTCTACGAGCTCCAGCTCCCCCGCCCTTGGGACGCCGGTTCCGAACGGCGCTTGTTCGAGGAGGCGCTCGAGCAGATCGAGTTCGCCGACCGCGCGGGCTTCGACGTCGTCTGGTTCGTCGAGCATCACTTCATGGAGGAGTACTCGCACTCCTCCGCGCCCGAGGTCGTGCTCGCCGCGGCCTCGCAGCGCACGAGCCGCATCCGGCTGGGGCACGGGATCGTGCAGCTGCCCCAGGACGTGAACCACCCCGCGCGGATCGCCGAGCGGATCGCCTCGCTCGACATCGTGTCGGGCGGGCGCGTCGAGTTCGGGACCGGTGAGTCCTCGTCGGCAGCGGAGCTCGGCGGGTTCGGCGTGCGTCGCAACGACAAGCGGGCGATGTGGGAGGACGCGATCGAAGCGATCACCCGCATGTTCGTCGAGGAGCCGTTCGCCGGGTGGGAGTCCGAGTTCTGGCGCATGCCTCCGCGCAACGTCGTTCCCAAGCCGATCCAGAAGCCGCACCCGCCGCTGTGGGTCGCGTGCTCCCGGCGCGAGACGATCCACTTCGCCGCGTCGAAGGGGATCGGCGCGTTGTCGTTCTCGTTCGTCGAGCCCGAGGACGCCGGCAAGTGGGTGAAGGAGTATTACGACATCCTCGGGTCCGACGAGTGCGTCCCGGCGGGGTTCGCGGTCAATCCGAACGTCGCGGTCGTACTCCCGATGATGTGTCACGAGGACGAGCAGACGGCTATCGAGCGCGGGATCGACGGGACGCATTTCTTCGGCTTCGCGCTGGCCCACTACTACGGCGTGACACCGCACGCGCCGGGCCTGACGAGCGTGTGGGACGAGTTCCTCGCGCGGCGTCACGATCAGGGCTTCAGCCGCGACATCATCATGGCCGACGACGCGCCGCTCGCCGTGAAGATCATGCAGCACGGCCTCGGCTCGATGCGGGGCGCCGTCGGCACCCCGGAGCAGATCGCCGAGCTCTGCCGGCGCTACGAGGCCGTCGGCGTCGACCAGATCGGCTTCGCCTTGCAGGCCGGCAAGAACAAGCACGAAGACATCTGCGAGTCGCTGGAACTCTTCGGCAAGGCCGTGATGCCCGAGTTCGTCGAGCGACGCGAGGAGCACGAGCGTGAGAAAGCCGAGCGTCTCGCGCCGGTGATCGAACGAGCGCTGGCGAGACGATCGCCGCCGCGCCAGGCGCCGCCGGCGTATCTGATCGACGAAGAAGCCGAAGTCGAGCGGGCGCACCGCTCGCGCCGGAGCGTTTCGCTCAAGCCGCGCGCGCTCGTACGTGAAGGCGTTCGAGAGGTCCGCTCAACGATGCGGCGCCGCGGTTCGCATGCCCTCGGCCGCTGGGCCCACGGCAAGACCGACGCGAACATCGAGAAGCGCTTCTCCTCGAAGCTCGTGCAACGCGGGCTCTATACCGCGATGGCCGCGTCGTTCAACCCGAAGATGGCGTTCGGGTTCGAGGGCGAGATCCAGCACGAGCTCCGCTTCCCCGCGACCGGCGGCGAGACCGCGGTCTGGACCATCGAGGTCGTGGGCACGAAGGCGACCGCGCGGTCCGGGCCGGCTCGCTCCCCCACCGTGACGCTGCAGATCGGTGCCGCGTCGCTCGTGAAGCTCGCGGCCGGCGAGAACCCCGCCGTCGTGCTGATGGAGGGTCAGCTCGACATCAAAGGCGACATCGGCGTCGCGATGCGCCTCCCGGAGATGTTCGGCGGGACGTCCCCCTACTGAGATGACCCGCGCGCCGTGGCCGACGGCCACGCTGCGGCCGAGAGACGGCCTCCCGATGATCCTGCGGCGACGGGATGCGTCGCCGCAGTGAGGTTCGCTATCGTGCGGTGCAGGCGGGAGGTGAGCGGTGCGACTCGACATCGGTGACATCGTCGGACGGCTCCAGCAAGGCGTTCAGGCCGTGACCGGAAACGCGAAGACTGCGACGGACCTCCCCGAGATCCTGCGCGACACGCACCGCATCCTGCTCAAGATCGAAGCGATGGTCGACCGGCTCGACGACACGGTCCGCGAGTACGAGGGGAAACTGAAGGGCATCGAGATCTCCCCTGAGCGCATCCAGCGGCTCGAGCGGGCCATCTTCAACATCGAGCGCGCGACGATGGGCGTCGAGGCAACGATGGGCTCACTCCCCCGCGCGTTGCGCACGCGGATCGAGAAACGGCGCCAGCCGGCAGCCGGCGACACGCTCCCGGATTGGGACCAGCCTTAGCTCTAGATCCTCAGGGCTCCGCGAAGATGTCGTGGGTCCCGACGCGCCGCCAGATGATGTGGGGCTCCCTGTCGCGGACGGGTTGACCGAACACGAAGGTCGCGCGGCCGTTGGGGGCCCAGGTCATCTCGAAGACTCCAGGCGCTCCTTGGATACCCTTGATCCGAAGTCCTTTTCGAAAAACGCCGGCCTTCAGATCGGCGACGAACCTAGAAACGGCATCCCGAAACGCTGCCTGCTGATCCGGCGTCAGTCGACGCCAGTCTCGCTCGAACCTCCGAGCAACGTCGAACGTCGGAGCCAACGCGGGTTACTTCGTCGCACGGCCCGAGCGGCTTCTTGATCGGTTCTGCTTGGCCTTTGGGGCTCGATCGCCGCCAAGAGAAGCGAGGAACTTCTCGGCGTTTTCGTAACGCTTCACCCTGCCTGCAACTAGGTCGCGCGACACTTCCCGCTCGCCTTCCTGCCATGGGGTGGACCAGAACCATGCCTGGGCGGCGTCGATCAGCTTCTTCGGCCGCAGGAGGATCCCGTCATCTGTGATCTCGACCTCGACCGGATCGCCTTCCTCGAGCCCGGCGGCGCGCCGGATCTCGGTCGGGATGGTGACCTGGCCTTTCGCCCGCATGATCGTGCCGGCCATCGAGGCTTCTCCCTAGTGGGACTTTCTGACTTTCTTACTTTCCCACGTCGCGAAGCCACGGTCAAGTCCATCGGCTCACGCTTGAGGACAGCGACGCCGCTCGCTGCGACCTGGTGGTCGGGATCGGACCCGCCCCCGCGTGATCGCCGTCTCCGTCGCCGCGAACCTTCTCAGCTCGGCACGGCGAAGAACGTTTGGACTTGCTGGCTGAACATCAGGTCGCCCGAGACCTTCAGCTTCCCGGACATGAACAGCTGCACGCCGTTCTCCTGTCCCGAGATGAGCCGCAGGAACGGAACCAACGTCGCCGTGAGCGTCACGCGGGGCGATTCTGCCTTGCCCTTCTCCACCGAAGCCGTCCCGTCGGAGACCTTGAGCGTGTACGGGTGCTCTGCGCCTTCGTCGTTGACGACCCACTGGATCTCGGCGTTGATGCCTTTCGCTTTCTCCGGCAGGAAGCGTTCCTGCATCCCTTGGAAGATCCGGTCGAGCACCGCCTCGGTCCCTGCGGTGCGGATCCCGGTCTCGATGTCGGCGTCCGAGGCGCCGCGGATCATCTCAGTGAACTGCTCGGGCGACATGTCGATCTGAGAGATGTCGATCTCATCGGCCATGGCTCTTTCCTCCTCGTCAGGATGCGGTGTCGCGCGTTCGCCGGTGCTCGACGACGCGGGTGAGGTGTTCGCCGAGGTGCGCGTTGACGTGACGCTCCATCGCGCGCGCGAGCTCCGCGTCGACGACCATCTCGGCCAGCGGCCGCAGCCGCTTCACGAGCTCGGCGAGACGCGGAACGTCCTCGGGCGGCGGAAGCTCGTCGCCGTACGGGGCGAAGATGTGCTTCTCGGCCATCGCGACCATCCGCCCGGCGACCCGGTCCATGTCGCGCCGGAGCCTGCGGAGCTCCTCGAGGACGGCATCGAGCGGGATCCCGGCGGCCGCGAGCTCGGCACCGGCGTGAAGCAATCGTGGGCTTGCGACGCGGAACCGCTCGCCCTCCGGCTCGAGGATCCCGAACCGCATCCCCTCCTGGAGCAGCTCCACGCTCGCCTGCGAGCCGAACATCTCGAGCAGCTCCTCGGGAGTGATGTAGGTCGGTACCTCATCGGACCACTGACCGGTGAGCGCCTCGCCGAGGCCCATCAGCTCGCCGACCTCGTGACCATGCTCGAGCGCCTCGATCAGCTCGCCGATGTTCGCCAGCGTGTAGCCGCGGTCGAGCAGCTGGCCGATCAGCTTCAGGCGCGCGAGGTGCGCCTCGGAGTACAGCCCGACCCGCCCCTCGCGACGCGGCGGCGAGATCAGGCCGCGGTCCTGGTAGGCGCGGACGTTGCGGACGGTGGTGCCCGCTTCGCGGGCCAGCTCGTCGACGCGGTATTCGGCCATCAGGCTGCACCGTACGCGTTGGCTGCCGGCGAGTCCGCGAGGTAGGCGAGGGCGCGCTCGGTCGACCCCTCGTGCGACGGGTGGTAGTCACGACGCAGGAAACGCGGCACGGCGCCGAAAAGCATGCCGGTCGACGGGATCAGGCCGCGGCGGCCGGCCCGGAAGAACGCTCGCCACGAGGGCTTCGCGGTCACCGTCGGGTCGGCTCGCATGAAGAAACGGACGCCGCGGAACCACAGCCAGAGCATCACCGGCGCGACCACAAGCATCGCGATCACGCCGTTGAGGTAGCTTCCACCCACGTGCTTGAAGAGGTCGAAGGCGACGTGGCGGTGCTCGACCTCCTCGGCGCCGTGCCAGCGGAGCAGATCCATCATCGTGGGGTCGACGCCCGCTCGGTCCAAAGCCTGCGCGTCGAGGATCCACACGCCGAGCACGGCGGTGAAGTGCTCGATCGCGGCGATGATCGCGAGCCGTCGCAGCAGCCACCGGCGTTTGAGCCAGCGCGGCATCCGCCGCATGCCGAGCGGCGCGTCGCCGAGGAGCACGTTGAACAGCCACTCGACGTCGCGCGTGTACGGCGAGCTGTCGATCCCCTGCGCGGCGAGATGGTCGAGCACCGACGCGTGGGCGCGGCTGTGCCACGACTCCTGCGCCATGAACCCCTTGACGTCGTCGAGCAA
>JBKKCR010000083.1:0-11128 GCA_046712825.1 Actinomycetota bacterium | reverse complement strand
GGTCGGCCCCGGTGCGACGGTCGGCCCCGGCGCAACCGTCGGCCCGGGCGCGACGACCGGCCCCGGCGCGACGAGCGGGCCGGGAGCCGTGGTTCCGCCCGGCGGCAACGGCGGCGCCACCGACACCGGGGTCACCGCGAACTCGATCACGCTCGCCGTCGCTTCCGATATCTCGGGGGTGCAGCCGGGATTGTTCAAGTCGACGCATCAGGCGATGTCGGCGTGGGCGGCGATGGTAAACAGCCAAGGCGGACTCTACGGTCGCGCCGTAAAGCTCATCCTCCAGGACACCCAGGCGCGAGACACGGAGAATCAAGCGGCGGTGCAGGACGCGTGCACGAAGGCGTTCGCGCTCGTCGGGTCGATGTCGGCATTCGACGGCGGCGGGGCGAAGGCTGGCGAGCAGTGCGGTATCCCCGACATCAGCGCGATCACGGTGAACGCCGCGCGTCAGACGGCGAGCAACGTCTACGCGGCGAACCCCATCCAACCGACCGAACTGGCCGTCGGGCAGGGGAACTACATCAAGAGCCTGTACCCAGAGGCGATCAAGAAAGCCGCCATGCTCTATCTGAACGCCGGCGTCACCAAGGCCAACGCGTTGCAGCGGGTCAAGGGGTACAAGACCATCGGTTACGAATTCAAGCTCTACGAGGTTCAGGTGCTCGAAGCGAACTATGGGCCGATCGTTCAGCGACTGAAGGACGACGGCATCCGCTACGTGACCATGGTCGCCAACTACCAGAGCATCCAGAAGCTGCTCGGAGCGATGGACCAAGCCGACTGGTTTCCCGAGGTCATGGACTGGGATTCGGTGGCGTACAGCCAGAACTTCCTCAAGGTGGGAGCTCCGGCGAACGGTTCACTGATCTTCACCACGAGCGCGATCTACGAGGAGGTCTCATCCAATCCCGAGATGCAGCTCTACGCCCAGTGGTTGAACCGGGTGGCTCCGGGCACCAAGCCCGACTACTTCGGCTTCTACGCCTGGTCCGCCGGCCGGCTGTTCGCGGAGGCCCATCAGGCGGCCGGCGCGAAGATCACGCGGAAGGGGCTCCTCGCCGCACTCCGCAACATCCATTCATGGACGTCGAACGGGCTGCACGCCCCGCACGACATCGGCGGACGGCATCAGTCCAACTGCTTCATGTACGTGGAGATCAAGGACGGGAAGTTCGTCCGCAAACATCCGGGCGGCGGCTTCGAGTGCAACATGGGCGGCCTGGTCAAGACCTAACGCGCCGCTCCGGAAATGTTCAAGGGCGGCCGGCGGCCGCCCTTGTTTGCTTATATCGGGCCGGCGTCCCGGCCCTTTCACATCCGAATCTGTTTAGCTGCGCCGCTGAGGAGCTACGCCTTCCAGGAGGCTCATGACCTCGGATTCCCGATAGCGGCGGTGACCGCCCAGGGTCCGGATCGAAGAGAGCTTCCCGGCCTTCGCCCACCGCGTGACCGTCTTCGGGTCCACACGGAAGAGCGCAGCAACCTCGGCGGGGGTAAGCAGCGTCTCGCCCGACGACTGATCCCGCTTCATCCCGTTCCTCCTTACCTTGGGGTCAAGCCTTTGCGTGGCCCCAGATGTCCCATTTCTTGCCTGCGACCCTGATTGTCGTGCCTGCTCCTCACGGTCGCTATAGTCTTTTCGGAGCATTTCCTGTGGTACTTGAGAGCGAACAATGAGTTAGCCCTTATGGGCCGAACGCCCCTCTCACCCGGATTTTCAAGCTCCTTCACCATAAACGAGGAGCCGTACCTTTTGTCACGGGTGTTCTTTCCCGGCCTTTCCAGCGCCGAACGTGAACCGGCGTTTCCCCTGGTCAGCACGCTGCAGCGACCACTCTAATTCCAACTCTCCCTCCGGCGGACGGACGACCAGCGCTCCACGGCCACCATGTAGTAGGCCGTCGCACGGTCCCCATCGCCTTCGGAGAGCGCCCGGACGGCCGCCCAGATATCGCGACAAGTCCGATCTTCCTCGAGGAGCTCGTCCGGGATCAGCCGCGCGACGTCCGCGTAATCGAGCGCGATGAGACCGACGTCGTCGAAGTCCTCGAGCCATCGGCTGAGGCCCGCGAGCGGAGCGACCACCGACGGGTTGGGAAGGGTGTCGCGGACGATCTCGAGGGCTCGGGCGCACCGCTCGCGCGCGGCGCGGAGGATCGTCTCGTATCGCATGCCGAGCGAGCCGTCTGGGTTCCGGATCAGTTGGCGTTCTGAGTCGTCGAAGGCAGCGAACCAGTGGAGCGGAACCTCCCACGAGCTCTCGAGGATGTGGTTGCGCCAGTCGGGGTGCGCGCTCCGTAGCGATTCGATCCCCTCGGCGGCTCGCTCGACCTCGTCCTCGGGCATGAAGGCCCGCACGACCTCGGCGGGGATCGACCGGCGGAACGCCAGGATCGAGGCCAGCAGTCGCAATTTCGTGCGGTATGGGCAGACGAACACGACGCCTCTTCGCTCGACGACGTCGCCGTCCTCGCGCTCGGCGACCAGGGTGGCGGTGGCGCCGTTGAGTCCGTTCTCCCGATCGAGGAGGACGGTGCGAGGGGGCGGTGCCCGGTCGCCTGCGGCGTAACTTTCCCAGTACGCGCGCTCGTCGTTGTCGAACCCACTGAGCGGCTCGAACACCTTGAGGGTCGCCGCAGGGACCATCGCAAACCGGATTATAGACCCCGGCACCGGCCCGGACCGCGGAGAAGTACACTCGCTGTCGTGCCTCCTCAGAAACGCAGACGCGCGTACTCGACCGGGGACTCCGAGATCGACGAGCGCATCCGCGCCCTCATCGCCCAGTACGGCGCCCTGGATCCCGACCTCGCGTTCGAGATCATCGCAACGGCGCTGCGGCTCTCTCGGGACGACGTCGGTCGCCTGGATCGAAAGATCGTGAACTCGGCGCTCAAAGAGATGCGTTACGCGTTCCGGGTTTTCGCGCCCTACCGGCACGAACGAAAGGTCACCATCTTCGGCTCGGCACGCTCGGCACCGACCGATCCCGAGTACATGGCCGCACGTGAGTTCGCCAAGGAGATCGTGTCCCGCGGGTGGATGGTCGTGACCGGAGCCGGGCCGGGCGTGATGGAGGGAGCCCAGGAGGGGGCCGGCGGCGAGCGCTCGTTCGGCGTCAACATCCGGCTTCCGTTCGAAGCCGCACCGAACCCGTTCATCGCCGAGGATCCGAAGCTCATCAACTTCAAGTACTTCTTCACGCGGAAGCTGATGTTCATCAAGGAGGCCGACGCGTTCGTGCTCTGTCCCGGCGGCTTCGGCACGCTCGACGAAACGTTCGAGCTGTTGACCCTGATCCAGACGGGGAAGAGCGACCTCCATCCGATCGTGCTGCTCGACCCGCCGGGCGGCAAGTTCTGGACCAAGTTCGACGCATGGATCCACGACGAGCTGATGGCAACCGGCTTCGTCTCTCCCGAAGACGCTCACCTCTACATGAAGACCGACGACATCAACGAGGCCGTCGCCGAGATCGAGCGCTTCTATCGCGTCTATCACTCGCAACGGTTCGTCGGAGGGCGGCTGGTGTTCCGGCTCAAGACGATGCCGGACGACGAGACGCTGAAGCGGCTTTCCGAGGAGTTCGCCGACATCATCACGCAGGGCACGATCGAACCCGTCGAGGCCTCTCCGGAGGAGATCAAAGACGACGATGCGTGCGATCTGCCGCGTATCGCTCTTTGGTTCGACCGGATGCGTTTCGGGCGGCTGCGGATGCTCATCGACCGTCTGAACGAGCTGCCGGTACCGCCCGAGGCGGAGCTACCGGCGGGTAACGCTACCGCCCGGTAACGACTGGCCAGCCGTTTCTCAAGCGGCCGCGAACTTACTCCGAAGTAACGCTGGAAAAGCTCTTCACATCGTCGTGCAGACGAGTATCGTTGACCGCTGGGAGACCCCGGGAGGCCACATGAAGATCGAAAAGATGAATCCCGACGCCGCTGCGATCTGGCTACAGATGGCCTTCTTTGCAGCGAATCCAGGGATCGAGGCGGAAGACGACTGGGGCATCGAGCTTCCCGTCGACGGCGCGTCCGGAGAGACGCCCGACGACGAAGTGCTGATGCTGCGCACCGTCTCGTTCTGAGGCGTTGGGAGCCGCGGCCGCCCACAAAGGGCGGCCGTTCGCTTTGCGCGACGCCGGTAGACTGAGCAGCCGATGGATGTTTTCGAGCTGATCGCCGGCGAGTACGAGACCGTGAGCTACGCGCACGACGCCTCGTCGGGGCTGCACTGCATCATCGCCGTTTACTCGACGGCGCTCGGCCCGGCACTCGGCGGGACGCGCTTCTATCCGTTCTCGTCGGAGGAAGCGGCGCTCCGCGACGTGCTGCGACTGTCGAAGGCGATGGCGTACAAAGCGTCGGCGGCCGGGCTCGACCTCGGCGGCGGGAAGGCCGTCGTGATCGGCGACCCGCGCTCGGACAAGACCCCCGAGTTGCTGCGCGCGTACGGAAGAGCGGTGGAGCGGCTCGGGGGGGCGTACGTCACGACGGCGGATGTCGGAACGACTTCCGCAGACATGGACGTGATCGCGGAGGCGACCCGCTTCGTCACCGGGACGACCTCGGGCTCGGGCGACCCGTCGCGCGTCACCGCGTACGGCGTTTGGCACGGCATGAAAGCGGTCGCTGAGGAGCTGTGGGGCGATCCGTCGCTCGCCGGGCGTCACGTCGCGGTGCAAGGGATCGGGAAGGTCGGCTCCGGCGTGGTTCGGCACCTCGCCGAGGACGGGGCGCAACTGACGATCGCCGACGTCGACGCGGCGGCCGTCGCCGTGCTCGCAGCCGAGACCGGAGCGGACGTCGTCTCGGCCGAAGAGATCCTCGCGGTGCCGTGCGACATCCTGGCACCGTGCGCGCTCGGAGCCGTCGTCAACGACTCCTCGCTGCCGTCGTTGAAGACGCGAGCGATCGCCGGCGCCGCGAACAATCAGCTCGAGCGTCCCGAGCACGGCGAGGCGCTCACCGAAGCCGGGATCCTCTACGCGCCCGACTACGTCATCAACGCGGGCGGGCTGATCAACGTCGAGGACGAGCTGCACGGCTACGACGAGCAGCGTGCCCTCGGTAAGGCCGCCGCGATCGCCGACCGCTTACACGCGGTCTTCTCTCGCGCGCGTTCGGAGGGCATCTCAACAGCCGCTGCCGCCGATCGAATCGCCGGCGACCGCATCCGCGCGGCCGGCACGCGCTGACGATGTTGCCCGGCCCTTTGGGCGACGAGAAACCCTCCGGTACAGTGAGCCTCCCATGGAGCAAGAGTTGATCACCAAGCGCGCGAAGCAGGTGCTCAAGCAGTCGAGCATCAAGGAGGCGCCGGTCGACCTCGAGCGGGTGCTCGCTTACCTCCGCTTGCACCACGAGCGGCCCTGGCATCTCTCGACCGACGTGTGGGATGCGCTGACCCGCTCCGGCCGCGGCCGCACTCGGCTCAAGCGCCAGGAACGCGCGCCGACGGCCCGCGAGCGCTGGCGTCTCGCGCACGAGATCGGCCACCACGTGCTCCACGGCGGCGAGCCGATCCCGCGGCAGGTCCAGTGGGAGAAGAACGAGCTCGAGCACGAAGCCGACCAGTTCGCGGCGGAGCTCCTGATGCCCGAGGCGCTGGTCGCGAAGGCGGTCAAAGACCTCAACGGACAGATCGACATCGAGGAGACCGCGCGAACCTTCCGCGTCGGGCGCCAGGAGATGGAGAAACGTCTCCGCCAGCTCGGACTGTTACGCGGCGAGGTTCTGGGCAGGATGTGAAAGAGCAACTCCGTTGACGGGGTTCGCGACGGTCGGTGACCATGGGATGGGACCGCGGCGACCCCGCGGGAACACGAGAGCCATGACGGCGGCGACCCCGCCGGAAGGAGGGAACTGATGGAGGGCCGCCGGGGGATCGTCGACCCCTCGTCCGTTCCCAAAGAAACCATCCAGCTCCTCAACCCCGACGGCACTCTCGTTCCCGACACCGGCTACGAGGCGGATCTGAAGAAGGACGATCTCCTCGAGATCTATCGCTACATGGCGCTAGCCCGGCGCGCCGACCTCGAAGGGACCAACCTCCAGCGACAAGGGGAGCTCGGCGTCTACACGCCGCTCATCGGGCAAGAGGCGGCGCAGGTCGGGACCGGCTACGCGCTCGACGAAGGGGACTGGATCTTCCCTTCCTACCGCGAGATGGCGCTGGCGATGATGCGCAAGATCGATCCCGTCGACATCCTCCACCTGTTCCGCGGCACGTGGCACGGTGGGATGTGGGATGTCAGAGAGCACCGCTTCGCGATGTATTCGGTCCCCATCGCGACGCAGGCGCTCCACGCAGCCGGCTTCGCGATCGCGGCCAAGCTGGACGGCGCGAAGACGGTGGCGCTCGGATGCTTCGGAGACGGCGCCACATCCGAGGGCGACTTCCACGAGGCGATGAACTTCGCCGGCGTGTGGCAGGCGCCGGTCGTGTTCCTCTGTCAGAACAACCAGTACGCGATCTCGCTGCCGCTCTCGAAGCAGACCGCCGCGCCGACGATCGCCGTCAAAGCGATCGGCTATGGATTCCCGGGCGTGCGCGTCGACGGAAACGACGTCCTGGCCTGCTATGTCGTCGCCCAGGAAGCGGTTCGACGCGCGCGGGAGGGCAACGGCCCGACGCTGATCGAGGCGGTCACGTTCCGCATCGGCCCCCATTCGACGGCCGACGACCCGACGCGGTACCGCACGCAGGACGAGATGGATCATTGGGGCGCGCTCGACCCGATCGCGCGATTCACCAAGTACCTCGAGCTCGAGGGCATCATCACCGACGAGTTCAAGAAGAAGGTGGACGACGAGGCCAAGGAGCTCGCCGCCCACATCCGCGCAGAGATAGTCGGAGCCGGGCCGCGCCCCGCGCACGAGCTGTTCGAGTTCGTCTACAGCGAGCCCTCCGACATCCTTCGCCGCGAGGAATGGCTCTTGTACGAAGAGCTCGCCGGCCGCGACGCCGAGGGAGAATAGATGCCTCCGGTAACGATGGCGGCTGCCCTCAACGAGGCTCTGCGCTACAGCATGCGCAACGACCCGCACGTCATCATCCTCGGCGAAGACGTCGGCAAACTCGGGGGCGTGTTCCGGATCACCGACAAGCTGCAAGAGGAGTTCGGCGAAGAGCGCGTATTGGACACGCCGCTCGCCGAGTCGGGGATCGTGGGCTCGGCGATCGGGATGGCTATGTACGGCCTCCGGCCGGTGTGCGAGATGCAGTTCGACGGCTTCACCTACCCGGCGTTCGAACAGATCGTTTCGCACCTCGCCAAGTACGGCTTCCGGTCACGCGGCCGGATGCGGCTTCCGATCGTGGTTCGCATCCCCTACGGCGGAGGCATCGGCGCGGTGGAGCATCACTCCGAGAGCCTCGAGGCGTACTTCACGCACACCGCGGGGCTCAAGGTCGTCACGCCCTCGACGCCGTCGGATGCGTTCTCGCTCCTGGTCCGGTCGATCGAGGATCCCGATCCGGTGATCTTCCTAGAACCGAAGCGCCGATACTGGATCCGCGAGGACGTCGATCTGAAGCCGAACGGCCTGCCGATCGGGAAGGCGGCCATCCGGAATGAAGGAACCGACGTGACGCTGATCACCTATGGGCCGTCGGTCCGCACCTGCCAGGAGGCGGTCGAGGAAGCTGCGGCCGACGGCGTGTCGATCGAGCTGATCGACCTGCGCACCCTGATCCCGCTCGATCTCGACACGATCATGGCCAGCGTCAAGAAGACGGGAAGGGCCGTCGTCGTCCACGAGGCGCAGGTGACCGGCGGCTTCGGCGGTGAGATCGCAGCGCGGATCATGGAGGACGACTTCCTGTCGCTGCAGGCGCCCGTGATCCGCGTCGGCGGCTTCGACATCCCGTATCCGCCGGCGAAGCTCGAGGACGTGCACCTGCCCGACCTCGATCGCGTGCTGGACGCCGTCGATAAGGTGCTGAACTACTGATGGCCGACGAGGTGCGCCAGTTCAAGCTTCCCGATCTCGGCGAGGGATTGGAGGAAGCCGAGATCGTCTCCTGGCTCGTCAAGGAAGGCGAAGAGGTCGAGCTGAACCAGCCGCTCGTCGAGGTTGAGACCGAGAAGGCGCTGGTGCAGATCCCCTCGCCGTACGCGGGCGTCGTCGACAAGCTCCACGGCGACGTCGGCGAGCGCGTCAAGGTCGGCGCTCCCCTGGTGTCGTTCAGGACGTCCTCCGACGCGCCGGAGGCCGGGAAGCGCCGCGAGGTGCTCGTCGGGTACGGACCCGACGAGGGGGCTTCGCGCCGCCGCCGCCGCAAGAAGGTCGGCCGGGTCGACCAAGGCGTCGCCGACGTCGAACCCGAGCCCGAGCGGGAACCCGAGCCGGAACCCGAGCCCGAGCCGTTGCGGAGCGTGCCGGCCAGGGCGCTGGCGACCCCGCCGGTGCGCAAGCTCGCGAAGGAGCTGGGCGTCGACATCGACGGCGTCAGCGGCTCCGGCAAGGACGGGCGGGTCACCCGCGAGGACATCGTCGCCGCGTCTGAAGGGCGGGGCGCCGAGAAGCCCGCGGCCGTCGCGTCTGTGACGAAGCTCGAGCCGGTGCAACGCCGCGGAGCGGTCGCGGAGGGCCCGCTCGAGGAGCGGATCCCCGTGCGCTCGATCCGGCGCACGATCGCCGAGCGCATGGTCCGTTCGTACTCGGAGATCCCACACGTCACCGAGTGGGTCCAGCTCGACGCGACCGAGCTGATGCGTCTCCGCGCCGACCTCACCGCTTCACCGGAAGCGGAAGGCGGCAAGATCTCGCCGCTGCCGGTTTTGGTGAAGGCGCTCGTGGCGGCCTTGCGGAAGCACCCGCTGATCAACTCGTCCTGGGACGGCGAACGCAACGAGATCGTCGTGAAACGCACCTACCACATAGGGATCGCGACCGACACGGACCGCGGCTTGCTCGTCCCCGTCGTGCGCGACGCGGATCAGCTATCCGTGTTCGACACCGCACGCGAGATCGCTCGCGTCGCCGGGGCGGCGCGCGACGGAACGATCACACCGGCGGAGCTGTCGGGCTCGACGATCACGATCACCAACGTCGGCTCGTTCGGGATGGAGTCGGGAACGCCGATCATCAACTTCCCGGAGGCGGCCATCCTCGCGACGGGAGCGATCACGAAGCGGCCGTGGGTGGTCGGCGATGAGATCGCGGTGCGACACGTGATGACGCTGGCGCTTTCCTTCGATCACCGCATCATCGACGGAGCCGAGGCGGGTCGTTTCCTACGGTACCTCGGTGACCTGATCGAGAAGCCGGCCCGTCTGTTCGGCGTCCTGTAGCGCCGCCCCGTCGGGTCCCTCACTTCCGTTTCGTCGCGGCAGCGCGACCGTGAACGTGGTCCCTTGCTCGAGCTTCGAGTCGGCCCAGACCCGGCCGCCGTGCGCGTTGACGAGGCTCCGAACGATGTAAAGCCCGAGCCCGACGGAGTTGCGGGTCTTGCCGTTGCCCTGTGCCTGGCGGAACCGCTCGAAGATGAACGGCAGATCCTCCGGCTCGATGCCCTGACCCTCGTCGGCGATCTTGATGTGCACCTCAGTGCCCAGCTCCTCGACGCTGAAGCGGATCGTCGTGTCGGGCTTCGAGTACTTGATCGCGTTCTCGAGGAGGTTGGTGAGGATGTGCTCGATCGCGGTCGCGTCGCCGTAGAGGCCGAGGTCCGTGTCGGGCACGTGGAACTCCAGGTCGTGACTCCGCGACATGCTTGAGAGCTCCTTCTCGAGCTCGCCGGCGATCGTCTTCATGTCGAGCGGCTCCCGGCGGAGCTTCGGCGCGCCGGCCTCGAGTCGGCTCGACTGCAGGAGCTCCTCGATGAGGCGGAGGATGCGCTCGCCCTGTTTGGCCATGATCGTGAAGAACTCCTCCCGCTGCTCGGGCTTCAGCTCGGTCGAGCGCTTGCGGAGGATCTGCGCGTAGCCGAGCAGAGACGTGAGCGGCGTCTTGAGCTCATGGGTGACCGTGGCGACGAAGTCGGTCTTGAGCCGGTCGAGGTCGGCGAGACGCGAGACGCTCTCGCGCTCACGCTTGTAGGCCTGAGCGTTCGAGATCGCGACCGCAGCCTGCTCGGCGAAGAGCATCAGCAGGCGCAGGTCGTATTCGCCGAACCGCCGTTCCTTACCGGCAGACAGGATGAGCGTTCCGATGAGCTCGCCGCCGGCGACGAGCGGCGCGCACATGCTGGTCGAAAGGTCTCGGCCGGCCACCCACGGGAATCGCGCTACCTCTTCGGGCCCGGCCGCGAGCGTCGCGAGACGCGTGCGCGCGACGGAGCCGGGGAGATCCTCGCCGATGGCGAATTCGCCGGTCAGACCTTCGGGGATGGCCGACGCGATCGTCTGAACGCCGCGTTCGCGGTCGACGAGGAGCACCGCGCCCTCGGTCGCGCTCAGCAGGCGGGACGACTGGCGCAGGATGATCTCGAGGACCTGTTCCATCTCGAGCGAAGAGTTCAACGCGACGAGCACCTGCTGCAGCGCCGAGACGTCGCGCAGCCGGTCCTCGAGCGCGAGCGAGCGTGCGCGCGCGTCGATGAGCGCGTGGGTGACCCGCTTGAAGCGGCGCTCTCGATCGATCACGTGGAGCACGAACGCGAGCGACAGCGCAAGGAAGATGAACCGGATCGCACCGAAGTCGAGGACCTGCGCGATCGACTGCGGGAGGCTCTCCCGCCAGTACGAGACGATCACGGTAGCGGTGGAGAGCCCGAAGAGGAGGATGAAGGTGACGGACCAGAGATGCGCGCGTCCGCGTTCGACGTCCTCCAGCGAGTTCAGGCGCTCGTCGGGAAGGACGGCGCGCAGGTGTGATGGGCGCGCCCGTGTGTCCGGCTCGATCAGAGGATCCGGCGTTGCCCCCGCCGCTGCCGGCACGGCACCGCTCTCACGTCGAGCGCTCCTCACGTACAACCCCTCCGTCGCCGCGATGGATCGAACCGATGAGGAAGGCCGCGATGCCTCGCTCCCCAAGCGATTTCACGGCGGTTGCGGCGTCCCTCTCCGTTACTACCATCGTCATGCCGAGGCCGAGATTGAAGGCTTTCCGCATCTCTTCGTCGGCCATCCGTCCCGTTTCCGCCAGGTATGGGAAGATCGGGGGCACCGGCCAGG
>JBKKCR010000082.1:0-2694 GCA_046712825.1 Actinomycetota bacterium | reverse complement strand
TTCCGGATGCGTGTGTAGCAGATGCAGCGCGACCGTCGAGCCGATCGAGTACCCCACGATCGCCGCCTGCGGGATCTCGAGATGATCGAGCAGCGCGATCACGTCCCGCGTGAGCGGCTCGGTTCCGTGGAGTGCTGCGGCCGGCGGCTTGTCGCTGCTTCCGTGGCCCCGGAAGTCGAGCCCGATCACCTGGAGGCCGCGAGCCGTGAGCGGGTCGATCCAGCCGCACGCGCCGTAGTTGCCGGCGAAGCTGACCGCGGCGCCGTGGAGCATCACGACGGGTCGGCCGGCTCCGTGAACCTCGTATGCGAGCGAGATGCCGTCGTTCGAGAATTGAGGCATCAGAGAGACGAGCTCAGGCCGCCCGGCGCTTCCGGTGCATCAGCAGGTCGATCGCAGCCCAGGTCGTTTTCGCGAACGGATAGAAGAGCAGCGGCAGGAAGAGCGTCATCAGGATGGCGGTGGCGGTGAGCGTAAAGACGGATGGGTTCGGTAACGATGCGGCCAGCATGATGGCCACAGTCACGATCGTGCTGACGCCGGTGACGCCGTAGTTGATCGCGAGAGAACCGAGGAAGGCTCCTTCCTCGCGCTCGAAAACCAGTCCGCAGCGAGGACACCGCTCGGCGAGCGTGAACCAGCGGCGGAACAGCTTTCCTTGACCGCACTGCGGGCAACGTTTCGTCATCCCTCGGAACAGGGCACGCCAGGGTGAGACCTCTACTCGTCCAGAAGGCCCTGTAGCCGCTGCAAGGTCTCCGCGCATTCGCTCACCAAGTCGTATACCACCTCGCGGGCGGGGCGAACCTCATTCATGCGCCCGACGATCTGGCCCACGGGGAAACCCGTCAGGTCCCGCGGCTGGTAGCGGAACATGCGGTGCTGCGCGTCGGCGGTCAGCATCCACTGCAGCGGCATCGGAAGCGGGCCCGGCGAATCCTCGGCGTCCCACGCCTCCGTCCACGCCGTCCGCAGCTGGCGCGCCGGCTTCCCCGTCATCGCCCGCGAACGCACGGTGTCGCGCGAGGACGCGGCCAACAGCTTCTCCTTCGAGACCGGGGGGGTGTCGGCTTCGGCGACCGTCAGCCAGATCGAGCCGGTCCACACGCCTTGCGCTCCGAGCGCCATCCCGGCCGCCATCTGCCGGCCGCTCCCGATCCCGCCGGCGGCGAGCACAGGCGTCGGAGAGACGGCGTCTACGACCTCGGGGACGAGAACCATCGTGGCGACCTCGCCGGTGTGACCGCCGGCCTCCGTTCCTTGCGCGACGATGATGTCGACGCCGACCTCCTTCTGTCGTAGCGCCTGGTCGGCCCGGCCCACGAGCGCGGCGACCTTCACGCCGCGCGAGTGCGACTCCTCGACGACGTCCTCCGGGGGCGGTCCGAGCGCGTTCACCAGCAGCGAGATCGGGTGCTTGAAGCAGACCTCGAGCTGCGGGCGCGCGGTCGCGTCGGTCCAGCCGAGCAGCGGCGACGGCGCGGCGTCGTCGGCCGGAAGCTTGGGAACGTGGTGCTTGTCGAGCAGGTCTTCCACGAACTGCTTGTGCCGCTCCGGGATCTGCTTCTGCAGCTCCTCGACGATGTTCGAGGCGTCGAAGCCGGCGCCCTCGTATTTCGCCGGGATGACGACGTCAACGCCGTACGGCTTGCCGTCGACGTGCTCGTCGATCCACGCCAGCTCGACCTCGAGCTGGTCGGGCGCGAACGCGACGGCGCCGAGCACGCCCATGCCGCCGGCCTTGCTGACCGCGGCGACGACGTCGCGGCAGTGGCTGAACGCGAAGATCGGGAACTCGATGCCGAGCATGTCGCAGACGGGAGTGTGCATGGGGGCTCCTATGTGGCGGGGCCGGCGGCGATGCCGCGCGCCCACGGGTAGTCGGGCTTTCCTGATGGATGACGGACCATCTGATCGACGAGGTGCACGACCCGCGGGATCTTGTAGCCGGCGATCCGCGTGCGGCTGTGCTCCTGGATGCTCTCGAGGGTCGGCGCCTTGCCTTCGCGCGGCTGGATGATCGCAGCGACGCGCTCGCCCCAGCGCTCGTCGGGGACGCCGACGATGACGGCGTCGTAGACGTCGGGGTGCGCCTTGACGGCGGCCTCGACCTCCTCTGGGTAGATCTTCTCGCCCCCAGAGTTGATGCACATCGAGCCGCGGCCGAACACGATCACGGTTCCATCGGCGTCGATGGTTCCCATGTCCCCGGGGAGTACCCAGCGCTCGCCGCGGATCTCGAAGAACGTCTTCGCGGTCTTCTCGGGGTCGTTGTAATAACCGAGCGGGATGCGGCCCTTCAGCGCGACGCGGCCGACGACGCCCGACCCCGCCGTGACCGGCTGCAGATCGTCGTCCAGGACGGTCGTTGTCGGCTTCATCATGAAGCGCAGGCCGCTCGCCGGCTTTTCGGCACCGATCGCCTCCATCCCTTGATGCCCGGTCTCGGTGGCGCCGAAGTTCTCAATAACCATGACGTTGGGGACGTTGGCGCGGATCTGGTCCTTGACTGCGTCGGAGAGCACGGCACCGGCGGAGCTAAGGACGATCAGCGCCGAGAGGTCGCGCTCCTTGGGCGAAGTCGTCAGAACTTCCGCGAGCGGGCGCGCCATCGCGTCGCCCACCTACGTCATCGAGTTCACGCGCTCGCGCTCCACCAGATCCCAGGCGTTCGCCGGGTCGAAGCGGTGCTGC
>JBKKCR010000081.1:0-3268 GCA_046712825.1 Actinomycetota bacterium | reverse complement strand
TCTTCCTTGGTGAAGTTGCCCCAGATCTTCGTCGGGTCGGCGGGTTCGGCGTTCGCCGCGAGCGCGTTGCCCGGGTCTTCCCAGCCGGCGGCGTCGTTGTGCACCTGCGCGACCATGCGCGCGTGTTCCGCGTCGGTGACGACGACGGTGTTCTGTAGATCCGAACCCTGCTGACAGTTCCACGTCGAGTCCGGATTCTGGGTGCAGGGGTACTCGTAGCCGTCGAAGATGTCGCCGGTCATGTTGTTCGCGCGGCTCTCGAAGTTCAGGATCAGATCCATCTGCGCCTCGCAGGCGCACGAGGCGAGCAGCACCTCGCCCATCCGGAACGCTTGGATGTGCAGGGCCATGTGTTCCTGCACGGACCCGAACGACGGCGCGTCGTAGTGCTCGGGCAGCGGGATCCCGGTCGCCTTCATCTGCTCCCAGAGCATCGACTCCTGGTCGGTCTCGCCGAGCCGCTCGCAGTCGGGCAGGCCGAGGATCGGCGCGCCGGGATTGCCTTCGACCGTCGGCTCCGTGCGGCAGTTCGAGACACTGGGGTACGGATGCGAGACGGGGCCCGGCACCCACGCGTTGCCGGCCATGACCGGGAAGTCCGTGCTGAAGGGCACGACCGCGTTGCCGGCGCCGATGGCGTTGTACGCCGCGATGATGCCATCGGCGAGGTAGCGCGCGCCGCGTTCGGTCTGCGCGTGACCGACGTGTGCCCACGCGCGGATCACGCCGTCGGGCAGCGTCTCGTAGCCGTCGCGGAAGTACGGGCCCTCCGCGCTTCCTACGTCGCCTTGGCTCCACACGAGCTTGGCTCCGATGTCGCGCTCGATCATCCGCTGTGCGGGAGCGAGGTAGTCGGCGGTGATCAGGTCGTAGTCGTCGAGCGACTCGGGATGCTGGCCGTGGTTGACGAGCACCGCGATCGGCTCGCCGCTCGGCACCTCGTCGAAGCGGATCACCGTCATCCCGAAGTCGGCGTGCGAATCGGGATACCCGGCAGGCGTTCCGTCGTCGCCCAGCGTCGAGCCGGCGATGTTCCCCTTGTAGATGGTGTGGTCGACCACGGTCGCGCCCATCCGTGCCGGCCGAAGATCCGCCGCGGCGCGCTCGATCGACTCGGCCATCCTGCGCGCTTCGTACTCGAACGCGCGCAGATCGAAGGCGTCCTGGAACAGCCACACGCCGGCCGACGGCGAGTAGTAGAAGGGCGACGAGTGGTTGTGCGTCGCCATGAGCATGATGTGGTCGTAGTCGACGCCCGAGGTGCCGGCCGCGTCGAGGATCTGCGCGGCGCGCCGCGACAGCGCGTCCGACGCGAGGTAGTGGTCCGACTTCACGAACGCGGCGCGTTCGCCGTTCGAACCCTCGACCAGGACGGTCCGGAACGACAGCCGGGAATGCACGCCGTAGGAGTGGCGCTGCGTCCAGGACTGGTTGTGCGGGTCGATCTCGCCGCCGTCGGCCAGATGGACGACGTTGGGTTCCTTCTCCGCGTACTGGCCTGAGCCGGAACCGACGTGCCAGGAGGAGTCGGACTCTCCGTACCCGGCCCGCACCTTCGAGGCGGGCTCAGCGGGCTCGGTCTGCGACCCCGCCAGGCCGGGCAACGAAGAGACCAGCAGCAAGACGGCGGCGAGCGTACGGCGCATGAAAGTCCTCCCCCGATTGATATGTGGGGATTCGACGCCGGTCCGCCGGGTCCCTTCCCCGGCGCAGGGAGGGGTATCGTTGCCGCCCATGGGCCTGCAGTTCGAGCATTTCGACCCGGGGGTCGCCGAGGCGTTCGTGCGGATCAACGAGTCCCAGCCCGGCCTGCCGCAGTTCCTCGGCCTTCGGATCGAGCGGATCGAGCCCGGCCGGCTGGTCGCCTCGCTCGAGGCGAAAGAGGAGTTCCGGAACCCGTTCGGCACCATGCACGGCGGGATCCTCGCGGGCATGGTCGATCATGTGCTCGCCGCGGTGCTGTACCCGGTCATCCCGCGGGGCTACTGGGCGGCCTCGATCGAGTTCAAGCTGAACTACCTGGCTCCGGTCCGGAGCGGAACGGTGACGGCCGAGGCGACCGTCATCTCGCTGACCAAACGCACCGCGGTCGTTCGGGTCGACGTGACGAACGATGGTCGCGCAGTTGCCGCCGCGCAGGGGACCGTGCTGATCCAGGAACCGAAGCCGGCCGGCTAGCCCTACGCGGCTAGTGCGCGAGCGATCGCGTCGAACAGTTCTTCGGATGTGAACGGCTTGGTGACGTAGGCGCGGACGCCTTCGCGGAGCGCGCGTTCCGCAGTCGACGGTGTCGAGTGCGCCGACACCATCACGACCGGAAGCTCCGGGAAGCGGCCTTGCTCGGTGAGCCGAGCGAGGATGTCCCATCCCTCCATGTCCGGAAGGCGGATGTCGAGCAGGATCAGGTCCACGTCGGAGCGGTCGAGCACCGCTAACGCTTCCGCGCCGTTCTCGGCCTCGAGCACGTCGTAGCCGGGACGCGACTGGAGGATCATGCGCGTCATCAGGCGGAGGTCGCCTTCGTCTTCGACGATGAGTGCGGTGAGCGCCATGGGCTTAGGGTGCGCACTCTAGCCGGAACGCGAACCGGGCGCCGTGTGGGGTGGCTTCTTCGTACCAGATGTCCCCGCCGAAGGCGCGAAGCAGACTCCGCACGATGGCGAGCCCCAGGCCCGAGCCCTCCTTGCCCACGGCCGCGCCGCGTACGAACGGCTCGAAGAGCCGGGAACGCAACGGTTCTGCGATCCCGAGCCCATCGTCGGTCACGGTTACCACCACGCTGCCGTTATCCACTCGCCCCTCCACGGCGACCGTGGAGCCGCCGTACTTGTAGGAATTGGCCAGCAGGTTCGCGAACACCTGCTCGAGGCGCAAGCGATCCGCAACCACAGAGACATCGGGCACGTTCAGCGTGACAGCTTTGTCCTCAGGTGGGGGCGTGTTCTCCAGCGCTTGACGCGCGACCTCCGTGAGCGACAGCGGCGTGATGTTCACGGTGAGCTTGCCGGCCTCGATCTGGGTGAGGTCGAGCAGGTTGTTCACGAGGGTTCGCATGCGGAGCGAATGGCGGTGCACCGCGTCCATCGCTCTCTGCAGTTGTTCCGGCGGCATACCCAAAGGATCGCTGGCGACCATCGACGAGAAGCCGAGGATCGCCGTCAGCGGCGTGCGGAGCTCGTGGGCGGCGTTGGCGATGAACGCGCGTCGCGCTTCGTCGAGCCGTCGCAGGTCCTCCGTGAGGTGCACACGATCCAGCGCGATTCCGACC
>JBKKCR010000080.1:0-5014 GCA_046712825.1 Actinomycetota bacterium | reverse complement strand
CGCGTGCGGCCGCGAGGAGGGGATACATCAGCGGCAGGATCCTCGTGTAACCCGGCGCGGTCTCGCGCCCGCGCGTCGGTCCGATCCCGCCGAGCACCGCGCCGGCGCTCACCCGGTCCGGCATCGCGTGACACGCGGCGAGCACGTACGGCCCGCCGCCCGACAGGCCGATGGTGGCGAAACGATCGAGCCCGAGCCCGTCGGCGAAGGCCTTCAGGTCGTCGGCCCAATCGATGATCCGCTCGTAGGTGTACGCCGTCGAGAAGCCGGTCCCCGGCCGCTCGACCCCGATCATCCGGATCCGGCGCTCGGCGGAAAGGCCCGGCACATCCGGCGGGATCTGCTTGCGCGCGCCCGGGGTCCCGTGGAACCAGAGCACCGGGTCCCCATCGGGGTCCCCGTACTCCGCGTACCCGAGGCTGCGGCCGCCTTCGAGGGCGACCAACGACTCGTGATGCGGCCGAAGAGCTCCGAACAGATCGATCTCGTCGGCCACGATCGCCTCCTACTGGAATGGGATCGGTTGCGTCTCCGGTTCGGGGGACGGCGGGACGAAGAACTCGTGGTTCTGGATCTCGAAGGTCTCCGGATCGAAGTCGCCCCAGCGCGGGTTCACCACGATGTCGGCCGCACGGAGCCGCTCGACGATGTAGCCCTGGAACGACTCGCTGCGCTTCGCCGTCGCGATCTCTTCCGTTAGCTCGGCGCGCGCCTGCTCCAACGTCCTGGTCCGACGTTCGTCCACCCTGATGATGTGGAAGCCGAACTGCGTGCGCACCAAGCCTGAGATCTTTCCCTCCTTCACCGTGAAGGCGGCGTTCAGGAACGTCTCGTCGAAGTTCACCTCGCGCGTGATGAAGCCCAGGTCGCCGCCGGCGTCCTTCGAGCCCGGGTCCTCAGAGACCTGTTTCGCGAGCGTCGCGAAGTCGCTGCCGCCTTGGAGCTTCTTGAGTGCGTCCTGTGCTTTCTTCTGGGCGGCGGCTTCGTCGGCACCGGCCTGGACCAGGAAGAGGATGTGGCGAACCCTGATCTCCTCGAAACGCTGGCCGTTGCCGTACGCCGCACGGATCTCCGCCTCGGTCGGCGGCGTCGTCCCGCCGGCCAGTTCCGCGAGCCTCTCCGCGATGATCGAACCTTTGATGAGCTCGCGCACCCCCGCTTCCCCGCGCGCCTGGATCTCGCGCTGGATCTCGTCGGGCTGCGAGGCGGCGATCGCCTGGAAGCGCTCGTTCACCTGCGCGGAGGTGACGTTGACCTTGAGGCGCTTCCCTTCCTGACGGATCAGCTCGTCCTGGATCAGCTGGACGATCACCTGGCGCTCGATCTGCAGACGCTGCTCGGCGTCGTCGGGATTGATCGCGCCCTGGAACTGCGGGTTGCCGTACACGCTTGCGACCTGCCGGTCGAGCGCCTCGCGCGTGATCATCTCTCCGTTCACGACCGCGACGCCCGTTGTCAGGTAGCGGCCGCACGCGCTCACCGCCAGGATGAGCAGCGCGAACGAAAGCAGACGGAGGCGTCGGGTCATGGGCTGAGGATATCGCGGCATGCATCGAGCAGCCACGCGGCCACGTTCTCCTCGTCGCGCGGCACCGGAAGGACCAGCGTGTAGGTCTGCGGCTTGAAGATCGAGCCGGGGAACCGGTACCGGACGCGTACCTGCTCGGACTCCGCGAGCACGAACGGCTCCAGGCGCACGCGGCCGCCCTGGAACGAGACCGTGCGAACGCCGCGCGGCGCGATCTCGATCCGGAGCGCCGCGACGGTGAGCAGGGTATCGGCCTGTGGGGGTAGCGGCCCGAACCGGTCGGTGAGCTCCGTGCGGGCGTCGGCCAGCGCCTCGAGCGAGGGCGCTTCGGCGATCCGGCGATACGCCTCGAGGCGCATCGGTTCCTTCGCGATCCACGACTCGGGCAGGTGCGCGTCGACGGGGAGATCGATCTTCACCTCGCGGCGCGGCTCCGTCTTCTGGCCCTTCGCCTCGTCGACCGCTTCTGCGAGCAGCCGCACGTACAGATCGAAGCCGACGGTCGCGATGTGGCCGTGCTGCTCGCCGCCGAGGAGGTTTCCGGCGCCCCGGATCTCGAGGTCCCGAAGCGCGATCTGCATCCCCGACCCGAGATCGGTGAACTGGCTGATCGCGGCGAGCCGCGCGTGCGACTGCTCGGTGAGCTCGCGCTCGAGCGGGAAGAAGAAGTACGCGTAAGCCCGCTCGCGGGAGCGGCCGACACGCCCGCGGAGCTGGTAGAGCTGCGCCAGGCCGAGGCGATCGGCGCGATCGACGATCAAGGTGTTGGCCGTGGGGATGTCGAGCCCCGACTCGATGATCGTTGTCGTGACGAGCACGTCGTAGTTCTTGTCCCAGAACTCGAGCATGACCTTCTCGAGCTGCTTCTCGTTCATCTGGCCGTGCGCGATCCCGACGCGCGCTTCGGGCACGAGCTTCTGGAGCCGCAGCGCAACGCCCTCGATCCCCTGCACGCGATCGTGGACGTAGAAGACCTGCCCTTCGCGGAGCATCTCGCGCCGCACCGCCGAAGCCATCGTCTGCTCGTCGAACGGCCCGACGAAGGTCAGGACCGGGTGACGATCTTCGGGCGGCGTGTCGACGACCGACAGATCGCGGATCCCCGACAGCGACATCTCGAGCGTGCGCGGGATCGGCGTCGCCGTGAGCGTCAGCACGTCGACGTTCGTCTTGAGCTTCTTCAGCGATTCCTTGTGCGTCACACCGAACCGCTGCTCCTCGTCGACGACGAGCAGGCCGAGGTCGGCGAAGACGACGTCCTTCTGCAGCAGGCGGTGCGTGCCGATCACGATGTCGACCTTCCCCGCCGCGATGTCTTCGAGGATCTTCTTCTGCTCCTTCGCGGAAACCCAGCGCGAGAGCGACGCGACGCGAACCGGGAACGGCGCGAACCGTTCCGTGAACGTCGCGTAGTGCTGCTGCGCGAGCAGCGTGGTCGGCACCAGGACCGCGACCTGCTTCGCGTCGAGCACGGCCTTAAAAGCGGCGCGCAGCGCGATCTCGGTCTTGCCGTAACCGACGTCCCCGCAGATCAGCCGGTCCATAGGGGACGCGCGCTCCATGTCGGCCTTGACGTCGTCGATCGCGGCGAGCTGGTCGCGTGTCTCCATGTACGGGAACGCGTCCTCGAGCTCGCGCTGCCACGGCTGGTCCTGGGAGAACGCGAACCCCGGCTGCTGCGCGCGCGCGGCGTAGAGCTTCACGAGCTCGCCGGCGATGTCCTTGACGGCCTTTCGGACTTTGGATTTCTGGCGGTTCCATTCGGATCCGCCCAGCCGATGCAGCTTCGGAAGCTCGCCGCCGATGTAACGCGAGACCAGGTCGAGCTGGTCGGCCGGCAGGTACAGCCGGTCGCCTTCCGCGTATTCGAGGACGAGGTAGTCGGCGCGGGAGTCGCCGATCTCGCGGGTCTCCATGCCGAGGTAGCGCCCGACACCGTGCACGACGTGGACGGCCATGTCGCCGGGCTCGACCTCGATCTGCGTGACCCGGCGGCGCTGTGCGCGGGGCTCGCGGTGCGGCCGGCGCTTGCCGAACAGGTCGCTCTCGCCGACGACCGACAGCCCGAGCGCCTCGGACGAGAAGCCTTCCTCGATCGGCGCGACGGCGACGGCGCCGCGGGACGGCGCCAGCGCGCGGCCGTCGTGCTGCGGCAGGAAGACCTCGTGCCCGGCGAGGATCTCGCGGATCCGGTCCGCGGAGCCTTGCGACTCGGCGCCGACCAGGACTCGGTATCCGGCGGCGAGCTGCCGCTTCAGCTCAGCGGCGATCGCCGGCACGTCGGCGCGACCGCGTTCCCACATGCGCGCCTCGAGCTCGGGGCCTTCGCCTCGGAACGGCGTGAGCGCGGCCCGACGCCCGCCGAGCGCGCGCTCAAGCGACGCGTATGTGCCTTCCGCCGGCGCGACGGCTCCCTCGGCCGCGGCGGTCCAGCCGGCCTCGCGGAGCTCCTCGACCTCGCGTTCCATCTCCGCCGCGCGATCGGCGGTGCGCTTCGGCTCCACGACGAGCACGTGCGTCTCTGGGGGCAGCAGCTCCCGGAGCACCGGCGGCCGCTCGAACAGCACCTCGAGGTGGGACTCCATCCCCTCGAAAGCGATCCCGTCGGCGAGGCGATGCAGCTCGCTCGCGAAGTGCGGGTAGCGGTCGAGTGCCGCGATCGCGCGGCCGCGTACGTCGTCGGTCAGCAGCAGCTCACGGCACGGGAAGGCGGCCAGGGTCTCGACCGGGGTCAGTGAGCGCTGGCTCGCGACGGCGAAGGTCCGCAGCGAATCGACTTCGTCTCCGAACAACTCGACGCGCACGGGGTGGTCGTCGGTCGGCGGGAAAACGTCGAGCAGGAAGCCGCGCACGGCGAACTCGCCGCGCGAAGTGACCATGTCGGTTCGCTTGTAGCCGGTGATCGCAAGCCGGTCGGCGAGCTCGTCCAGTGAGACCTGGTCGCCCCTGCGAACGAGGACGGGATCGAGCCGCTCCGAACCGGGGACCATGTGCTGGATGAGCGCCCGCACCGGCGCGACGATGATCCGAGGCGGGTCCACCGAGCGGAGCCGGTGCAGCGTCTCGAGCCGCCGGGCGACCGTCTCGGCGCGAGGCGACAGCTTCTCGTGCGGGAGGGTCTCCCATGCGGGGAAGAGCACGGCGTCGGGTGCCCACGCCTTGACCTGCATTGTGAAACGTTCGGCGTCGCGCGAGCCGGGCAGCACGACGAGCCACGGGCCCGGCTCGCGATCGGCCAGCGCCGCCACCAGCGGCGGGCGAACCGGCTCGACCGCCGTGACCTCTTCGCCGGCGGCAAGGGCGTCGGCGGCCTTGCCGAAGACCGGCGAGCCGCGGAACGATTCGAGCAGTGCCGCTAAGGACATCTCACCTCACGCGCTGACGGCCCGGGAGCGGGGCACCCGGGCGTCCAACCGTCCTATGTGCCGGCCGAAGCGGCCGGTTTCGCACAGTTTACCGGCTCTTCGACGCGTCGACTTCCCGCGT
>JBKKCR010000079.1:0-25771 GCA_046712825.1 Actinomycetota bacterium | reverse complement strand
AACTAGGCATATATCGGGAGGCCGATGAACCCATCCACGAAAGATTTGCTCAGTGAGTTGCAGCCCGTTGTCGGCAAGGCTCTGGACCGGCATCTGGCGACCGCGACCGAGTGGTTCCCGCACGAGTACGTTCCCTTCGAGCTGGGGCGGAACTACGAGACCGATCCTTGGCAGACTTCGGACAGCAAGCTCGGCGGGATCGCGCAGACGGCGCTCGAGCTGAACCTGCTCACCGAGGACAACCTGCCCTACTACCACCTCGCCATCTGGGAGATGTTCGGCGGCGACGGCCCATGGGGCGAGTGGATCAGACGCTGGACCGCGGAGGAAGGCCGGCACTCGATCGCGATCCGCGACTATCTGGTCGTCACCCGTGGGGTCGATCCGGTGGCGCTGGAGCGCGGCCGGATGGATCACGTGAGCCGCGGCTTCTACGCGAAGGAGATGCCGAGCCCGCTCGACGGGCTCGTATACGTCACCTTCCAGGAGCTCGCGACCCGGATCGCCCATCGCAACACCGGCGCGATCACCGGCGACCCCGCCGCCGAGCGGTTGATGGCTCGCGTCGCTCTCGATGAGAACCTCCATTACGTCTTCTATCGGGACGTTGCCGGCTCCGCGCTCGAAGTCGACCCGAGCGCTATGGTTCTCGCCATGAACCGTCAGGTGCTCGGCTTCTCGATGCCGGGGTTGGAGCTGCCCGGCTTCCGCGAGAAGGCCATCCGGATCGCGAGCGCCGGGATCTACGATCTGCGCATCCATCACGACCAGGTGCTCGTCCCCGTCCTGAAGAAGTGGCGGCTCGCGGAGCTCGAGGGACTGAACGACGAGGCCAAGTGCGCGCGCGAGGAGATCTTCGATTTCCTCGAGAAGCTCGATGCGTCCGCTTCCCGTTTCGAAGAGAAGCGCGCGAGCTAGGGATGGAGCTGCAAGAGGTCGTCCTTCACGGGAACAGGATCGGGTATCGCCACGGCGGGGAAGGTCCTGCCGTCGTGCTGATCCACGGGATGGCCGGGAGCTCCGAGACGTGGGCGCCGATCCTGCCGGAGCTCGCGCGGTCGGCAACCGTCCTCGCTCCGGACATGCCGGGCCACGGCGCATCGGCGAAGCCGCGCGGCGACTACTCGCTCGGGGCCCTCGCCAGCGGCATCCGCGACTTGATGATCGTGCTCGGGATCGATCGCGCGACGATCGTTGGACAGTCGCTCGGCGGCGGAGTCGCGATGCAGTTCGCCTATCAGTTCCCCGAACGCTGCGATCGTCTTGTTCTGGTTTCGTCGGGCGGTCTCGGCCGTGAGGTGAGCGCACTGCTCCGAGCGTTGAGCGCCCCCGGCGCGGAGTATCTGCTCGCGCTCGGGTGTTCGAAGCCTGTTCGCAAGGTGGGGATGACCGTTGGGGGATGGCTGGCCAAGGCGCGGATGCGGCCGACCCCTGGGCTGAGTGAGATCTGGCGGAGCTACTCATCGCTGTCCGATCCGGAGACCCGCTCGGCGTTCCTTCACACGTTGCGCGCCGTTGTCGACGTCGGAGGTCAGCGCGTCAGTGCGAACGATCGGCTGTATCTGGCCGCCGAGGTTCCTACGCTGATCGTGTGGGGCGACCGAGATCCGTTGATCCCGGTCTCGCACGCTTACGACGCGCACGAGGCTATGCCTGCGAGCCGGCTCGAGATCTTCGAAGGCTCGGGCCACTTCCCGCATCGTGACTCGCCCGAGCGGTTCGTCCGTCACCTCATCGAGTTCATGGCCTCTACAGAACCGGCGGCGCTTTCTATCGACAGGATCCGCACCCGACTTGGGTCGCTCGGCTCGGCAGCTTCCTAGGTATCGCGGACACGCATAGCGCTCCCGAACACCGGGCGCCCACAGGGCAGTCCCTCTGACGGAGAAGGATCCGGCAGTGTGCCGTCTACCATCCCGCTTCCCGGATTGTGTCCAGGGTTGCGCGGGCCCACAGCGCGTATCCCGCGTCACTCGGGTGGAAGCGATCGGATGCGTGATATAGGCCGGGATCCGCTACGAACTCCCGGCCGGTCCGACCGGTGATATCGACGTACAACGCGTTGTGATCCCGCGCGGCTGCTCGAACGTCGGAATCGAGTTGGTGCCCTCGAGCTCCTAGGATCCACCGAAGTGGTTGCGCAAAACGTGGCGTGCTTGCGAACTCGCCGATGCCCAAGACGATCACGCGATCCGCGATCTCTCCGACACGGTCGAGCAGCCTGTCGAGACGCCGGCGGAATGTGCTGCGTGAGGTCAGATGGATCACATCGTTACTTCCTATACCGACGACGACCCAGTCAGGCTTCCGCGCAGCAAGCAGCGGCACTTGGTCGACGACCGCGTCGGCTACGCGGGCGCCACTTTCGGCCAGGACGGTCAGGTGCACCGGACGGATGAGTCCCCGGGCAACGACTTGCGGCAGGGCGTGCATGGCGTCCGATGCTCCGACCCCTCGTCCCGTCGAATCGCCGATCCACGTTAAGCGCAACGGATCGCCCGGTCCCGGCGCGACGATTCCTTCGAGTTGATCGCGTGTGTATCCGGCGAGCCGTTCGCCACCCCTCGCCGAAAGCACCTCGATCCCGATCAGACCAACAAATGCCCCGAGGAGGGCCCCGCCGCCGACCAAGGCCCGCTTCACGGTGCGCCGCGTGGGCGAGAGGTCCAAGCGTGAGAGCTCAGAGAAAACAGCGTGGCTGCGGGTCGGTGGTTTCGTTGCGCGACATCAACCCATGGAACCACAGCCGAACGGCCCGCGCCTGAGGTCCTCGGTACGACCTGCGTTGGGGTGACGCGTGCGATCTTGACCGAATCCGACCGATCGGTAAGATTAGCCGGGCCGTTTTGCCCAACTCTGTCCAGGTTCCCGTCTGGGAGGCCCCGTGAATCGTCGCGCTCTCGCAGGTCTGCTCGTGGTTCTGCTCGCGGTAGCTTCGGCCGCGTTCGCGGATCCGCCGATCTACGACCCTCGCGTTATCAAACCGATCGGCGACGCGATCGCGAGCCCCCATGGGCAGGCCGTCCGCGAGGCATTGGGGCCGGCCGGCACCGTACTCGACGCCGGCGCTTGCACCATCGACAGCGACTACGAACTGCGTCCCAGCGGGTTGAATTACGGGGAGAAGTGCCGGCGGCTGCGCGTCGTGTTCGGTCCGATCCTCAACAAGCCGGGACAGGACGACGTCTTGATCCAGCCGGTCACGTTCGAGAAGCCTCTCTATGACGGCTACATCGTTCGCTTCAAGCCGGGCCTCGTCGACGCGCAGGGCGTCACCCCGCCGGTCGAGAACGTCCATCTCCACCACGGCACCTGGATCAACACTTATCCGGAGTACGGCTCGGGACCGTTCTTCGCCTCGGGTGAGGAAAAGACGATCTCCACGTGGCCCTACCGGTACGGGATGCGCGTCGGCGCCATGGATCAATGGCTGTTCCTGCACATGGTCCACAACGCGACGCTGCAGACGTATCCGGTCTACGTGCTCTACGACCTCGACTTCGTCGCGGCAGAGGACGCGGACGTCCCGCAGCCCGACGGAAAGCCTCTGATCGCGAACGCGCGCAACATCTGGCTGGACGCCGGAGGGGGAGATTTCCATCCCGAGACCGAGGAGTATCTCCTCAACCCGATCTTCAACATCCAACGCGGGTTCGGTGTCGGCGGCGAGTGCCGCTTCCCCGACCTCAACTGCGCGGCCTTCAATTCGAACGGCAACGTGAGCGCGCAGCAGGGGAAAGACTTCAGCCCCGAAGTCCACGGGAAGGACTTCACGATCACGACGGAAGCCTTAGGCGGTGAAACGACCGGGACGCTGATCCTTATGGGAGGCCACGTCCACAACGGAGGCCTACGAACCGAGGTGGAGCTCGTTCGCGGGGCCGAGTCGCGGCTCATCAACATATCGGAGGCGTACTACTGGCAGGACGAGCCGAACACGGACCGGATCGGAAACGCGCCGGTCTCATGGGATTACTCGATGACGGGTTCGACCCTCGATCACGGGTGGGCAGTCGACGTAAAGGAAGGCGACATACTCCGGCTCAACGGCGTCTACGACACCGCGATCGGTTCCTGGTACGAGCAGATGGCGATCGTGATGTCGTGGGTGGTTCCCGGAGGCATCCCCGAAGGCGTCGACGTCTTCGATCCGAGCGTCATTCTCGATCCGTCGATCCCGGCGGTCGCCAAAGTTCCGAACGGCCCCGACGGATCGCCGCTCGCACACACTTGCGTCGCGAGCGCGACGCGCTTGTGCCAGCGCGGCCAGGTAACGCACGGGCAGATCCCGACCAGCGGCAACCACGGTTCGAGCCCCGGCACCTCGCCGACCGACTGGGCGGCGGCCCCCGACGGCCAGCACCTTAACGACGTGCTGATCGGCGGCTTCACGTTCGGGATGACCGACATGGGCCTGGCGGGCAGCCTCGGCGTGCCGTACGTGAACCTCGGCGAGAAGATCTCGTTCCATAACCTCGACACCGCCGCCTACATGTGGCACACGATCACGCGCTGCGCAGCGCCCTGCACGGGACCCACGACGGTCGACTACCCGATCGCCGACGGTGGGAGCGGCGTTATCTCCGGCGGGATCGACCCGATGGACTTCGACTCTCAGCAACTCGGCATCGGTGCCGGGCCGAGCCAGCGGGTTTCGTGGACGTTCACGCCGACCGAGACGGGCACCTTCACGTTCTTCTGCCGGGTGCATCCTTCGATGCGCGGCGTGTTCCGCGTCAAGTAAGCGCGGCCGACGTGGAGCGAACCCCCTTAGGGGTTCCTGTCTGTACAATCGTTTCCGATGACACTCCGGCTGCGGTCGGCTGCCATGCGCACAGCGGTGGCGCTTCTCGTACTCGCGGTCTTCCTCTGCCTGACGTTGCCGATGACCTCCGGGGATATGGGCGGGTCGACTTCTATGGCCGCCTTCGTGTGCTGCTTCATCCTGGCGACCTCCCTCGGAGTGTTCCTCCTAATGAGGCCGGAGATGATCCTGATCCGGTCCGTCCCGACTTGCCCGCAAGGGCTTAACCCTCGCGGCGATCCATTCGTGCGACTTCCCGACATCAACACACTCGGCGTCCTTCTGATCTGATCCTCTCTCGGTCCTATCCCGTCGTCGGACCGAGGAGGAGATCGTGCGAGGAAGACTCTCAGCACTCATCGGGGTCGTTGCCGTCCTGCTTGCGTCGTGCGGGGGCGATGAACCATCTACCGTGTCGGGCCAGCCGAAGGCAGGGGATCCGGCTACCAGGTTCCATCACATCCACGGACTCGGAGTCGACAACGTGGGCACGCTCTATGTGGCGACGCACGCGGGCCTCATCCGCGGAGCAGACGACAGAAACTGGTCGTACGTCGGGGCAGACCGCAACGACCACATGGGATTTACCCTCCATCCCTCGAGCGGGACGATGTTCCGCAGCGGACATCCCGTGACGGGAGGATCCCTCGGCGTAGAGACGTCTCCGGACGGTCTTGGTTGGCGAAAGCTTTCGAACGTACTCGACCCCCCGGTCGACTTCCATGCGATGACGGTGAGTTATGGGGACATCAAGGCTCTGTACGGATGGGACTCCGGGAGCCAAGGCGCTTTCCACTCGAGCGATGGTGGACGGACGTGGCAGCGGCTCTCGATGATGGGAGCCGCCCCGGTCGTCTTCAGCTTCGCGGCCCCTGCGGCAGTTGGGGTGGTTTTCGCAGGGACACCTTCTGGACTCTTCCGTTCTCAGGATCGGGGCGCGACGTGGCGCGTCGTCTCGGCGCTCGGCACCGGCTACGTGGTCTCCGTAGCGGCCGACCCAAGCGACCCCAGCCACGTGCTGGCGTTCACTGAGCGGGGCATGAAGTACAGCCGAGATGGAGGCTCGACGTGGTCGCCATCCCTCGGAGGGATCCCTCCGAGCATCGCCGCCACCAGCCTCGCGATTAGTCCCGTCGACGGGCAGATCGCTTACGCCGCGGACGCTGCGACGATCTTCAAGACGAGCGACGGAGGCAATACTTGGACGCCGATACGGCAAGGCTCATGACGCTTCGCGGACGTCGTTAAGGGTGAAGCTCGCGCCGAGCAGGGCGCCTCCACGGATCCCGTAGTTTCCGAGGTCTCCGTGCATCTGGGATGCTCCTCCGCATGGTGGGGCGATCGTGTGGTATACCCTGGGGGGGTATCAAGGAGGGGGCTCGATGTCGCAGCCTCACGGAACGCTTTCGCTGGGGCAGAACGGAGTGAGAGCTGCCGTTGCATGTTTCGCCTTCGCCCTCGCTGCATGTGAAAGCGGAGGCGGAACATCGTTCACCGATAGGTCGGTTCGCATCATCGTCGGTCGTCTTCGCTTCGCGCCGGACATGGTCACCGTCAAGGCGTGCACCTCGGTGAGATTCGTGCTCGTCAACGCCGACGCGATTGATCACGAGTTCGTGCTCGGGACCGAGGAGGTCCAGCAGCAACACGAGAAGATGATGATGGGCGGCCACGCCATGATGCAGACCCCGGCCTCCGCAGAGGTTCCGGCCGGCAGGACCGTCGAGCTCACCTACACGTTCGATGAACCCGGGACCCTGATCTACGGCTGCCATATCCCGCGTCACTACGGACAGGGGATGCGCGGGACGGTGACGGTTACGTGAGCGATCGGGCGTTCCTCTTCGCCGATCTGGCCGGGTTCACGGCACTCACCGAGGCGCACGGTGATCTCGACGCTGCGGCGGTGGCTGCTCGATTCGCTCAGATGGCGCGAGAGGTGCTTCGAACGGGATGCGCGTTGGTGAAGACGATGGGTGATGCGGTCATGGTCGTGGCCGAGGATCCCGGCGAAGTGGTGTCCTGCTGCCTTGATCTCGCGGCGCTGATCGACAAGGAACCGATGTTCCCCGCCTTGCGTGCGGGCATCCATGCAGGTCCGGCCGTGAGTCAGGGGGACGATTGGTTCGGCGCCTCGGTCAATCTAGCCGCACGCGTGGCCGCTCACGCCCGCTCCGGGCAGACCCTTTGCACGGAATCGATCGCCGCTGCGGCTGGGTCCGTCGAGATAGCCGCCGTGCGTCCGGTTGGAAAGGCTCATTTCAAGAACGTATCCGAGTCCGTTGATCTCTACGAGATCTCGGATCGTCGGCGTGCGGCCGTAAGCGACGAGGTGGACCTTGTTTGCCACATGACCATCGATCCTTCGAGCGCGCCCGCCCGGCTCCCGTTCGACGGCCGGACGCTGTTCTTCTGTTCCTTCGAGTGCGCTCGGGCCTTCGCCGAACGCCCTGGGGCCTACACGAGGGCATAGCGGTGGAGACGATTGGTTTCGAGAATCGGGCGTTGCAGACGGGCAGCGAGGGCAGGCCGGGCAGCTGCCTCACGTGCGGCATGGCGCTCGCGAAGGATGCAGCCCGACACTCGGCCAAAGGCTGAGTTCAGTCGAAGATGATCCCCGGGTTCAGGATGCCGTCCGGGTCGAAAGCGGCCTTGATGCGGCGCATCAACGCCAGCTTCGGGGGTTGCTCGAGCTCCGCGTAGTAGGGCTTCTTCTCCGTCCCGATCCCGTGCTCGCCCGAGATCGCGCCGCCGAGCTCCATACCGGCGCGGAAGATCCCGAGCATCAGGTCGTGGCGCTTCGCCTCGTCCGCTTGGAAGACCGACAGGTGGACGTTGCCATCGCCGACGTGCCCGCAGCCGGTCAGGAATGAGGCACTTGCCTGCGCGAGATCGTTGACTTTAGCCATGTACTCGGGGATCGAGGCGCGGGGCACGACCATGTCGATGATGTCGTGCGCACCGGCCGCCTTGGCTGCCCAGAACGCGCGCTCCCGCGCGTGGATCAACTGCACCCCGGCTTGCGGCGGCAGCACGTACACGTCGAGCGCGCCCAGCTCGCCGATCAGGGTGGCGATCTCCTCGACGTTCTCCTCGAGCCGGTCCGCGCGGCGGTCCTCGAGCACGACGACCAGGTACGCGAGCGCGGTGTCCTTGATGTTCTGCGGGATGCCGAGATCCAGCCCCGCGTTGTTGAGGATCCCCTGCATCGAGATCAGGTCGATGTACTCGACGATCAACGGTCCGACGCCGCTTCCGACGATCCTCGGGACCGCGACCGTCACCTCGTCCAGGGTCGAGAAAGGCGCGAGGAGCGTCGTGGCGTGATCGGGGCGCGGGTACAGCTTGAGCATCGCCTCGGTCGCGAGGGCGAGCGTACCCTCCGAGCCGATGATCAGCTGCGTCAGATCGTAGCCGGTGGTCGCCTTCACGAACTTGCCGCCGGTTCGGATGACCTCGCCAGTCCCGAGCACCGCGGTCAGGCCGAGCACCTGGTGCCGGGTCACGCCGTACTTCACCGCGCGTAAGCCGCCGGCGTTCGTCGCGACGTTCCCACCGAGGCTCGCCGAGTTCTCGCCCGGGTACACCGGGTAAACGAGACCGTGCTCCGCGGTGGCCTTGTCCAGCTCGTCGAGTGTAACGCCCGGCTGCACGACGGCCACGTGATTGGAAAGGTCGATCTCGAGGATCCGGTTCATCCGCTCGAAGGAGATCAGGATCCCATCGGCCTGCGGGATGCAGGCACCGGAAAGTCCCGTGCCCGAGCCGCGAGCGGTGATCGGGACGCCGTGCTCACGCGCCAGCGCTACGACGCTGGCGACCTCATCGGTCGAGGCCGGCCGGACCACGAACGCCGGCCACTGGGGGGTCGCCGTCAGCGACTCGTCGTGGGCGTAGTCTTCACCCGCCGCGTCGCCCGCGATGATGTTCTGCTCGCCGACGATCTCCTCGAGCCGTGAAGTGATGTCCGCCATGGGGCTCTTCTTACCAGGGGTCGACGGAAGGCCGCTTCTTGCCCGAGCGGGCCGGCGTCGGCGGTGCCGACCGGAGGGTGTTCACGATCAGCGCGCGGGTGTCGGCGGGGTCGATCACGTCGTCGATCTCGAAATGCGCCGCCATGTTGAGCGCCTTGCCGTGCTCGTACGCGGCCGCAACCATCTGTTCGAAGGCGGCGTGCCGTTGGTCGGCGTCGTCGATCGCGTCGAGCTCGCGACGGAATCCAAGACGCACCGCGCCTTCCAGGTTCATGCCGCCGAACTCGCCGGTCGGCCACGCGACCGTGAAGAGCGGCGCGTGGAAGCTGCCGCCGGCCATCGCTTGGGCGCCGAGGCCGTAGCCTTTGCGGAGCACCACCGTGAAGTAGGGAACGGTGAGGCTCGCGCCGGTGACGAACATGCGGGCGAAGTGGCGAACCTGAGCCGACTTCTCCGCCTCCGGTCCGACCATGAATCCCGGCGTGTCGCAGAGGAACAGGATCGGGAGGTCGTGCGCGTCGCACATTTGCATGAAGCGCGCGGCCTTATCTGCGCCGGCGCTGTCGATCGCCCCGCCGAGGTGACGAGGGTCGTTCCCGATCACACCGATCGGCCGTCCTTCGATGCGAGCCAGCGACGTCGTGATCGTCCGGCCGAAGCGAGGGCGCAGCTCGAGCACGGAGTCGGTGTCGGCGAGGATAGAGAGGACGCGCCGCGTGTCGTAGGCGGTGCGCCGGTGCTCCGGAACGACGTCGCGTAGCCCCGTCTGGTCGGCGCTGGTCCATTTCTCGATCGAACCCTGGAAGTACGAGAGATAGCGTTTGGCAACCGCGACGGCCTCCTCGTCGTCGCGCACCGTGACGTCGACGACGCCGTTCGTCTGCTGGACGGAGATCGGCCCGACCTCCTCCGGCCGGAACGTCCCCAAGCCGCCGCCCTCGATCATCGCCGGGCCGCCCATCCCGATGCTGGAGTCCTCCGTCGCGATGATGACGTCGCAGCACCCGAGGAGCGCCGCGTTGCCGGCGAAGCAATAGCCGGAGGCAACCCCGACGAGCGGCACCAGCCCGCTCAGCCGCGCGAAGAGTGCGAACGCCATGCAATCGAGCCCGGCGACCATCGGGGCATCGACGTCGCCCGGTCGGCCCCCACCTCCTTCGGCGAACAAGACGACCGGGAGGCGCTGGCGCTCGGCCAGCTCGAAGAGCCGGTCCTTCTTCTGATGGTTCAGGTACCCCTGCGTGCCGGCCAGGACCATGTAGTCGTACGAGAGCACCGCCGCGCGCGAACGGTCGTCGTCGAAAAGCTCGCCGTTGATGCGCCCGATGCCCGCCACGAGGCCGTCCGCCGGCGTCTTGGCGATCAGCTCCTCGACACTTCGCCGGCTTCGCTGCGCGGCGAGGGCCAGCGACCCGTACTCGATGAAACTATCCGGGTCGCAAAGATGCGCCAGATTCTCCCGCGCGGTCCGACGGCCCGATGCGTGGCGCTTCTCCACCGCTTCCGAGCGAGCCTCGTCTCGCGTCGCTGCCTGCCGGCGCAGGACGTCGGAGAGATCCGGCCGTATGTCTTCCTTGCTCATCGAGCGCTAACTCTCACCCGGAGACCGACCGTCGCGCAAGGCTCACGCCAACCAGCGCGTGAGCCGCTGGTTCGTGAAAACCTGCGACGGCTTCAACGTGCGTGCGAGGGCGTCGCGCAGTGCTCAGGGGGCGGTCTTGCGCCTCAGCGAGTGGGCTGCCAGCGCCAGCGCGAGCAGGATCAACGCGAGGACGCCGGGATCGGCGATCCCCGTCCCGGGCAACGCGCCGCCTCTGGTCGTCTTCGTTCCGCCGACCTTCGGCGGCGCGACGGGCTCGGGTTTCGGCGCGGGTTTCGCGACCGCCCCGCCGAACGCAGCAGCGCGGGTGAGACGCGGCGTGTTCACGGCCCAGACGTCGATCCCTCTGAGGGCACCCGCCGCGTACACCAAGACCTCGTCGGCGTTCTCCGGATTGCGCTGCAAAACCATGGAATCGATCGTCAGATCGAGGCCGGCGAACCCTGCGATCTCCTCGAAACGGATCTGGGCCGGAGACTTGGTGAAGTCGGGGTAGTAACGAAGGACCCGCATCCCGTTCGTGTACCAGCCGAACGTGAGCAGGTTCTCGTCGGCGAACTCCTTGCCGTAGTGCACCGTGCAGCTCGGGTTCTGCCCGAGGATGTTCGGGATGTTCCACTGCGTGAAGTACGCGCCGGGACTGCCGTCGGGCTGCTTCATCAACACCGGGTTCTTCTCGTCGCGGATGTCGTAGAACCAGACGCCGCCGCCGGGGCACACATCGGTGCCCAGTCCGCCGCCGCGCTCGTCGGTGATCATCATGATCTTGCCATCGGCGATCGCCTCGGCCTGATGCGCGACGTAGATGTCTTCGCTCGGCGGCTTGCTGCCGTCGTGGTCGATAACGGAGAGAAGCGGGATGTTGACCACCTTGGCCTTGCGGTCGCGGAAGACGTCCTTGTGCCAGTTTCGACAATCCGTGACCTTGATGCCCGGGGCGAAGGTCGGGTCGGCGTCGACCAGGGAACACGCGTCTTGCCCCTCGGTCAGGTGCGTGCCCGACAGCCGGCCGGTTGCTTCGGAGACCTTGGAAACGTCGAGGATCATCGTCGAGCCGACGGCGGCGCAGTATGCCCGGTCCTTGTAGAAGCGGAGGTCGTGACAGCCGTCCTCCGTCTTGTCTCGCTTCTCGGCCTTGTCGTACAGCGCGGGCCAGTAGTCGTAGTCGAACACCGCCGCCGCGACGGTCGGCGTGCACGCACCGGCCGGGATATCCATGCACATCTTGTAGTCGACGATGTAGAGGACGTCTTCGCTGTCCGACGTCGAGATGTAGGCGAGCCACGGATGGAGCGGGTCGAGCGTGACGCTGTGTGACTGCCCGTTGTTGCGCACGAGGTGTACGAGCCTGGGGTTGGCGACGTCGGAGAGATCGACGATCTCGATGCCGCCGAAGATCGGGTCGTGGCAACGGCCCGGCGCGTCCATACCCAAAACCACCCACCGACCGTCCGGGGACCACGAGATGTCGTTCTCCCACCCGCCGTAGGCCAGCGCGATCTCGATCGGATCCGTGCTGCCCTCGGTCACCTGCATGAGAGCGGAGCCCGGACACCCGAACGCCGAGGCGTATTCGCTGACGGTTGTCGGCGAAGCGGGGTCGGTCACGTCGATCACGGCGAAGCCGTACACGGAAGAGCCCGCGACGATGTACCGCTTGCCGTCGCGCGTGAACGGGGCGACTTCGCCGAGCGTGCCGGCGAAGGAGCGGCCGGTTGATGTGTTGCCGACGAACCTGATCGGACCCTCCGACAGGATGGCCGGAGGTGCCGGAAGCGGCGCCGGGAAGATCCCCAGCTGCGGAGGGATGTGATCGGCACGCGCGATGGTGGGAAGCGCCGCAAAGCAGATGGTCAAGGTCAGGATGGCCAGACGCCGCATATCTTTCCTCCGAGCCGGAATCAGCGGCCCGACGGGGCCGCTTAGGAGCGGTTCGACGCAGCGGGGCCTGTTTCCTCCGAGGGACCGGCGCCGGCCGTGCCCCAGCGGACCTCAACCCGAGGCGGGTTTCGCCGCCCAAGGAAGGCGAAAACCACATGCAGCGCGGATTCGGCGACATCGGGCAGCGCGGCCGCCCCCCGGGTTCGCAGGCACTCCCGGATCAGCTCGTCCAGGCCGCCGACGAGCGCGAGAAAGGCGCCGTCGGGGAGCGCCATCAGGCGAGGATCCTCTTCCCTTGCCCGTGCGTGTAGCCCTCGCCAGAGCTCGGCGATGAGGCCGAAAACCTCCGCCCTCCGGCGGAGGGCGGCTGGCCCGGCGGCAAACATCTCTATGTGGAGCGCCTGCGCGAATGCCGGCTCGACGGCGAGGACCTCCATGAACGTCTCGACGCTAGCCCGCGCCCGCGCCCGCCAATCGTCGACCGGCACCGCTTCGATCGCCTCGCGGATCGTGCGGAGGACGATATCGACGCCGGTCTCGTAGGCGGCGAGGAAGCAAGCCTCTTTGTCGGGAAATTGCTCGTAGAAGGTCCTTCGTGAGACACCGGCCCGGGCGACGATGTCGGCGACCGTGGCAGCCGCGTATCCCTTCTCGGCTACGACTTCGACGCCTGCCTCGAGAAGGCGCCCCCGTTGCGAGGCGAGCACGGCGTCGCGCGTCAGCCGGTGGCGTCCGCTCGGGAGCCGCTCGTACTCCGCCGGGTCGAGGCTTGCGTTCATCGCTTCAGGTACTATACCATTTCTGGGGAACGCTGACGTACCCAAAGACGGAGGCAAGGGCGATGGAGCGTGCGGCATCGAAGAGGGGCCCCATCACCGCTCGCCTTCCCCGCGCAGCCCTCCTGCCGGCCATCCTGCTGCTCGCCGTGGGGGTTGCGGTGCCCGGCCTCCCGCGCGCGAGCACCGATGTCGCTGCGGTTTGGACGCCCGGCCCGGCGATCTACGACATGGCCGAAACCAACAATGTTCCCGTCACGATGGCGGACGGTACCGTGCTCCGCGCCGACGTTTTTTACCCCGTTGACCGTACGACCAAGAAGGCCGCGACCGGACCGTTCCCGGTGATCCTGACGCAGACCCCGTACGGGAAGACGATCAGCGGCTACATTCAGGCACTCGCCGGTGCCGCCAACCCGTATCTCATCGGGCGCGGCTACATCCACGTGATCGCCGACATCCGCGGGACCGGCGGCTCGCAGGGCTCGTGGGGTCCCCTCGATCCGATCCAGGCGAAGGATGGTGCCGCGCTCGTGCACTGGGCGGCCGCGCTGCCGAACTCGAACGGTCGCGTCGGAACCACCGGACCGTCGTACCTCGGGCTCATCCAGATGATGACGGCGGCGGAGATCGGACCGGACTCGCCGCTCAAGGCGATCTTCCCGATCGTCGCCGGCGCGGATCTCTACCGCGACGTGATCTTCCAGGGCGGCATCGTCGACATCGAGTTCGCGGCTTGGTACCTGCCGCTCATGGTCCTCGCGAACATGGGCAACCCGATCCTCGAGCTCGCGAGCGAACCGCAGGCGCTTCCGAAGGTCGAGCTCGATCACTCCCGCATGCTCACGGACTTCCACGCGAGCATCGTCGCGAACATCGTCACCAACGGCGAACAAGCGTTCCACGGCGATTACTGGAACGAACGGACGCCGAGCCGGATGATCCAACGGATCGTCGACAACGACATCACGGCGTTCCTCGTCGGAGGGTGGCGGGACCTATTCCAGCGCGGGACGCCGCTGCTGTACTCGGGGTTCCAGAACGCGTACGCCGGGCGCTCGGTGGATGCTCCGATGGAGCCTGGGCAAGCGGTCACGGGTCGTTATCAGCTGCTGATGGGGCCGTGGTACCACGTGCAGTACGGCGAGGGGATCGATCTCAACCCGATCATGCTGCGATGGTTCGACACGTGGCTCAAGGACGCGCCGACCGGAATGGGCGACGAGCCGGCACCGTTCCACACCTACGAGATGGGATCCGGCCGTCTGCTTGATGTGGCGCGCTACCCCGTGCAAGAGGCGACGCCCACCACGTTCTTCTTAGACGAGGGCGGCACGCTCTCGACGACGGCGCCGACGGCCGAGAGCGGCGAGGACTCGATCCTTTTCACGGGCGTCTCCAACCCGTGCACGCTGTCCACGCAACAGTGGGGTGCCGGCGCGCTCGTCTTGGCCGGCGGGCTTCCGGCTCCTTGCGCCGGCCCCGAGCTGATCTCGCCGCCGGGCCCGGCCGCGCTTTCCTACACATCGGCCCCCTTCGGTGTGGACACCGTTCTCGCCGGCCCGATCGGTGCAACGCTCTTCGCCACCTCGACCCGCCCGGACACCGAGCTGATCGTCACGCTCTACGACGTTGCCCCCGGCGGTGCCGCCACGCAGATCTCCGCGGGCGCGTTGCTGGGATCGTTCCGGCAACTCGACTCGGAGCGAACCTGGACGGCACCGGACGGCAGACCGATCCGCCCGTGGCATCCCTATACGAGGGACTCCGTGGAGCCGGTAACCCCGGGCGAGGTCACGCGCTTCGACATCGAGGTGTTCCCGACGTTCACGCGCCTGGCCGCCGGGCATCAGCTGCGTGTGACGATCACGACTTCGGACGTGCCGCATCTGCTGCCCATCCCGGACCAGATGATGAACCTGCTCGGCGGTGTCTACGGTGTGCAGCGCAACGCGGGCGCCGCGTCGTCGATCCAGGTGCCGCTCGCGCCGGCGAGCGCCTTCAGCGCCACTTGTGAGATCTGCGGGTGATCCCGCTCAGCCCTGTCCGGTCAGGAACGCTGTGACCTGGGCCATGTCGAAGTAATCCCGCCAGGCGGCGATCTTGCCGTCCCGGATCTCGAAGATGCCGGCGACGGGGAAAGCTCCTTCTCGGCCTTCGGTCGTGCGGAAGACGTCGACGCGTTCGTTCATCACGACATCGCCGGACGCCACCTGATGCAGGATCCGGAACTCGGCGGTCTCCACAGCCGACAGGAACCCGGTGAGGAACCCGCGTATCGCCTCGCGTCCTTCGAGGGGTTGCATAGGCATGTTGTGGTACACGCCGTCCTCGGTGAAGTAGTCGGTAAGGAGATCCGGGTCCTTCTTCGACCACGTCTGGCAGAACTCGCGGACGAGCATGTCGGGATCGTTCATCTCGCGCTCCTTCATCGGTCGGCCGGAAGCTCAGTCTGACCCGAGGATGGCCGCCCGGCCAAACAGGCCGCCGGGCAGGAACCGGCCGGAGCGAAGCGGAACTATCCCGTTGCCGTCGTAGGGGGGGCCATATGGGTCGGATCAGGGTGGCACTCGGACTTTCGATCCTGCTCTGTCTTCCGCTGGCCACGCGCCCATCGACCGGCTCCGTCCTGATAACCCGTGAGCCGGTCGCCTTCCAGGTGACCAACCCACTTGACCCGCTTAAGTCCTTCACGGTCAAGGGAACGCTGATCCGCCCGGCCGGCTGCACGACGTCGGTCCTTCTGGCGATGCACGGGCTCTCTTACGGGCAATGGGCATGGGACTTCCCGCTCGAGCCCGAGACGTACTCGGTGGCCCAGGCGCTGGCGCAGCGCGGGTACGGCATGGTCGCGATCGACCGGTTGGGGTACGGCGAGTCTGCGGGTGCCGGCTCACCCAACCAACCGAACGGCTACACACTTACCGTCGAGGGGTATGCGGAGATGACCGCGGAGATCGCTCGGCAGCTCGTCGGCGGAACGTACGAGGCGGTGTCGCCGAACGCTTTCGACCGCGTAGGCCTTATCGGACACTCGGCCGGCACGGAGGTCGTGGAGCTGGCGGCCGGCCTATATCCGGGGCTCGCCAGCGTCCTGATCGCGACCGGCTACACCCACGAGCCCTTCGTGAACAACCACTGGCTCCTGCGTCAATGGGTTCGGCACGACAACCTCTCGGCGCTGCGAGACGATTACATGTACTTCGAGCGCGACCCGAAGACGCGGGCGGCCGACTTTTACACATCGCTGTCCGACCCCGACGTGGTGGCGCTCGACAACGCGCTGGCGAATCTAACCCCGTCGGGCGAAATCTTCTCCATCAGCTTCCAACCTTCGCGGTTCGTGGTCCCGCTGTACGACGGTCCGGTTCTGCTCGTGCTGGCCGAGGATGACGTGCTTTTCCCGGCGCACTTCGGCGAGAACGAGCTGCTCCACTTCGTGCGCGCCTCCGACAAGACGCTCTACGTGGTGCCGGGAGCCGGGCACTCGTTCATGCTTCACACGAACGCCCCGGCGACGAACGACGCGATCGGCGATTGGCTCGACGCGCGGAACGGGACCCACCCAAGGTGCTCGTGAGGCGCGCCCGGATCGTCCCCGGGCCCGCGCTGCGCGAAGTCTCCTGCAACGCGCTGGTGCCGATCGGCCTTTGAACCGTCCGATCTAGGGCGCGGGCTGGGCAGGCGCCGGTTCCTCCGGCGAGATCCCGACCCCTTCGAGCAAGCCCTGCCGGCCGAACCGCTGCACGACCTCGAGAACGGCGTCTCGAACTTCATCCTGATCGCGCCCGAAAACGTCGGCGATATCGCCCACGATCTCGTCGACCGAGCCGGTCCCGTCCAAGCATTGCCACACGATCGCTGCCGTCGGATTGAGCACGTGCACGCCCCCGGAAGCGCGGTCGATCAGAACCATTTCCCCCTCGCGATCGGCCATCGACACATCGCGACGTCCGACCGGAACGAACGCCACTCCGATCCTCTGAGGGTCCAAAAGGTCCGCTGCCGGCGGTTGCGCCGGCTCGTGATCGTGTCCCTGCCGGTCATCGTGTTCGTGCGATGCTTCGGCTTTGGCCTCGATATCAGCTGCGACCGCGGCAACGACCTCGGTCAGGCCGAAGGCGTCGATGAGTAGATCGTTTATGGCTCCATCGCCCGACGCGTGGGCGGAGGCAACGGCGCCGCTCGGGTCGATCAAGACCGCCCCCGGCGTGCCGCGAGATCCATACGACTTCGCTACCTCACCGCGCTCATCGACGAGCACGTCGGCGATCTCGTACTTCGTCGCGCTCTCGAGTACGGACTCCCGGGCGCCGCTGCTCAACACGGCCACCGTCAAGGTGTCCGCGAACTCGCGTTGCCAGCGTGCAAGCTCGGGCGCGATCCGAACACACGGACCGCACGACGGTGAGAAGAAGACGAGCAGCACGCGCTTGCCCCGCGCGAGCAGAGCGGAGAGCGCGACCGTCTCGCCCGAGGGCCGTGCCAGTGAGAATCTCGGCGCGGCGCTTCCGATGGGCGGCCCCGCCGGCTGCTGCGCGGCCGCGTCCGCCTCCGGCGGCGTACCGGTGATGATCGTCCTTCCCCGGCGTCCGAGGAGCGCGAGGGCGGCGGCGATCGCAACGACCGCGATGCTCAAGAGGACGACCCCGGTGCCGTCGAGGTCCCCGATCGCGTCGCCGACGCTGCCGCCGGCGTCGGGGCCGGCGCCGAACAGGACGACCCCCGCCGCCGCCGCGAGCAACACGTTTCGTACAAGGGTCGCGGGTCCAACCGGAGCGGAATGCAGCTGTCCGAAGCAGTGGCAGTCCGGGCGCCGCCCTTGAGCGAGGTTGATCGAGATCCCGATCGTGAACGCGGCAAGCAGCGCGATGGCGGCGACCGCCCCTGCTCTTGCGGAGGCGCCGGGGATGAGCGCGATCGCGATCGCGATCTCGGCGAGCGGGAGGGCGAAGGCGATCGGACCGACGAGCGAGCCCGGCAGGCCGAACCCCTCAACCCCCCGCCGTGTTCCCTCGCGGTCGAGGAGCTTCGCGACCCCGGACACGGCGAACACACCAACGAGCACGATGCGCGCAACGACCGCGAAGCCATCCATGAGATGCGAATCCTACCGGCCCAGAAGCCTCGGTCGGCCGGGTCGCACTAAGGTCTTTGCCGGATCTTCCGCATCGGGCCGGCGTGGTACCCTCCGACGCCGTGAAACCCCGCACCGCACTCGTTGTGCTGGCGTGCATGCTCGTCCTCGGCTCCTGTAGCTCGTCTCCGAGCTTCGAGGGCACCTTGTTCGTCGCCGACACGAACTCCAAGGATGTCGCCGTCGTCGACGGGGCATCGATGAAACTGATCACACGGATCCCGCTTCCCGGAAAACCGCACGGTGTCGATATCGAGCCCGGCGCCAAGCGGATCTGGGCGTCGAACATCGAGGGCGACTCCATTTCCGTGATCGATATCGCTTCGCGGAAAGTCGTCTCTTCGATCAAGACCTGCGTGGGTCCGGTCAACGTCGCGTTCGCGGCGGGGCGCGCGTTCGTTGCCTGCGGCGACGGCTACATGGCCGTGATCGACACGACGACGCTGACCGTTCTCAAGACCGAGGCGATCGGTTTCGCGCCGCACGAGATCATCGCCGGCCCCCGCGGCCGCCTGTGGGCGGTGAACCGCGGTTCCAACGATCTCAGCGAGATCGACCCGGCGAAGGGAACGTTGGTCTCGCGCCATCCGGCCGGGCCCTTCGCCTACGACGCGGTGTTCTCGCCGGACGGCAAGTACGCGTTCGTGACGAGCAAGACGTGGAGCGCGGTGTCGGTCCTATCCACCGACGATTTCCAGATCCTCGGCTCCATCAAAGTCGGGAAGGATCCGTCGTTGCTCGCCATGGCGCCGGATGGTAAGCGCCTGTACGTGACGAACAAGACCGACGGCACCGTGAGCGTGATCAACGCCCTGACCTTCCAAGTTGTCGCGACGATCCGCGTGCAGCAGGAGCCTGGAGGGATCGCGATCTCCCCCGACGGCAGGCTGCTCTTCGTCGCGAATTTCGGGTCCGACACGTTGTCTGTGATCGACACGAAAGAAGACCGGATCATCAGGACCGTACCCGTCGGGGATTCGCCCGACGACATCGCGATCCTGGAGAAGTCCTAGAGCCCGAGGTTCGCCCGATCCTCGTTCGAGAGCCCACTCAGGATCTTCGACGCGCCGAGTGACGAGTGGCCCGACGGGGTCGCGATCGTCGTCGGGTCCAGCTCCGCGACCTTGCGTCCGTCGTGACAGGCGATGCAGCCTGCTTCACGCTGCTCGAGGCGGCGGAACTCGCCGGGCAGCGGCGGGACGTCGTCGCCGCCGCACGCGGCCATGCTCGCGAGCCCGATCGCTAGGAGAATTCCGGCGCGCCGCGCGCGGCGGCCGGCGGCCACACAAGGACCGGCTTCCCATCTTGCCACTGCCACACCACCCCGAAGGCGCGTAGGTTCTGCCCGGCCTCGGGTCCGCCGGCCGGCGCGAATCGGATGCCGGCGCCGTTCGGCAGGCTCCCGTCCGGGATATCGATGGTACGCGCCGCGGCGGCGATGTCCGCCGGGGCCAGGGATCGGGCGTGAGGAAGCGTGTGCGCGAGCAACGCCCACGCGCCCGAGAAGCCCATGTAGGCCGCGGCCTCGGGAACGCCGGCGTAGCGGTGGAGGTAACGCGACCGGAGTTCCTCCGCGAGCGCCTGTCCTTCCGTCGTGAGCGCGGTCGGGGCGATGTCCATCGGCTTGTCCGACACGAACACGCCGTTGATCTTCGAGCCGAGGAGCTTCGCCATCTCGGCGGTGTAGAAGGCCGCGCACTTCCCGATCAGCGCCTTGATCTTCAGCCCCGATGCCACGAGCCGTTCTCGGAAGCGCGCCCCGTCGTGGAGGTAGCTCGCGGCCACGACGATGTCGGGCTCGAGTCGCGCGAGCGAGGAGAGGATTCCGGCGAAGTCCTCCTTCGCGGGGTCGTAAGGGAAGCTGCCGACGAGCCGGAACCCTCTCGAGGCCGCCTCGCGCTTGATCCCGTCGCCGACCGACGAGCCGTACGGGTCGTCCTCGTAGACCACGGCGACCTTCAGGTCCTTCGTCGCGATCTTGAACTTCGGCGCGAGCACCTGCGTGGCGAAGCCGGCGGCTTGCGCGGAGAGAACCGCACCCGACGGGCCCATTCGAAACACTTCCGGGTACCCGCGTCCGGTCACGAGGTCGGCAACGGCGCCGGTCTCCCAATAGAGGATCCCCTGCCGATGCGCGGCTTCGCTGGCGGCCAGCGAGAGCGTGCTCGAGTACGAGCCGATGATCACGGGAACGCCTTCGCCGGCGAGCCGGTACGCCTCGCTCCATCCGGTGTCGATGTCGGGCGCGTCGGCGCTCACGAGCTCGACCGGCCGCCCGTGGAGACCGCCGCGCGAGTTGAAGAGCTCGACGGCGATCTCGACGCCTCGAAGCTCCTCGGTGCCGTAGTGCTGCAGCACGCCGCTCGTCGGATACAGCGTTCCCAGCTTGATCGGCGAAGCATCCGAGCGGACGGTCGAGGTGCACGCCGCCAGTACGAGCAGGAGCGCGGCCCGGGCGAAGCGGGATGGATTCAAGCGGCACCTCCCGGCAACGGTGTGGAGCCCCACGAACGACGGCGCGCGGCCATGCTCGCCGCCGTGGCCACCCCGGCGGCGAGGACGGCCGCGAGTGCGACCAACCCGGTCGGCGGGGGGAGGCTGAGCGGGGCGGGAGGCGGCGGCGGATCGCGGGGGAACGCTTGGTCGTAGGGGAACGCGGAGAACGGGAACGCGGCGAAGCGCGTCTTCGACGGCGCCACCGGAGTCGCGGGGGCCGTGGTGGTCGTTGCGCCGGGTGTCGGCGTGGTCCCGGGTCCCGGGATCACGCCTCCCGGCGACGTGGGATCTGGCTTTGGCTTGGGCTGGCCGGGCTTGCTCGCCGTCGCGGTCGGATCCGGCGAGGGCTCGTCGGGCGGTGGCGGCTGCGTGGGCGTGTGCTGCGGGCAGATCGATGGAGGGCATCCGCCGGGGATCGGCTCGGCGTCCGCGATCACGGTCGGTACGCCGCCGCCGATCGCACACGCACCGAGGAGCATCGCAGCGCCGCAAGCCGCCAACGGAAGGACGAGCATTCGCGAGCGAGCCATCACGTCACCTCGAAGGTGACCTCTTGCACCACGCGCGGCGCGAACGGCGCGTGGTCGCCGGCCACGAACTCGACCCGGATCACGTGGCTGCCCACCGCGACGTCGGGGATCTTCTGCTCCAGTCCCAGGGTCATCGAGATGAGACGACCGTCGAGGAGCACGTGCAGGTGGCCCTCGTTCGGCTTGAGGTTCGACGATGTGAACTCAACCAGCTGCGCGTCGGTGAGCCCGACGCGCAGCGTTACGCTGGACCCGCCCTGGGCGCCCCCCGCTTTGGGGAGGAGGATCTTGAGCTTCGCGGTACTGCTCGGCCGGGCCGGTGCCGGGCTCGACGCTTCGGGCGTCGCCTGTGACGTTCCGCCGCCGCATCCGGCCGTCAGCGCCGCCAACAACAGCGCAGCGGCGAGCATCGTCAAAGGGCGCAGGCGGTGGGGCATGATGCCGCTACTGTAGCGACACCCGCGGCACCGGCGCAGAGCCGATCTCCCGATTCCTCTCCCGTTACGCCCCGGGGTTGCACCGCTCCAATCCGACCTGCTGGCCGCAGCCGAGCGGCGCCCCGAGCGCCGGCAACGGCACGATCGGCAGCAGGATCGAGGACGGGTGCTCGGCGTCGTGGAAGATCTGGTTGACGCCCGGCGGCGTCGTTTGGATGTAGAACGCGATCGAGTCGGCGATCGGAGGAGTCGTGATCCGCAGCAGCAGCCGGTGCCCGGCGCGGAACACGTGACCGAGCGGGAAGACCTCGATCTCGTACTTGTAGATCTCTCCGGGTGTGATGAGGTTCAAAAGCGTGTTGGTGTGCGGGTTGTACGGCCGGTAGATCTCGCCGTCGGGCGTGAAGTCGGTCTGGGCGAGGTCGAGCTCCCGGTGGGACGCCTTGAGCATGCCGCGCTGGAGACGCGTCATGTTGCCGTCGGCGTCGACGTCGTTCACCTCGACGTAGAACTCCGTGTCGACGGCGAGCGACGACGCGAAGAGTGAGACGTCGATGGGGCCTGCGATGCCGACGTCCTGTGCGAAGGGTTCGGTCTGGTACCGAACCTCATCGGGAAGGTCGGCGGTCGTCAGCTCCGCTCCAACGTTGGTTGCGTAGTAGACCCAGGCGCCTGCCCGCTTGGATCCCGAGACGTACGGATCCGCCGCTTCGTTCGCGCCGGGCGGCGTCGGGCCGAGCGCATTGCCGGTCCCGAAGTAGTAGCGCGTCCATTGGGTCACATCGAGCGGCCAGTTGGCATCGGCGAGGACCCCGTTCGGTTCGAGGGAACCCTCGACGTCGTGCATCTCGAAGAAGACCTTGACCCGCTTCGACTGATCGAGGATGTCCCCGGAGCACACGCCGCGCACGTGGCAGTCGAGGAACGCGATGCGGTCGTCCCGGATCTGTGGCGGCGCGGTGTTGGTCGAGTGAACCCCGTTCGTCAGCAGTAACCGCTTCGGCAGCTCCGGCTTCAGTTCATCGAGCCGCTGCCAGAGAAGGTTCGACCCGCGCGGGCCGGTCTGCTCGTCCTGATAGCTCTGCACGATGTGCGTCGGGATGTTGATCGCGTCGATGTAGGTGATCGTCGAGTGCGTCTTCCACCACTGGCCGTCCTCGCCGAGCGCGAGCAAGCCGTTCAGGATGGGGTTGTCCGCCACGTCGGGCGGAACCCGCCCGAGCTGGTTCGCCAGACAAGTCGCGTCACCCGACTGCAAGCCGGGGATCGTTCCGCTCGTGTGCTCGGAAGCCGGGCGGTAGGCGCCCGTCCAGATCAGCGGGAAGCCGAAGTTCGATACGCCGCCCATGTAAACGATGCCCCGATAGAGATCATCGATCAGCCCGGAGACCGACATGGCGACGAGAGACGGCGGCTGGGTCGAGGCCGTTAGCCAGCCGGTCAGCCCGGAATAGGAGTGTCCCCAGATCGCGACCTTGCCGTTGGACCAGGGCTGGTCGGCGATCCACTCGATCACCTGTCTGCCGTCCTCCGACGAGCGGCGGTCGAAGAGATCGAACTGCCCACCCGAGCAGGCCGTGCCGCGCAGCGACATGTGCACGGTCGTGTACTTGCCGTTGCCGAAGGTGGCGCTGTCGGCGTCCATCGGATCGGAGGCTCCGCCATAGCCGTCGATCTGGATGATCGTCGGCCAGCCGCCGGGGGGTTGGGCGCCCGTGGGGTGCTGGACGTTGACCGCGATCAGGGTCCCGTCGCTCATCTCGACGTAGTGCGTCGGGCCGTCGGCCGGAGCGGTCCCCGGGACTCCGAGGGATCCCAGGAGCACGACCCCAACGAGCAGCATCTTCGTGAGCGAGCGTCGCGACACGGCTGGCCTCCCGATCGGCGTTCAAGCAGACAAGTAAGGACAATTCGCCCTCGGGAAGCGCGACTCCTTTTCCACATGCGGCGTTCGCTCCTCCCCGGGGGCCAGGAGGCCCGGCGCCCGCCGTCGAACTGCTTAGTCGGCTCTCTAGTGTCGTGGAGGATTGGGATGCGCCTGAACCGGACCGTTTCTTTCGCTCTCGTTGCCCTTCTCGCTTTCGGTTTGGCGCCCGCCACCGGCAGTCCGGCCGGCTCGAAGAAGAGCCGCCCGGCTTCCAAGCCGGGCCTCTCCCAGCTTCTGGCCATCCCGGCGAGCGCGTCTCAGCGGCTCATCGGCATCGCGACCTTCACCGGCGCGCCGCCGTCCGCCACGAAGGCGAAGGCCCTGCGGAAGCTCGGGCTCACCGTGCAGCCGATGAAGCACCTCCCGCTGGCCATCGTGTTCGGCACGACGCGACAGATGCGGGACGCGGTAGCGAAGGGTCTCGCGAACGATGTCTATCCGAACGAGAGGCTCGACTGGCACTCGCGCGAGTCTCGCGCCGCCGTCCGCGCGGACAAGATCCCGACCAACCTCACCGGAAAGGGCGTGGGCGTCGCGATATTCGACACGGGTATCGACGCCACCCATCCGGATCTCGCCGACCACGTCACGCACAACGTCAAGTTCGTGGGTCCCGAGTACCTCGGGATCACGGGCCTCTTCGTCGATCCGAACATGCCTCCCGGCACCCTCGTGCTGCCGGTCGACCAGCTTCCGTACAACAACTCGGACAACTCCGGTCACGGCACGCACGTGGCCGGCATCGTCGCCGCAGACGGCACGACGACACCCGATCAGGTCGGCATGGCCCCCGACGCCGAGCTGATCGGCTATTCGACCGGCGACGTGGCGTTCGTCTTCACGATCATCGCCGCCTTCGAGCACATCGTCGCGAACCATGAAGCGTGGAACATCGACGTCGTCAACAACTCCTGGGGAAGCACGTTCAAGGTGTTCGATCCCGCTCATCCGATCAACGTCGCGACCAAAGCGGTGGCCGACGCCGGAGTCGTTGTCACGTTCTCCGCCGGTAACAGCTACGACCAGATGCAGGTGAACCCGTGGTCGATCGCGCCGTGGGTCATCTCGGTCGGTTCCGGGACGACCTCCGCGCAGCGGTCTTCCTTTAGCTCCGGCGGGCTTCGCTTCGACAATTCCATCCCGGTTCCCCTCCCCGAAACCGAGCATGTGCGCTTCGACGGCGACCGGATCGGCATGTACCGCCCCGACATAAGCGCCCCCGGGAGCGACATCGTGTCGAGCGGCACGCCCACCGGCACCTACGTGAACCTCGCCACCGTGCCCCCGTTGCCCGGGGGAACGGCGACGGCCTCGGGCACGAGCATGGCCGCGCCGCACGTCGCAGGGCTGGCGGCGCTGATGCTGCAGGCGCGCCCGAGCCTCACGCCGACCCAGGTTCGCGAAGTTATGCAGGTGACGTCGACCCGGCTCCGGGATGGCACGCCGTTCTGGCACGCGGGATACGGCTGGATCGACGCAGCCGATGCGATCGCTCTCGTTCGCCGGGCCGACTTCGGGCCGGCCCTCCTCGCCAAGCTCCAGGCACAGCGGGACGCCGCAGTGCTGGCCGAGCGCGAGTTCAAGGTTCTCTCCACCGACCTCTGGACGTTCACGCCGACCCTGCCGGCGACCGTCGGCGGCCTCGAAAGCATGTCCTACGAGGTTGAGGTCCCTCCGACAACCAAAGCCTTCAACGCCGCAGTCGCGTACACGTCGATACCCGCTCTCGGCAACCTCCTCGGTCTGTTCGTCTGGGGGATAACGGTGACCGACGCGGCCGGCGTCGTTGTCGCGACCGGCACCGTGTCGCAAGACACCGGCCTGTCATCGGTGTTCGTGGATCTGGTCGAACCCTTTGAGGATGCGACCGGCAGCCTCGTCCAGCCGCCCAAGGTGACCTACGGGAAGTGGACGATCGACGTCACCGGAGACCAATGGGTCCGCGACCCGACCGACACCCTCGGAACGCGGCTGGTGAGCACGAGCTTCGTTCAACTGGCGCCGCAGAAGCAGAACCTCGCTAACGTACCCAAGTTCGTGAAGGCCGCCGACCTATCGATGTACTTCCAGCCCGACGGCAGCGGTGGCCCCGCGACCTCGCCGGAGGGGTGCGCGCTCCAAGCCGGTGCGCCGACCGGCGGCCTCGAGCCAACGAAGGCAACCGTCGAATGCCAAGCGGGCATCGTCGATTACACGACGACGTACGGAG